>CAZUKP010000146.1:0-5692 GCA_964620915.1 uncultured Hyphomicrobium sp. | reverse complement strand
GCCTGGAGGATCGGAATGATCACGAGGCTCGGCGCCTCACGCATATCGTCGGTGTTTGGCTTAAAGGTCACGCCAAGAACAGCAATAACCTTATCACGCACCGAGCCACCAGCGGCCTCTTCGATCCGCTGAGCCATCGCTATCTTTCGTTCGGTGTTCACCTTGTCGACCTGCTCGACGAGCGTGACGGGCGAGCGCGCCTCTCGCGCCGTACGGATGAGCGCATTGACGTCCTTGGGAAAACACGAACCTCCGTAACCCGGGCCGGCGTGCAGAAACTTTGGACCAATTCTTCCGTCAGCGCCCATGGCATTAGCCACTTCGCTGACATCCGCGCCCACCCTTTCACAAAGGTCCGCAATTTCGTTGATGAACGTGATCTTCATTGCTAGGAAAGCGTTGGCGGCATATTTGGCAAGTTCGGCGGACTCGCGGGTCGTGAAAACTATTGGCGCGTTGCGCAGAGCCAACGGCTCGTATAGCCGCGCCATGACCTCTCGACCGCGCGGACTGTCAACACCAATGAGTACGCGATCGGGGTGAGTGAAGTCGCGGATGGCAGAGCCCTCCCGCAAAAACTCGGGGTTCGAGCAAACCGCGAACTCGACATCGGGGCGCAGAGCACGCAACCGCCGTTCGATCTCCCGGCTGGTACCGACCGGCACGGTGGATTTTGTGGTGACGACGACCTCTGGACCGACATGCTGTGCGAGCCCCTCGGCGGCGGCGTATACGTAACTCAGGTCGGCGTAACCGTCGCCACGACGCATCGGCGTGCCGACGGCGAGAAAGATCACATCGGCACCCCGCACGCCTTCCTCGAGCGACCTAGTGAAGTGCATGCGGCCGGCGGCTACGTTCCTCTCGACGAGATCGTCGAGGCCGGGCTCGTATATAGGAATTTGGCCCTTCTTCAGCCCCTCGACGCGATCATTGTCCTTGTCGACGCAAATAGTGTTCCAGCCGAAGTCAGCGAAACAGGCGGCCGATACGAGACCCACATAGCCCGCACCAATCATGCAAATCTTCACGGCAAACTCCCCATAAATGCCTGTACTATAGCATGCTGTGACTACTCTCTAGAGCCTGCGGCTGGGAGCCGCAAGAACCCATTGCGCCGTCCGATTCGATTTGGAATTCCGGGCTCTAGCGCGGTCGGCGGGCCATGAATCGGCACCGAAGGAGCCAGCCAAACTTTCTTGCAGACAAGATCCCCTCGTAGGCGTGTTTTTGCCTATAGGCCGTACAAATCACAACGGCGTGTGCGTAAAGGAGATTTGCCATGGGCTCTATCAACCGTTTACTTAAATTTTGGTGCTGTTTCGCTTCTCCGTCGTGCGAGTTGACGCACCGGCAGACGCCGGCCGTCATCATGTGCAACGGTGTTGCTGAAAGAAAGTAGTCTCACTATGGATGCGCTGATCAAAACAACACGCGTAGAGGAATTGCACCGCCTGTCACATAGCGACCCCGACGGTGTCGCCATTGTTATGCCAAGCCTGAATGTCGCGAAGGCCACCGAAGCCGCGGAAGTCCTGTTGAAGAGGGCGGGGATGCCGACAACGATTTTTATTGTGGAGGACACGGTCCGACAGGGCTTCATTAAGACCCTGAACGACACCGCCGCTCAGTTGCGCGTTCGATATCTGGCCTACGTTGCGGAGGATGCTTTTCCAGGAGTTGACTGGCTCCGAAGTGCACACGCGCGTCTTGAGGAGACTAACCGCGGCCTGCTTGCCTTCAACTGCGGAAAGTGGCGAGGTCGCGTCGCCGCTTTTGGGTTGGTGCGTTTAAGCTGGGTGAACCAGCTTTACGGGGGACCCATCCTTTTCCCAGCTTACAAAGCACACAAGGCGGATAACGAGCTCACGGTCATAGCCCGCGTTAAAGATCAGTTTGTTTACGATCCAAACTGCGTCTTGATGGAAATTGATGCCGATAAGCAGTTTCGGGAAACTGTTCCAGAGGATAAGGCCACCTTTCGCGAGCGATTCCGTTCGGGTTTTTACGGACTCGCTTCGCTTGACGAATTGCGGCCCCTTGCTGCCGAGTACTTTGTACCAATGGATGTGGAATCGGCAGATTGCAAATCAAAGGATGCATAGTGCGTTGGTTTTCTCGAAGCAATTGCCTAAGCCGCAACGCATCTCGCTTCTTTCAGAAGGCATTGACCTTTAGCGAGGTGCGGGCTCTCAAGCGGGAGTCGAAACAAAGTGGACTGCAGGCAGAACGAGACACCTTCGTCCTCTACCGAATCGTCGGAAACGACCTGTGTTCAAAGCCCATAACGGGACAGTCGCGAACAAATCTTCAGTTCATTCTCGAGCACGAGGAGCCGCTTCAAAATTGCCAAAAGCGCTACTTGGTCAACAGAATTTTTGACCAAGACGAGGAGCAAAAATTAGTCGCTCTTCTGGAGCGATTCGGTGCGATCTATACGGTAGTACCATTTGACCGCACAGAATACGCAAAGATCGGTTTTGACCTACAATCTCTGCCGGAACCAGATTTTTTGACTGGCGTGACAACGGACCTCTTGAGCGTGTCCGAACGCCAGCGCTTGATGTTAAGTCTCTATCGCTTGAAGGCCAACTACGTCATGCACAACAACGCAGCAAAAAACTTAGCACTTCGTGAGGGGCGCGGCCTAGCAAAATGGGTTCTTCCATTCGATGGGGACTGCTTCTTTACGAAACGAGGTTGGCATCAATTCATCTCAGACGTTCAGCACAAGTCATACTTCAAGTATTTTGTGGTGCCAATGACACGCGTCAGCTCGAACGAAGACTTCCTATCGGAGGAAGTTGCGCCTAACTTGAGCGATGAGCCGCAGCTCCTGTTCCGGAAGGATGCTGTTGAAAGTTTCGACGAGGACTTTTCTTACGGTTGGCGCTCGAAGGTCGAGCTACTCCAGAGGCTCCAGGTCGCTGGCCAATGGGACCACCACGAGGACGATTCGTGGGATCTGCCGCGGCGCGATCTGTCCGAAGTGGCACGACAGTTCGGAGTCGCCGGCTGGGTTGCTCGCCTATCCTCAGCGTTGGCAGATGAGGAGGACCAGCAAGGTGCAGACCAGCGTTGGACCGCGCGCACAAGCGCCATTCTCTCAACACTTCAGGAGCTCGATGCCTCAGTAGGCGGTGCAACGAGACAAAGTTTGGTAAGCGTCAGAGAATCGGTCTTGGATCAGGAAAAGCGATCTACCGACCCGAATGTCTCGCATTTGATTGATCGGTTAGAGCAAACCGCTAAGAACGCCTTAAGTCGTGGACCCTATTCGGTGATCGACAAGACAACCCTTCCGCCGAGTGGGTGTTCACAAGACTACTGGCATCCGGCGCCTTACTGGTGGCCCAATCCCGATACCGCGGACGGGCTCCCATACGTCCGAAGAGATGGCGAGCGGATACCCGGTACTGGCTTGTTCGAACCTGAGAGCGACAAATATGATCGTAGCCGCCTCCAGCGTGTCTTTGATGACTCATTTACTCTAGCAATGGCGTGGCAGCTCACAGGCAATCCAGCATTCGCCGACCACGCCGCCAAGATCTTTAGGAGATTTTTTATAGTCGAAGAGAGCCGCATGAATCCACACTTGCTCTACAGCCAGGTTCGTGCAGGCCACAATGGCAATTTTGGATACTCATCAGGCATCATCGAGATGAAGGACCTGTACTTCTACCTCGATGCGATTCGTATCCTAGAGCGTTCAGGAAATGTCAGCCAGAAAGAAGTCGAAGCATTTTCTTCGTGGCTAGACGCATATCTGTCTTGGCTCTTGAACTCCAAACAAGGTAGAAAGGAGCGAGCAGCGGCGAATAACCACGGCACCTGTTATGATTTGCAAGTAGCCGCCATCGCTTCTTTTTTGGGCCGAAAAGAGACCCTGTACGAAACACTTGCCCGAGCGCAGTCAAGGATAGCGTCTCAGTTCGCAGCTGACGGCTCACAGCCCCACGAACTTCACCGCAAAGCGACGCAGCATTATTGTTGCTTTAATCTCCAAAGTTGGATCAATCTTTCTGAGCTCGCGATGCGATGGAACGTGAACCTTTGGGGCGGCAACCTCGATAGAGGGGTCCGCTGGTTCGTCAGTTTGACGCAGAGCTCCTGGCCCTTCCCACAAATAGATGCCTTTGACCAGGACCGCCTCCTACCGATCTGGTTTGCGGCCTGCGATCGGATTGAGGAGCTCAATTCTACCGGGCTTCCGGAATCTCCGTACGAAGCGAAGCCGCTGTTTTATCCTCACGATGGTGTGAGGCCCTTTTGGAACATCGGGAGCTTTGGCTCACCGCACCATGCCTCACAACTTCAGGGGGACGGCACTACTGGTCGCGGCCCTTAACGGCAAGGTCAACCGTAGCCCTGCAGCGCCGCGGCTCCTTGACCGCCGAGCCCAACGAGATCATCGCCGCCGTAGCGCGGACGCGAAATGTTAAACTCAATCGACAACATAGTTGTATGGCCGCTTTGTCGCCGTCTTCGTTGCCCCGGACTCCCCTAGCGATGCTTAGCCTTCGCAGCAAGATTCGCGTTAGACCTCAACCGAGATCATCCTCTAGGGCTTTGTCCGCCACTAGCGGGATAAGCCGCGGGTGCGCCGTGGTCCACACCGCGTGCCTGTTAAAATGGAGTGTCGCGTTCTCCTGACAGGCGTCCAACCACGCTTTCAGGGCCTCATCGCTTTTTGCGGCGGGGACTTCGTAAGCGAGCACTTCCACCTGATCGGCCTCGACGTCCGGGACGAAGCGTTGGAACACCTCGAGCACGGGCGCGTGCAATATCACCAAGCGCTCGCAGGAAATGTACTCACCGGCGACGATGAATTGAACCTCTCCGCAATCTTCCAGCTGGCGGAATACTGGAAGAATCTGGCCAGCCGGATCGAAGTCATAAGACGCCATTTGAATCAGTCCGACGCGGCGCCCCTGCTGACGTTCTTCTTTCACGTGCTCCACGTTGCGTGCCGTGACTTGCCCCGGAATCCGAAAGTCCGAGGCGAATACGACGTCGAAAACCCGCCGCTCGCCCTTGGCGACCTCACGCATCGGCCACATCGGTTCGGGAACCGCAAAGAGACGTGTTGTTTGTGGGAATTCGTAGCGAAGCTTTCCGCCCTCCCGATGATACCGACGGGATGCCTGGTGGTAGGCGAGACGGGCTCCCATGAAGAACCCGTGAAATCCGAAGGCACTGCTGCCGGTCAATGAGGTTTCGGACTGCCGCTGGAAGGACAAGGGGCCCGCTCCGGACAAGCTCGGCACCGATGCACGACCAAAGGTCAAGCGGATGCGCTCGATGAACTCAGAGTCGGCTCCGAAGCGCACGGAGTCCCAAGAACCGAGCTTGGCCATGACTGGCTCCCGGCGAAACATCAGCGACGACATATTGTCAAAAATGTAGAAGCCAGGGCTACCGCGCCTATGAAAAGCTAATCCGCTCGTAGATCGCGCTTGCTGAGACATGTTTGCGGCAACACCGGGGTTGCATATTAAATGCCGTGCCTGCGTCTCCAGTTTGTTAGGATGAGACCAATCATCGGCATCATGTGTGGTGACAAACTCGCCTGACGCCTCTAACAGCGCGATGTTACGTGCAACATAGCTTCCGCGATTTTCCTCGGTGCGAATGAGCCTAACACGTGGGTCGCGCTTTGAGAATGCGCAGACAACATCTGCTGTTTCGTCCG
>CAZUKP010000145.1:1251-5745 GCA_964620915.1 uncultured Hyphomicrobium sp. | reverse complement strand
CCGAGGTCACCATTAAACTAACATTGGAACTGGACCACCTGAGGGGGGCCGATCACTGGTACGGAGCAGACATCGCTGCGGCTCTGATCATGTCCGCTTTGTGCCTAAGCCTGAACCTCTAGGCAGTACCAATTTGTAAGTTGGAGTTGGGCGCTCAGTTACCAGAGACGGGGCCTTGTGCGGACGCGATCCTGTCTATGGCGTCACTCCCAGGCGCTTGAGGCCGTCCTTCGCTTCTTGGGATGACGGGTCTATCTCAAGCGCCTTTCGATAATCCGCGATGGCCTTCTCTTTGCTGCCCTTCTTCTCGTGGGCACAGCCCCGTCCCGTGTAATAGGTTTCATCGGACGGATCGAGCGCGATGGCCTTGTCGTGGTCGGCGATGGCTCGGTCATAGTCGCGCTTCCCCTGGTAGGCGTAGGCGCGTCCACCATAATTGGTGTCATCATTGGGATTGATCTCGAGGGCTTTGGTAAAGTCATCGGTGGCTCGGTCATACTCAGCCTTTTCCTGGTAGATGGAGGCTCGCGACGCGTAAGCATCCGGATCTCCCGGGGTCAGCGAGATGACCTTATCAAGGTCGGCAATGGCTCGGTCATAGTCACCCCTCTCCCGGTGGGCAGAGGCTCGACGTGCGTAGGCTGAGAGGTTATTTGGGTTGAGTGAGATGGCCTGGGTCCAGTCGGCCATGGCGCGGTCGCCTTCCCCCCTAATGCTGTAGGCATGGCCCCGACTGGTGTAGGCCTTGGCATCATGCGGGTCGAGTGCGATAGCCCTGCTCCAATCAGAGATCGCGAGATCAATGTCGCCTTTCTCGTTGTAGACGTTGCCCCGCAATCGGTAGGCGGCCCCGGAAGTCGGTCCGGTCCTGATAGCCTGGGTATAGAGTGCTATGGCCTGAGTCCAGTCGGCGACAGCATGGTGCCATCCCTGCTTAACGTGGTAGGCGTGGGCTCGGCGGGTATAGGCGGCGGCAAAACGTGGGTCGATTTCTATGGCCTTGGTGTAGTCGGCAATGGCTCGATCAACTTCCCTTTTCTCGTAGTAAGCATTGCCGCGTGCGTAAAAGGCGGATGCATTATCCAAGTCGAGCGCGATAGCCTTCGTGTAGTCCGCGATAGCGCGGCGAAGTTCGCCCTTCTCTTTGTAGGCGTCGCCCCGCGCGCAATAGGTGCTATCATCTGAGTCGAGTGCGATGGCCTTGTCGTAGTCGGCGATGGCGCGGTCATAGTCTCCCTTCTGTGTGTAGATGCCGCCCCGGTTGTGATAGGCGACGGCAAGTTTCGGCTCGAGTTCTATGGCCGTGGTGTAGTCGGCAATGGCATGTTCATAGTCGCGCCTGAAGTTGTAGACCTCGCCCCGGTCGTAGTAAGCCCTGGCGTTATTCGGGTCGAGCGCGATAGCCTTCGTGTAGTCCGCGATCTGGCGATCGTGTCGGGATGTAGTCACGGACCGCCAAAGCGCCAAGGCAGCTTCAAGAAGCCGTGTCATCGGTGCCTCCATTGAGAGCGGGTCAGAAAGCCAATTTTATCCCGAACGGCCTGATGTGGGGAGCGCTGCAATGCCCGCTTTTGGCACTTAGCGAACGTGAAAACGCGAGTGAGAATGTCCGCTATCGGGGGCAAGTGGATATTCCTGACCCTCCCTCTCGATGACTGCTCATGAACCTAAAAACGTCGACAGCCGAAAGCAGATAGGCGAGAGACAGAACACTGGGACAAGCTAATCCGACCTAAGACATCACGCCAACCGTCTCAGGCTCTCTTTCGCATCGTCGTGCCGATCTCCAGCGCCTTGCGGAAGTCGGCTATGGCCTTCTCGTTGTTACCCATCAAAGTGTCACTCCCCATGGGGAACATCGCAACTACGGCGGCCCTGGATCAAAGGGAGGGGGAAATGGTATAACCGCAACATCCCACAGCTCTATTGTGCCGTCTTTTTTTCCGGAGAGCCCCCTGCGCCCATCAGGGGAAAAGGTAATCGAAGAAGCTCTATCACTTGCGAAGCTGCGGCGCAGCTCGCCAGTCGCTACGTCCCACAGCCCGAGAGGGTTTCCATTCGCCAGCACGGTACGCCTGTCGGGCGCAAAAGCGCCCCCAAACGGAGCAATACCAGTAAAGCTTTGTCGTTTCTCGCCTGTTGCTGCATCCCAGAGTGTTAGGGCACCTGCATATGCACCACCTACACCAAGCACGGTACGCCCGTCAGAGGAAAAGGCGACTGAGTTAAAACTCGCTTCAGCCTCAAAAGTGCGAAGTTTCTTACCCTTCTCCACGTCCCATAGCCCGATAGTGCCGTCCCAATTCCCAGAGAGTGCGGTACGCCCGTCAGGGGAAAAGGCGACTGAACTGATAGAGCCTTTGGCATCCTCGAAAGTAAGAAGCTCGTTGCCACCTACCACGTCCCACAGCTTGAGGTTACCATTCAGGTCCCCAGAGAGTGCGGTACGCCCGTCAGGGGAAAAGGCGACTGTCGTAATACTCGGCAACAACTTACGACCTTGGAGGGTGCGGAAGCCTTCTTCTCCTTTTCTCACTTCCCATACCTCCAGGTTGCCATCATTCCCCCCTAAGAGCGCGGTGTACCCATCAGGGGAAAAGGCGATCGAAGTAAAATACCCACGAGCTTTGAGCGTGCGGAGCAGCTCACCGCTTGCGACATCCCAAAGCTGGAGGGCGTTGGCACGAGGTGACGCGTCTCTATTCGTAACGGAGGAAAGTGCGACACGGCCATCAGGCGAAAAGGCGATTGCCGTGACTTCACCTTCTTGTCCCTTGAAGGTGCGCAGAGGGCTCACCGGAGGCGACGGAGGGATTCCCTCTAATTCGTCCTGAATGGTTGGAGGAATCCCAATCACGACGCCGCCCACCACAAGCATGGCGAGCAAGCTGACAAGGCCCGTCCCAATCAGAACTCTGCGCCGCGTGAAAATGCCCCCTTTCAGCGCCTTCTTGAGTTTAAGCGCTTCTGCCTTGTGTGGGCTCTTGGGCCAATCGCGTAGGAAGGCGTCCAGCGTCTGAGGTTTGGTTGTGTCCCTAACCGTATTCCAGGCCGTAAGCTCCTTCTCGGCCCGTTCTTTGGCTTCGCGTTCCACGGCCTTGGTCTTTTCAAGATCGTCAAGCCGCTGCTTTGCCTTGGCGGCATGCGCCCCCTCGGGGAACTCCTCAAGAAATGATTTCAGCGTGGCGATTGTGGGCGCTTCTCCGAGTCCGTGCCATAGAAGCGCCTCCAGCTTCTCTGCTGCCATGCCTGCAGTCGTGCCCCTCGGGAACCGGGCCAAGTGATCTCTGAGTTTCCCGATGTCGTCACGCTCTGCGATGAAGTTCCAATTGGCCAGTTCTTCAGCCTTGGCAATCTGCTCGGGGGAGAGGCCAGCGGCCGCAGCCTGATGCCGCGCTGCGTCCTTCTCGGCCCGCCCCTTCGCTTCGCGCTTGGCCTTCCGCTCTTCCTCGGCGCGAAGTCGAGCAGCTTCCTGAGCTGCAGTAGCCCGCATCTCCTCTGCCTCGGCAAGGGCGCCCTTTAATGCCTTGGCAATCCCCGCCGCATCCGCCTTGAACCGCTCATGGCTGAGCCGCACGGCGTTGCGCCGAGCAAGCGGTTGCAATGTCTCGGGGAGATCCTCCTCGTGTGGCATCTCGGCCCCGCTTACCAGGACCGGGATCACCGTCTTCCCCTGCTCCAGCGCCGCTTCGATCTCGATGCGCACGAAGTCCTTGGACTGCTTGTCCCCTTGTTTGTACTCGTGCTTATCGAGCTGGCTTTGCCAGCTCGGCCCGATGATGGTAAGGAGCACATCGCAGGCGGCTATCTTCTCATTGAGATAGGCAACGAAGTCCGCACCGGGGGGAATGTCGTCAACGTCAAAGAAGAGTTGGTCGTATGAGAAATCTTGCTCCAGGCGGTCGAACAGCCGTCCGGCCATGCCCGGCTGGTCCTTGCGCCGGTAATTGATGAAGACAATGCCGCTCATCGGCCCTCCCAGCCGATCATGCCGCTGCAGTGTTCTTTCCTGTCACTGTTGCACCAGCAAGCCTCAGTAGAATGGTCTAGTAAGGCAACTTTGTCGGGCTTCGAAGTTATGCCGGCAGCCAAGAAATAATCGAAGTATGTCTTCCTTGCCCCTTTGGCGATATATACGTAAAACCTATACAACTTCTTCGTGCGCACACGGTGTCCCCACATTCTTGCGGCAACGGCGTATTGCTCTTTTCCCTTCAAGTACATCGGAATGAGTCGCTCGACCGGATTAACAGCTAGGTTCCGTTTGCGAGTGAAAGGCGAGGGCGGTTCGCTGTTACTTCGGAGAAAATTCGTTGATTGCATCCATAATATTCTCTATTCCACCGCGTAGGGAATTTGACCGCCGATCCTTGTATAGGCAAGGGGCAGGTGTGCCGCCTCGGCCAATCTCAATGAAATTCCCTGTATTTTCCTGAAGATCTCTCAGCACAGCCACTCTTTCTCGTCGACGTAGGAGTCTTTTATGGCTTAGGC
>CAZUKP010000145.1:0-1151 GCA_964620915.1 uncultured Hyphomicrobium sp. | reverse complement strand
TCTCTCAGCACAGCCACTCTTTCTCGTCGACGTAGGAGTCTTTTATGGCTTAGGCGAGAGGAGTCTATTTCTCGGCAAATTCCCGCTAGTTTCGCTACTTGGGATTCCGTTTTGAAGCGGCAGAGACGATTTTTCATCGAATTCGCGCGCGCCCTAGCACGAAAATCTCTCGAGGGGCATTTGGGGTCAACATTCTTGGCGGCGACCAGAGGGAAGCATCAGCGGGATGCGAGCCAGAAGTCGCGTTATCGCTCCTGAAACCCGAGCAGCTTCTGCTGTTCGCCCAGTCGGTGGGGAGTTGAAGGGCTGAACGCATTAGTTGCTTCGCGCTGAGCTGAGGCGGGTGTTTGCCGTTGATGATGGCCGTAACGATATCGGGTGCCAGCGAAGGAAGACGCAAAGTTCGAAAAGGGCGACTACGACGGTGTGATCGCCGACTATGATAGGTTCATTGCACTCAATCCAAAGATTGCCGCGGCTTATTTCATCCGGGCCAGCGCTTACGAGGCTAAGGGCGACGTAGACAAAGCGATTACGGACTATCGCAAGGCGCTCGAGATCGACCCGTTGAATGACGTTACAAAAAAGAGCCTAGAACGGTTAGACGCGGCGCCCTAGGCCGAACGGGCTGAAACTGGGAATTGGGTTTTCGTTCAGAGGCGCAGGTCGCCAGTCTCTCGTCCCGTCCAGCGGACCGTACTCATTGTCACACTCGATCCTAGCCGGACCACATCACTACGCGTTCGGTTCAGTACGCACCCATCCTAATTGTGCTCACTTTTTCCGGCGCTGATCCCATTCCCTAGCGTCGTCCAGCGCCTTTTCGTACTCGCCTTTCCCGAGGCCGATCCGTTCTTTGGCGTTATCCAGCCTCTTCCTCATGGCGGGAAGCGCGAGCGTCTTTCTCAGCCTCTTAATCAAACCATAAGAGTCGGTTTTCTCCATTTCGTCTTTAAGAACATCGATCACCATGGCCACGGTCCTCTCGAGCGCATGCACGCGGGTCTCTAGTTCGTCAAGTTGGTGTTTCTTGGTCATGGCCGCGAACTTAGTTAATATTAGAAGATGGGTCTAGCTGTTGTGTGTACCGAAAGCTTCATCCGTATTGATTGGGTGAGCGAATCGCCTGAACGTCAGCGGCAATGGCCGCA
>CAZUKP010000144.1:0-5770 GCA_964620915.1 uncultured Hyphomicrobium sp. | reverse complement strand
GATGGCAAGGTCGTCGCCTATCGCACCAAGTTGAAGGTGTCCTTCAAATATGAAGGCACGAGCTAACCCTCTGGTACGGCTCGACCTGTTTTCTTGACCGCAAGGTGCACCGTGCAGGAATGGCACCTAGCAACCGGCTATGTCTGCTTGCGGCGGCAAGGCGGACGTCAGTGACTCAAGACTGAATGTCTGCTTCTGACCCAAAGCAGACATTTGGTGTCCGCGAGACAGAACCCTCTCCACCACTCGACGCGCAACTTCTTCTGCCGAAGGGTCGACTGATCTGTTGTGAACAAGAAAGACCCGTCGGCGACGTAGCAAGTTATGCGGCCCTGGTGAATCCGACATTGTCGCCAATGAAGGTGTTGGGTCCGATCGGCAGTGGCTCCGGATTGCCAATATTGAGCTTCTGGAATTCATCTGAAGGACATCGGGGTTCGTCACACTTATCGGCCCGACTTCGTGCTCAAGGATAGCCTGAAGCCCGCCCACCTCACAGAGGTTTCGAGGAGGCGCAAAAAACCGGCTGCCGAATAATCATGCAAGGTGTTCTCGCGATACTCATCGCTCTGGGCTTGTTGATCTATCTGGCCTATCGCGGAGCCAAGTTACTGCTTCTGGCTCCGGAGCAGGAAGTGCATATTTAGACGACCCACTCGCGCTGCCAATCCTACACAGAGGAGATCGAAAATGGACGTCGCGACAGGCTTTTCTCCGGTCGCACGCGCATTCGTCGTGATGGCCGCGGTCGCTATTGTGTTGATCTTTCTCCGTCTGGCCGCACCCATACTTTCTCCTTTGCTGCTCGCCATCTTCATCGCCATTGTTGCGACGCCACCGCTTCGGTGGTTGCGGCGAAAAGGACTACCAAAGTGGCTCGCCTTGGCGGTCATCGTGTTGGTGTTGCTCGATGTCGGCAGCATTTTCGCGCTGGTTACGACCGGTGCATTGGAGGGACTTAGAGAGAGCCTTCCCGGTTATCAGCAACGTTTCATCCTGCTGGCCCAACAACTCGAACAATGGCTGGAGAGCGTCGGCGTTGAAGGGTCGCATGACGCCTTAGCAAACGTCTTCAATCCGACTAATGCGATGTCAGTCGTGCGAACGTCTCTGTCGAGCGTCGGGGCGACTCTCGCAACCGGATTTTTGGTCTTGCTTGCCGTCGTCTTCATGTTGCTCGAGGCGCCAGCCCTGAAGGCGAAGATGACGAAGGCATTTCACGTCACCGAGGAGAGTGATGCAAGGCTCTCGCGGGCATTGGGCGCGGTCAAGAGATATCTCCTGCTCAAGACTTTGACCAGTCTCGCGACAGCACTTTGCGCTTGGATCTTGCTATGGTCGCTTGGGATAGATTTTGCGATTCTATGGACCGTTCTCGCGTTTGTTCTCAACTTTATCCCGTTTGTTGGCGCCGTCTTGATGACCATACCCCCGGTCGTAATGGCCTTGCTTCAGACTGATCTCACAACAACACTTCTCGTGGCGCTCGGATTTATCGTTATCAACACCGTCATAGGAAACATCTTGGAGCCCAGAATCATGGGGCGAGGGCTCGGAATTTCGACGTTGGCAGTCTTCCTATCGCTACTGTTCTGGGGTTGGCTGTTTGGAACGGTGGGCGTGTTTCTGTCGGTACCACTGACGATGGTGCTAATGATTGCGCTAGACATCAGTCCATCGACCCGCCCGATCGCCATCGTACTCGGGCCGTCCATCTCCAATGCGTCATCGGTAGAAGGCGCAATTCCGGTTGACGCCACGGTGGACGAAGATCCCAAGTCCGCTTAGTTCAGCTCTATTCTTATGTGAATTGAGAATTAAATGCTTTGTGCCGGGGCTTTGCGCCACGTCGAGCACCTAACCTTAAGTATAGTTGATCTTTGAACGACCGTTGTGCTCAATTGCACGATCTACTCTCCGCCTCCCTCGCGGAGTGCCCATCCCTCAGGGCATGCCCTCCCCCCGGGCAATGTAGCTTTCAAACGACGCCGGTCTCCCCCGACCGGCGTCGTTATTCATTTTTGGCGGTCGCGCGCGAGTCCTTTTGCCCCCTAGCGTTCCGACGCATTGGCCGCATGAAGATAGGACTGCCAGCGCACCTATCCCCAACACCAAAAAGGCTGCCCGCAGGCAGCCCTCGACAAATTCCAAAAACAAGAAAGGCCGCTTTCGCGGCACATGCGGATCCTGCGCACCGTGCGTGACCGGCCGAACCCCCGCAAAGAGGTCGCGTGCCTGGAAACGGCCCGCGCACACCCCGAGTCTGAGTTTACAGGCTCCAACCCTCCGTTTTTTGAGCAGGTGAACCTTTCGGCGCGATGAGGCGACAGACAGCATGAGACCGCGCGCGCGGCGTGCACACCAACGCCTTTTGCCCAACAGGAGATCCTGGTCATGGCCTACGATGAGAGCTTCGAATACCGCGGTGCCAACCCCTACCTCAAAGCAATCCTCGGCGACTCGCGCTGGACCGACGGCGGCCGCTTTGGCGGTGACCCGTTGGAAATCAAGGTCGGCTTTTCCAGCGATGGCTCGGCGGGGAGCTGGCAACTCTGGGAAATCCAAGCCTTCATGACGCAGTTGGAGGCAATCGAAGCGGTCATCAACGTCGATTTCGTTATGGCCAAGGAAAGCGACGCCGACATCGTCGAGTACAAAGAGAAGGCCGGAGAGATTGAGCCCCTCGCTTATCACAACTATCCCGACGCGTGGGGCGAGAACGAAGGCCATTATAACGTGGAGGCAACGTCCGGCTATGATGGTCTCCCGATGTGGACCACGACCGGCCTGGCGCCGGGTGGTGAAGCGGGCATGACCATTCTCCACGAGATCGGCCATTCGCTGGGCCTCGCGCATCCACACGACGAAGGCGCTGACAGCAGCATATGGCCCGGCGTGTCCTACAGGTTCAATTACGGAACAGAGGGCAGCAATCACCAGCTCAACACGATGATGTCCTACAATCCGGTTGGTTGGATCGATAGCGCAGGTAACCCGTCGGATCCCATCAGCACCAACTTCGGGTACATCCTGGGGCCGATGGCCTTTGATATCGCTGCACTACAGCTCATGTACGGCGCGAACACCACGCACAACAGCGGCGACGATACCTACAAGCTTCCCGATGCGAACGCGCCTGGCACCGGCTGGATGTCGATCTGGGATACCGGTGGTACTGATACGATCGCATACTACGGATCGCGGGATGCCACGATCGACCTCAACGCCGCGACACTCCAGGGCCCCAAAGGTGGCGGAGCTCCAAGCTACGCCAACGGCATCCATGGTGGCTTCACCATTGCCAACAAGGTGGTCATCGAGAATGCACGCGGCGGTACCGGTAACGACGAAATTACGGGCAACGAAGCCGACAACCTATTGGAAGGACTTGGCGGCAACGACACCATTCGAGGTGAAGGCGGCACCGACACAATCTTTGGCGGCGACGGCATTGATCACATAATGGGTGGCGATGGAAAGGGCTATCTGTACGGCGGGCGCGGCGAAGATTCGCTCCATGGCGGGTCGGTGCGCGACGAGATCCACGGCAACGAAGATAACGACACTCTCTATGGTTATGCCGGCGACGACGAACTGTGGGGTGATGAGGGAGCCGACTCGTACTTTGCTGGCGACGGAAACGACTACATCCGCATAGACGCGGCCGATACCTGGCAGGGTCCGACGTCGTCGTGGCTCAACGGCGGCGACGGCTACGACCGGGCAATCGTCGACCCTTCGTCGGGCAGTGTTTTTCTCACGCTTGAAGACACTTTGGTGGAATACGTGCGAGGCAGCGGGTCCGGGGATACCCTCGACGGCAGCAACGTCGATTATCGTCTGACCCTCAACGGCGATGGCGGTAGCGACAGAATTACCGGCGGTAACCACTCAGATGTTTTGATTGGTGAGGGCGGCAACGATATCTTTGTCGCGTCTGGCGGCAAGGACAAGATCTACGGTGGTACCGACGACGATACCTACGACTTCAGCGCACTCATCACTGCAACGGATGTCAATCTGAATACCGGCTACGCGACAGGCTCTGAGGTCGTCGTCGACCGGCTCAACAGCATCGAGAACGTGATTGGCGGTTCGGCTGGTGACACGATCACGGGAAGCCAAGTCGCGAACCTGCTCAGTGGTGGCGAGGGATCGGATACCATTCGCGGCGAAGGAGGCGACGATCACATCATCGGCGGCAACGGCGACGATGTTCTGTGGGGCGGAACAGGCGGGGATACGTTTTATTTCGACGGGATTTCCGGTTCCGACACCATCATGGATTGGGACAAATCTGGCGACACGCTCGTCATCGATGGCGATTGGACCTTTGCCGCTCCAGAGAACTTCCAAGACATTTCGTTCGAGCTGGATGGTGACAACGTCATCATCGGTTATCAGGACACTTTGATCGAAGTCCAGAACGCTGCCGGCTACCTGACCGAGGACGACATGTTCTTGGTCTAAAATGGAATGGGACGTCGCAATGAACGGTTCAAGCCTGTAAGCACGCGATGCGCCAACTGCACCGCGCATACAAAAAGGGCTACCTTCGGGGTAGCCCTTCCCAAACGCCAAAAACAAGAAAGGCCGCCTTCGCGGCCCTTGGTCCACGCGTGAGAAACTTCGCATTTTGACCAAAAACCGGACATCGACGTGTTTGGTTGCGCGGCTAAAACCAGCCGGAGAGGGCCCCATTCCGCGCTCATCCCCCGCCAGCCTACTTACTTTGGGGCGAACCCTCCTCGCAGGGTGATCCAAACTCCATAAGGGATCGTTTCAAGAGAGGCAGCGGGGCCTAGCTTGCCACGCTCCAGTTCCCTCCTGGAGCATCGTCTCTCTGTGAGGCGTGTCCGTCCCCCCGGATACCGTGGCAAGTTGCGTGAGACGCTGGTCTTTCCAAGGCCAGCGTCTCACATCCGATCGGTTATGACGGACGTACGGCATCGATCGCACGGCGATTAGGTTGCCACCACCTCAAAACAAAAAGGGTGGCCCGCAGGCAGCCCTCCACAAACTCAAAAAACAAGAAGGACCGCCTTGCGGCCCTGCCCTCAACTGCCTGTCTCAGGCTCGCTGATTTTTCTTCCACCGCTGACGGACTGAGAGCTCGCGGCGGCGACGCAAAGTTGGCGCGCCCCCGTTCTCGCATAGGCTCCCTGGGCCAATGACTGTCTGATTTTCAAACACAAGCGAACGTGCCCCGCGGGTGAGCAGCCCTTCCCTGCCGCGGAACCGGTGTTGATCTCCATCTAGAGAAAGAGGATAAACTAAGTATACTGTTCTTCTGTGCACGCTCGCCTAGCCGCCTAAGGAGTTTGAGTCATGACCATCCGTCGGTTGCTCGTCACGGTAGTTGCAGCACTAAGCCTAGGCTGCGTTGCCGCTTCGGCCGAAGAGGTTTCAGGAACTCTGGGTTCACCGAGCGCCACCACCACAATCCCCGGAAATCAACTCCCCGCACCCGCCCCGAAGTTCGGCGGCGTGATCAAGGACGACGCACTGAACTCCAAGCCGTGGTGGGCACCGCGCATCGTGCCGCCCGAGGGCGCGCCCAACATCCTGCTCATTATGACCGATGACGCAGGCTTCGGGGTACCCAGCACCTTCGGCGGCGTCATTCCGACGCCGTCGATGGACCGAATCGCAAATGCGGGTCTGCGCTACAACCGCATCTTCTCCACCGCGCTGTGCTCGCCGACGCGCGCGGCGCTGATCACCGGGCGCAACCACCATTCGGTCGGCTTCGGCGTGATTGCCGAGCAGG
>CAZUKP010000143.1:3220-5801 GCA_964620915.1 uncultured Hyphomicrobium sp. | reverse complement strand
GCGCGATTCTACTCCATTGTCGGTCGTCACCACCGGGCCAGCCGTGAGAAGAACCCCTGGCGGCGTATGAACGATTAGGGTTGAGCCGCCGCCCGCCAATGGACTCAAACTCAAGGCAACTACAAGCTTGTCGTCTGCCTTGCGCGTAAGCTGTTGTCCGACCGTACAGGGCGCGGTTCCGTCTGTCGAACAAATCAACATCCAGTCACCGAAATCCTTGCGTTCAGGTCTCGCTCTGCCCGGCTTCGCTGCAGGCGTCCGGATGGCCTCCGTTTTGTTTTGCACCGCCTTATTCTGCACCGTGAGAAGATTTCCTGGCGAAAGGACGCCATCCCATCCGAGGAAATGAAGCCCCAGCAGAGCTACACCCATAGAGGTGACAACAGTGATAGCCATGATAACAACTTTCGATCTCATGCCGCTTTGGTTCATTCATTGACTTCGGATAAGACGCTTACCAGAAACTACCTTTTACAAAGCTAGCGTGCCAATCGGGGCTGCGTTTGCACCATTGGCCCAATCTCTTCGATGAGGGGCGTGAGGTGCTTGCTGTACCTCCGCCAACGCCCCAACGCGCTCGTGTAGAGCGGTCTCCTTACCTGTGCGGCGCTGGCGCTTTTATTGGGACGCTTCTTCTCATGGAAGGAGAGGCAGCGGTCATCCCACTCCAGGCCGCAAAACCGAACGAGCGCGCGCACCCGCGGCTCGAACGCGCGAACCAGATCCTCGTAGGCAACGTTGTGTTTGAAGCCCTGTGGCAATACAGCGTCCCAATGTGCCATCAGCGTCCGGTACTGCTTATAGTGTCCGGCTATCTCTCTCAAGTCAGCATAGCCAACATTATCCCTGAACAACTTCGTATAACACGAGAAGCAAGTATCCATTGGATCTCTGAATGCATGTACGACTTTGGCATTGGGAAACGCCTTCCATATAAATCCGATATTAGCAAAGTTAGACAATAGCTTGTCTACGACTATCGGACTGTTAGCTTGTTTTCTGTCTATCAAACAGAAATATTCCCTCGCAAAATATGCGTAATGTTCGTTCTCCATTTCTTTCACCGAATCGGGAAAAGGCGGTAGGTCTGGAAAAGCGCCACGCAGAGCCCTCATGGCAAGGTCGAATGTTTTAGCCTCTCCCATGGCCGCAACTTGGGGGTGACTGGCAAGGATTTGTTCGATCAACGTGCTGCCCGAACGGGGCATTCCGACAATAAAAATTGGCACTGTCGCGCTGCCAGGGACAATGGGCGCAGTGGCGAAAAACGCCTTGTCAAAAACCGCTGCCACCCGATTGAAGAGTTCTTCCCGCCGCACATTTTTCGAGTGCAGTTGCGCACGCCTGACCTTGGCACCGGCAGTGAAATGGGCGAAGGCTTTATCGTAGTCGCCGATGTCGTCATAGGCCTTGCCGAGGGCGTAATGCAGAAACAGACGCTGCTGGTCCTGGACGCCTCGCGTTCGACCGACGATTTTCTCCATAGCTTGCAGATGCGGATCGTCGCGAGTAAAGCGTTTGAGATCAGCCAGCGCGGTATAGGCTCCAATCACATCCGGTTGCCGATCGAGAAGATGTTCGAGCTCGTTCTCCGCCTGCTCAAGCTCACCTACAGCTTTAAGCGCAATGGCAAGATGCGTCCGGCACTCAGCGAAATTGGGCCGAAGAGCAAGTGCCTTTCTATAAGTGCCGATTGCCTCCTCAAGCCGATCCAGCTCATAAAGTACCTGGCCTTGGAGGCACAACGCTTCTGGGTGATCAGGATTCAGCTCAAGGGCTTTATCCGCGACGACCTTAGCTAGCTCAAAGTCATTGCGCTTGAGATGTGTACGGCCGAGCGCAATAAGTATACCGGGCTTTTGGCACCCCACTCGCAGTGCCTCGTTGAGAAGGCTGATCGCCTCTCCCGTCCTCCCCTGCTGCGTTAACAAATATGACAAACGGCAATAGAGATCGGTCTCCGCCGGATTGAGAGAAATCGCTCGCTCAAATGACTGTTCAGCCTCCGCTAAACGCTCAGAGTTCCAGAGTGCGGTCGCGAGGCCTTTGTGAGCCGCAAAATGCTGCGGTTGTATGGACAAAGCAACCCGATAGGATTCAATCGCTTCTTGATGCCGGTCGAGCAGACATAACGCGTTTCCGCAATTGGCATGAGCCTCGGCGTAACGCGGGAATAAGAGAATCGCCTTCCGGTACATCTGGACGGCGTCTTCGAATTCATGCTTGTCGAAATACGCTATGCCAAGATTGTTATACGCCTGAGCAGAACAGGGATCCAACCGGATGGCACGCCAAAGTACCGTGATTGCCCTATCGGTCCGGCCGGCCTGGCGGAGCATTTCGCCGAGATTGCTATGAAAATTTGAGCTGCTTCCATCAAGACGGATGGCCGCACATACTGCCCCGATCCCCTGCTCTAGGCGTCCCTGGCGATGCAACACAACGCCGAGAACATTATGCGCTTCTGCGAGGTCCGGGCGCGCTTTGAGAATCTGCCGACAGGCGTCTTCTGCCTGCCCTAATTTCCCCGATTGCATCAAGCTGACGGCATGCGCCACAGCTTGGCTTGGCGTCATCGGGG
>CAZUKP010000143.1:0-3120 GCA_964620915.1 uncultured Hyphomicrobium sp. | reverse complement strand
CTATTTGCCCCATCGATATTTGGCGCGGCCCATAATGCCATTGTCGGTGAAGTCATCACTAAACCGGCCCATATAGGTTACGCCGGCGGACCAATTCGACAACAGGTCGACGGAGAATCCGGTATCGAGAGCGAAGGTGTCTTCTGCGATATCCGACCCGGCAACCTTAAAGCGGCTCGGCGATACGCCGACGAAGGCGGCATTGATCGACATTGGATTGTCGCCGAACTCGTGCAGCCAAGCCGCACGGAGCTCGATATTCCCCTGGGTACCACCGCCAAACAAGAACCCTTGAGAGAGACGCACACCGAGATCGGAGACCAAGGAGTCACCGTCGCCGGCCACTGCAAGCGCCGAAGCGCTGGCGCTGCCGCTCGCCGACTCTCTGAAGGAATCGATCTCACCATTGGCAAAGGTCAGTCCGATATAAGGCGCGATCCACGACCTGGCCCCATACAGGAAGCGATAGCCGGTTTCTCCGCCGATGGTCCAGGCATCGGCATCGAAGCTGCCAGAATTCATGCTGCTGATGCCGCCATCCTGGGTCCTGAAGCAATCGCACTCCTTGGGGTCTACCGCTGCCGCGATCGAGATATTCCGCTTGGCATTGCCGTCATAGAAGCCGAAGCCGACAAGGCCGTTGGCGTACCACGTTCCGGTATCGTAATGGGCGTATCCGCCGAACTGCACGCCGTCGTAGTCGAGCTTGCTCTGATCCCAATCGAAATCGAGATCCGCGTCGAAGTAGCCCACCAAAGCGCCAAGCGTGAGGTTCGGCGTGACTAGATAATCGGCGCCAGCATAGATCGCGCCGCGATCCTGATCGAACCCAGGCGCATTCTTGTCGCCGCTCAAATCGCCCCAGGTCCCCATGCCGTTAACCCAAACGGTGCCAAGACCCGCCACCCGCGGCGGCTCGACGGGGCCATCTTTTAGCGAGGCGACCGGCGCCCCAAAGACAACACTGTATTTCGTGCGTTGGTTTTCCGCCCGCTTCAGGAGGTCGAGCGAATTGGTGACCGACCAGAGACCCTGGGCATATTCGGCGCCAGACAGCTGCCTTAAAGCGTCGGTGTATTCGTTATATCCAAGCGTGAACAGCTCACCGACGAGGGTCGCGTAGTTGCTGCCAAAATTGCCGTTGAGCAGGCTGTCATACGCGTTCTCGATACCGCCGCCGACAGCATTTTGGTTCTTGGTCAAACCGCCGACCGCATTGAAGGCCACCCGGGTTACAGCCAAATCGACATCGGTGGGATTGTTGATGGCCGTCGCCGACAGTAGGGGCGATGCGCTCTGCACGGTGCTCCACTGCCCGTTCAAGTCAGGCGAGATAACCACATTGTTATAAAGGACGTTGTCCTGATAAAGCCCGGCCACCGGCCTGATCTCGGCAGTCCCTGCGAGATTGACCGTCGCGCCATTGATCTGGCCGATGAAGTTCGCCCCGGAGCCCGCCGGAACCGTTTGGTTGGGCAGTGCCGTCGGGGCGATTTCAAAGGCGAGCGTCCCAGTGCCGGTTTGCGTAAACTCGCTCACGTTGACTTGCGAGGCGCCGTCGATGGAGTTGCGCCGCAGGAACAGCGTGCCGCCGTCGGTCACCGTCATTTCACCGACATTGGCGCCCGGGTTCACAATGCCATCGAGGCTCGTCGTTCCATCGGTGACAAAGATTCTATCGTTTTCGGTCGTCAGGATGTCGCCGTAGATGTTCCCCCAATGCTCCTCGCCCTTCAGGCTGACGATGAATGGGTTCGGCTCATTCCTTAAATCAATGGCGATCCCGCGAGTAACGGTGACGCCCTCGTCGACGGACTCACCGGCCCAGATCTGACCGCCATTGTTTTCGATCAGACCAACCGGATCTTGGATAACTGGATCGTGATCAGTACCGGCTTCGCTGACCCGGATGCCGACGGCTTTGTTATCGGCACCCTCGGCATAGGCATAAATGACGCCCTGATTGAGGATGGTGCCGGCGAATACATCGGTCTTGATGTTCATGCCGGTCGCCCTGGCCTTGCCATCATGGGCTATGGCAGTCGCATAGATACCGTCGCAGCAGGTCGTGCCACTATTGAGGAACAGGCTGGTTTCATCGATCTCGCTAGCGTGGACCTTAAGTCCCGTGGCCCTGGCACGAGCGTCATCGCCAATCGCCGTGGCTTGCACCTTCATTGGCCCGCTATTGAAGAAATCGACGTGGAGGACTTGGCTGTCCTGGCCTTCAATAACGTCGCCTCGAGCCACAGCTCTGGCTTTGTCATCACCCTCGGCCGTGGCCGATGCCGTAACCAACATCGAGCCTTCGTTGTGGAACACGACGCTGTTGTTATTCGGGCCTACGGGATGCTGGTAGGCGCCGGTCGCCCTGGCCCGGGCGATAGCGTTGACGTCTGATTGCGCGGTGGCATCGGCCGAAACGACGATCGCACCGTTCTCTTTATTGACGACGCTCACCAGCGTCTCGGAGTCTCCGCTACCTGTCTGATCGATCCCGGTCACTGTCGCCCGGGCTTTTGCTTCGTCCGCCGACGACTTCGCATCCGCCTTAGCGGTAACCTTGTACAAAGCATCGTTGTCGACGAGTGCGTTCGCTACGTCGCTGCTCGTGACATTTTGCACAATGCCCTTCGTGTCGGCGGTAGCTTTGGCTTTATTGAGAGCATTTGCCGAAGCCTCGGTGCCGATATAGAGCGCAGATCCTCCACCATTCTGAACAGTAGCGTCGGCAGGACCCGCGGCAGTCACGACTTGACGGATGCCATTCTCGATACCGGCCTTGGCAGTGGCCTTGTCATTTTTCGACGTCGCCGCGGCATTGGTCGAAATGTCGATATGCGACCCACTATGGTTGTCGACCAGCGCCATTGCCTTGTCGTTGCTGCTCAAAACACTCTGGTTAATGCCGGTCCCGGTGAAGGCATTGGCATCGGCCTTATTAAAGGCATTCGCCGTCGCCTCGCTGCCGATATAGATCGACGACTTTCCGCCATTCTGAACGGTCGTATGGGCGATATTGTTGGGGGCAAAGGCATTCTGATTCAGGCCGAAGCCGATACTGGCGGTGGCGTCGGCCTTGCCGTTCTCCGAAGCCGCCGCGGCCTTGCTCGAAAGGTC
>CAZUKP010000142.1:0-5838 GCA_964620915.1 uncultured Hyphomicrobium sp. | reverse complement strand
TGGAGGCCACGCCCGGAATCGAACCGGGGTGCGCGGATTTGCAGTCCGCTGCGTCACCACTCCGCCACGTGGCCTGACCGGTCCCGTGCCAGCCAAAGCCGGAAGGAAGAGCGCCGTGTATCACACGGCTTGGAGGATACACAAGCTAGGGAGGCCGGGGTGGCACGCATAGGCCCGCATATTGCCGCGAGCCGCGCACACCCGCTCGCCCAGCGACACGGCCCCTGGTATGGTTGGCCGAGGTTCCATCAATTCGGGGCTGGGCTGGAGAACGAGCATGGTCGACATTGCCGAGCAGCGCTTGAACATGGTCGAGAGCCAGATCCGTCCGAGCGACGTGACGGATAGGGCTATCATACAGGCCATGCAGGACATTCCCCGTGAGCGGTTCGTTCCGCAGCAGGTTGCGGGCCTGGCCTACATGGACGAGGCGTTGCCGCTGTCGACGTCAGCCGGTCAGCCGCGCCGGGGCCTAATGGCGCCGCGGGTGTTCGCCAAGCTGCTGCAACTTGCTGGCATTGCCGCCAAAGACAAGGTGCTCGATGTCGGCACCGGCATGGGCTACTCCGCCGCAGTTCTGGGAAAGCTTGCCGCCGAGGTCACCGCTCTTGAGAGCGACTCCGCATTAGCCAAGGACGCCACCAAGTTGCTGGCGGAGGTTGGAGCCTCCAACGTGACGGTGCGCCAAGACGAGCTTTCAGCGGGCTGCCCGAAAGACGGGCCTTTCGATGTGATTGTGCTTGAAGGGGCTGTCGACGAGGTCCCCAAAGCGCTTCTGGACCAACTGACAGACGGCGGACGTCTCGTCGCCCTGCTCCGGCAGGAGGGGCTTGGCAAGGCAGCCTTCTGGCAGCGACGGGGCCGGTCCTTTGATCAGCGGATCGCTTTCGATGCGGGCGCACCACAATTGCCAGGATTTGCGTCGGCACCGGCCTTCGTTTTGTGACGAATTCCTAGGCTTTTCCACAATTCGTCGGGGTAAGCCACAACTCCTGTGGACAGATCGAGTCGCTGCCAAACGAGCTCAAATGGACCATTGTGTGGGATTGTGGCCACGCCTCGAGGGTCCGATTTATGGCTTGCGGTCGAAGTCACTACACAATTAGGCGCACGTTCACCAAAGTAGGCATGAGATGTGGACGCGATTCTCCGGCCGGGCGGCAATTGGTGCAGCTCGAGCGGGAACTGGGCGTATGCCAATTGCGTGGGGGTGTGAAAAACACTCTGTGAAAAACGTGCTGATAACAGCGTTGATAATTTGGGGTCACGGATTCGCCTGATGAGCCGGATGCGATCAAGTCGGGTGATGGGTCTTGCGATTTCTGCTGGACTAATGGTGGGTTTGTGGGCCGCCGCGACTCCTGCGGCCGCGGAATCTCTCCGGGATGCCCTGTCGGCGGCTTACGGCTACAATCCACGCCTCGACGCGCAGCGCGCTTTTCTACGCGCCACCGACGAGGACGTATCCATCGCCAAGTCTGGTTATCGTCCGACCGTCACTGGCAACGCCGACATCGGCCTTGAACGGACCGACACGGTCCCATCGTCTCAATTTGACGGCGTGACCAAGCCGCACGGCTATGGCGTTGACTTGGTGCAGCCCCTGTTTAGGGGATTTCAAGTTCGCAACGCGGTCAACGCGGCCGAAGCTACCGTGCGTGCGGGCCGCGAAGAGCTTCGCGACGTCGAGCGCCTTGTTCTGCTCGAGGCTGTGACTGCATACATGGACGTCGTGCGCGATCAGGAAATTGTTCGCCTGAACGAGAACAACGTAAATGTGCTCTCGCGCGAGTTGCAGGCTACCAACGATCGCTTCTCCGTTGGCGAAGTGACGAAGACCGACGTCGCGCAAGCGGAGGCCCGCCGCGCACTCGCCGTTTCGAACCTGGACCTGGCCCGTGCGAATCTGCGCACCAGCCGCGGCAGCTACCGGCAGGTTATTGGGCATGATCCCGCGGGTCTGTTCGATCCCGGCCCGCCTGAGCGGTATCTTCCCGACGGGCTGGAGGAGGCTGTCGCCGTCAGTAATAACGAGAGCCCCCTCGTCGTCTCCGCTCTCTACCGCGAGCAGGCCGCAGGCTACACCGTGCGCCAGATCCGGGGTGAATTGCTTCCATCCATTCAGATTGAGGCGGGCTACAACAACCGGCAGGACCCGTCCAAGAGTATCGAGAAGATTGAAACTTCTAATATCACGGGTCGACTGACGATGCCGTTCTACCAGGGTGGTCAAGTCTCCGCGCGCGTGCGCCAGGCCAAGCAGAACCAGATCGGGTTTCTGCAGCAGATTGAGCAGGTCCGAACTGAGGAGCAGCAGGTGACAGTCGCGGCCTGGTCGCAGCTCGAAGCCGCCCGTGCGCAGCTCCAATCCGACCGGATTGCAGTCGAGTCGAACAAAGTTGCATTGCAGGGCGTTCGCGAAGAGGAGCGCGTTGGTCAGCGCACGCTTCTGGACGTGCTCAACGCCGAACAGGAATATCTGAATTCACAAGTGCAGCTTGAGACGACCAAGCGCAATCTTGTGGTCGCCGCTTATACGGTTTTGGCGGCGATGGGCCGGCTCGATGCCGCCTGGATCGGTGTGGCAGCCTACGTTTACGACCCCGAGGTGCACTATCACGAGGTGCGCAGTAAGTGGTTTGGGCTCTCGATCACCCATGGAGATGGGCACGTCGAGGAATTTCAGGCCACCCCGCCGAGCGCCAGCTACGCGCCCGCCAAGTAGTATTAAGCCTACTGGCACGGCGCCACACCGCTGCCAAGGATGGCAGCTAGATCTCTCTCCATCCATCCGCTATCTGCTCCAAGATCGCCGCAAAACGGCCTCTGGGGCCTTAGGCGGTGCCTGCCGTCACACCTGGGGTAAAGCGCGTTGTTGGGGGTGTGAAATTTGTCGGACGGCAGTAAGCTAGTAGCTCGCGTACCGGTGAACGCCCAAAAATGGTGCGCGTTGTGACGAGGTAGGGCCATGTCGAGACCGGAATTTGCCGTAGAGCCGAGCATGGAAGAGATTCTGGATTCCATCCGCAAAATGATTTCGGATGAACCAGCAGGGATGCCTCCCGTGCCCGATCCATTTCCGCCAACTTCTGCTGTGGCAGGTGCTGCCAATGGAGTTGGTGTCGACCGATGGGACGGCCGCGCTGGCCCACTGTCCAGCCCGCCGGAACGGCCCATCCACAACTACAACCGGCTGTCCGAAGCGCTCAAGTCGGCGTCTACCCCATCGTTCGAGCCAACCCGAACGCTCGAAGAGGAAATTGCCGAGATGCTCGGCAGAGCATCCGAAGTCGCTGAAGTGCCCTATGAGTCATCTGCTCCCGTGACGCCGATTGGCGGCAGGGACGCGCAAGATTTCGCAGCCGTGTCCTCTGCGATTGGGCGGCCGCTCGATATGCCAGCGGCGCCAAACCCCGACAGCGCGCCGCGTGTCATTGCTGAGCCTGAAATGGTGTCGTTTGCACTGGACGAAAGCAATCTCGCATTTGAACAGCAACAGCCGGATGTATCGGCGGAGGCTGCCGGCGAAAATCTGGCCGCCGACGAGGTGGGTGCGATTGATGGCAAGTTGGACGACATCGAGGCTTCGGTCGAAATCAAGACCGTCGAGCCATTGCCGGCCGAGCCCGAAGAGCAGGCGCAGTCTGCTGAGTCAGCCAAGCCCGAACCTGAACCCACACCGCAGTCCGTGCCGCTAATGGACGCCTTTGCCTTACGCGCGCAAGAACCCAAACGTCAAACGGAGACTGGCGGAGCGGCGCGTGCGAAAGTGCGGTCGTCTCGCACCGCACCGGCAAGTTCTGGATTGAACGGCGCAACCATTTCTCCAATCAGGCCGCGACCCGTTGTTGTCGAGCGCGTCCCATCAGGGCCGTCGCCGGCCGGAACACCGGCTGAAGTATCCGTTCAGCCGGGCGCCGCGGGCACGAAAGCCGGTTCTGCAGCAGCAAGGCCTGCCGGGCCTGCCGTGCAGGATCAGGCTCAGGCAGCTAAGCCAGCCAAGCAACACGGTGCGCCGTCCGAAGCCCTGGTCGACGCAGTCGTCGACCTTGTCCAGAAAGACCCCGGCTCGATGTCGGTCTTCACGTCAGGTTCCGATTTCATCCATGGGGTTGGCCACCCCCACCACGATCCGGACTCGCCCGTGCACAAAATTGACGGTGCCGCCGCTGAGCTGCTCCGTCCGATGCTTCGCCAATGGCTGTCGGATAACATGCCCCGGATTGTGGAAGAGGCGCTGCGCAGCGAACTCACCAGTAGCAGCAGTTCCGACAAGGACAGTTCGAGTTCGGACAAGTGATGGGTCACCAAAGCGTGTGAAGGCCTGAAAGCTGCCCGCGACTGTGCTAGGGGAGGTGACAAATGGCCTTGGCGTACCCCCGACGTTGACAGCGCGGGAAGGTCCGGCGTAGGACCGCACCTCTTACCCTCCGAGACCCTTTTCCCCGATGCTGGACAAGACTTATCAGCCCGCCGAGATCGAGCAGCGGATCCACGCCGAATGGGACGAGGCCGAGGCCTTCAAGGCCGGCCGACCCGAGCGTGCGGATGCGCAGCCCTATTGCATTGTGATCCCTCCGCCCAATGTTACGGGGTCGCTGCATATGGGGCACGCGCTCAACAACACGCTGCAAGATGTGCTCTGCCGGTTTGAACGTATGCGCGGCAAGGATGTGCTGTGGCAGCCGGGAACGGACCACGCGGGCATTGCCACGCAGATGGTCGTTGAGCGCCAGATGATGGAGCGCCAGGAGCCTGGCCGACGCGAGATCGGGCGCGAGAAATTCGTCGAGAAGGTCTGGGCGTGGAAAGAGGAGAGCGGCTCAACCATCCTCAACCAGCTCAAGCGGCTTGGCGCCTCTTGCGACTGGTCGCGTGAGCGGTTCACCATGGACGACGGTCTTTCGAAGGCCGTCCTCAAGGTGTTCGTCGACCTCTACAACGCAGACCTCATTTACAAGGCCAAGCGTCTCGTCAACTGGGACCCGAAATTTCAAACGGCGATCTCCGACCTTGAGGTGGTCCAGGTCGAAGCCAAGGGCAAATTCACTTGGGTCCTGCCGGAGGCGGGCAAGCAACAAGACGGTGATCCTGAAGAACCGTTCGACGCTGAAGCGCTGGCAAAGGTTTTGAAGCGTGATCCGTCGGGGCACATGTATCACTTCCGCTATCCGTTGGCAGACAAGGTCGCGGGCTACGACAAAGATTACATCGTTGTCGCCACGACGCGACCCGAGACGATGTTGGGCGATACGGGCGTTGCCGTGCACCCGGACGATGAGCGTTACGCTGCACTCATCAAGGCGAAGGCGAAAGTGAAGCTGCCGCTTGTGGGGCGCGAGATCCCGATCGTCGCCGATACCTACTCGGATCCCGAGAAGGGCTCAGGCGCGGTGAAGATCACACCGGCGCACGACTTCAACGACTTCGAGGTCGGCCAGCGACATAACCTTGAGCAGATCAACGTGCTCGACGAGCACGCTGCGATCAACGACAACGCGCCCGAGGGCTACCGTGGCCTCGATAGGTTTGTTGCGCGTATGAAGGTCGTCAGCGATCTCAATGCGCTGGGGCTGTTGGAGAAGATCGAGCCGACAACGCATACCGTTCCGCATGGCGATCGCTCGAACGTCGTTATCGAGCCGTTTCTCACCGACCAGTGGTATGTTAACGCGGCAGAGATGGCGAAACCCGCGATCAAGGCAGTGGAAGACGGTACGACGACCTTCGTGCCCAAGCCCTGGGAGAAGACCTACTTCGAGTGGATGCGCAACATCCAGCCCTGGTGCATCTCGCGCCAGCTGTGGTGGGGCCACCAGATCCCGGCCTGGTACGGCC
>CAZUKP010000141.1:0-5874 GCA_964620915.1 uncultured Hyphomicrobium sp. | reverse complement strand
GGGAGAGATGGAATGTCTCGCCCTTGCTCTCCTCTACTCGTAGGAAGTTGTGGAGATTTGTCACGGTCATTGCTCGCCTCAACCTGGCGAGAAATGTGGAAACCAAAAGGCACTATTTGCATCGGAAGCGTTCAATTCGGTACCGAGTTTCGGCTCCAGTCTGTTGGAGACCAGACGTCGCCTGACTGTCGTCTGAAAGCATGCACCGCCTAGAATAGTTTTTGATAAGAGCGAACTGCATCAATTCGCTAGCACCTACCTCAGTTCCTCTGAGCATCCACTATCTATCAATCAAGCGCCTCACGGCGGCCACGCATAACGTATCCGGAGATCACGCATGTTTATGCAGGATATTTTGATTCAGATATTGCTCGTACTTGGCGTCCTGGTAGTAGCCTATATCTTTCTTATCAGGCCTCAGCTAAGGCGGTTAACTGAGCATAACCGCTTAATTTCCTCACTGGAATTGGGTGATCAAATCGTGACTGGCGGAGGCTTGATTGGCACGATCGTGAATCTTGAGGGAGCAGACATCGTAGAGATCAAGCTTTCTGACGCAATGCGGGTGCGGGCATTACGGAACAGCATAGAAGAAAAGTTGGGAGAGCGGCGCACGAGCAACGTTGACTTCGCAGACCTAGAAGATGATCATAACACGTCCATCTCGCGATTGCTCACCACGCTTTTCCTAGTGACATGGATGGCGGGACCTGTTGGTGCTAATGATCTCCAGGGCGCGGATGAGGATGTGCTAGAGGGGCTCTCACCTCTCATTGGATCAAGGTCCGAGTTTCGGCATCGGCTGTTCTCCATCGACAACCCCTATTGTGCAATTGTGACGTATGTTGCCCCGGATTTATCCGAGCAAGCAACTTCCACGAAGGATGCCGACGATCGTTCGGTGATAGTGATCGACGCGCCAACTCTCAAGGCAGACCGGGCCTATGGCCATTTCCTGTTGGCGCATGAATGCTGTCATCACACGCTCGGGCATACGCGCCTTACCTCGCAGCACTCTGGTCAATTAGGCCCCCAACCCTTCTATTACCTCCAGCCGCTGCTCAAAAACATGGAGTTTGATGCCGACGGTTGCGCAGTCCGGATGCTGAAACGAACCAACGAGTTCAACGCCATTGAAAGCGCAAGAAAAAGGATGTTGGAGTTCGGCACTTCTCAAACGGGCGCTTACTACCCGACCGGCATTGAGCGGGCCGACAATATTGACCATAATCTCGCCGCGGAGGATTGAAGGCGGTAGCGCCACCAAACGGTCCCTCATCGTAGCGTAATTGCGCTCTCCTCACATGTGTGTACCGAAAACCTAAGACCTGTCTGTACCGAAAACCTAAACCCGGACGTAGTTGTGCACTGACGTTAGGCGATTCCTTCAGCCGATCAAATGCGGATGGGTTTTCGGTACACACAACGATCTCCATTACAATTAGCGTTGCAAGCGCAACTAGGTTGGCGGGGTCCGAGAAAATCGCCACAAGATCGAACATTAGACGTTTTTCTCTTCGGAGGCTTGCGCGGGATTGCCGCTAGCTGCCAGCTTCAGCCGGCAGTAAGTACCAAGTGGCTAACGCGCGTCTACGCGCTGCCAACTCACAGTCTTGCAGAGCAGGCCCAAAAGAATGCAGCCGCGGCTGACTAGTTGCGTGTCGGAGACCTCGAGCCTGACCTTCACGGTCAGATCGCGCTTCGGATCATAGCCCTCTCCGGTTAGAGCACCGTCGGAGGACTGCTCTAACGTCAGGACGAGACGGTCACCCACCTCCTCATTCCAAGAGGTCTCGCCGATCCAAGTATTCGTGGCGCATAGTTGCCGACCGCACGGGCCGACCGTTACGAGAGCGTTGCGGTCTTCCCGCATCCATTTGCCGTGAAGCGGCGTCTCAGCGGAAAGCGCAGCCGAGTTGGCAAGCACAAGCGCGAGTGACGACGCGCCGATGTTCCGGCCATGTCGGAGAATTATCCCCATGACCGAGATGCGTTCGGGGTCCAGTGCAGGATGCGAGCCCGGCGAAGCTTTCTCAATCGACATTTTCCTCGTGGACCTTCAGGTTTGAGGGAAATACACGCCCGCATCATTCATGGGCAAACAGTACGGCGACAATGCGCCTTGAACATTCCAATAGTAGCTCTCTAGCCGTTCCAACGGGTCAAAGGCAGACGCGAACCGGGGCGATCGCGATACCCGTTCGTGCCAATCGGGGTGATCGCGCAGAACCGCAGGCGGGGCCATAACCGCACGCTGAGGCAACTCGGGCTATCTCAACGATCCTTCAGTAGGGCCTTGACCTCCCCAAGTTCATGCCGCAGCGCCCGGATCTCAATGGCGAGCGCCTCGGTCTCCTCATGGACAATCTGACGCTCGGCCTCGCGCTCGTCCTTTTTCTCTACCTCATGAAGAGTCTGCATGGAATTGACGATCACTGCCACGACGAGGTTCACCACGGCAAAACTAGTGATGAGGATGAAAGGCACGAAGAAGGCCCAGGCCCATGGATAGACCTCCATTACCGGCCTGACGATGCCCATCGACCAGCTTTCCAGCGTCATGATCTGAAAGAGCGAATAGGCTGAAGCGCCGAGCGATCCGAACCAGGTTGGGAAGCTGGCTCCGAACAGCTTGGTAGCCAACACTGAGCCAACATAGAAGATGAGCAACATTACCGCCGCGATAGAACCCATCCCAGGTAGCGCCCCTAAGAGCGCCGTCACCACGGAGCGCATCTGCGGCACCACCGATAAGAGGCGGAGCACCCTGAGGATGCGGAGCGCCCGCAGCACCGTCAGCGGCCCAGTTGCAGGGATGAGCGCGATCCCGATGATGGTGAGGTCGAAGAGGTTCCAGCCGCTGCGGAAGAAGTTGAGCCGGTAGACGGCAAACTTTGCGAGCATCTCGACGACGAAGATGACGAGCACAATCTGGTCTATGGCGACGAGGAGGCCGCCCGCGGCCTCCATTGCCGGTGCCCAAGTCTCGAGCCCAAGAGTAAAAGCGTTGAATAGGATCACCCCGGTTATAAACCAGGTGAACCGCGGCGACTCGACCAGTTGACGGAGCCGCTCGATAGGTGCCGTATTGTGCTTCCGCATCATCGATGGAGTGGGTCGCTGCATCGCTGCGCTAAGTATGCGCGGTCGACCCCCCGATCAAGATGCTGCCTAGTTGCCTTGTGCCACCCTGGCTAGGCGGGGGAACGGCGCGATAACCTAGCCTCAGATTGGAGGTCATGACGCCGGCGACAGGACCTCGAGCAGCAATGGATTGGGAAATCGCCGACGGTGCGTGATGGCATAGAAGTGCTCATTAACATTCGGTATCTTGCAGTGTTCGACTAGGGTGCCCGCTGCCAGTTCGTCCCTTACGACGATGGGCAGCACGAGAGTCACGCCATCGCTCTCCCTGGCCAAGAGACGCAGCATGGCCATGTCATCCACTTCTGCAAGTACGATTGGCTCTATGCCGTGTCGCGCTAGCTCGCGGTCAAAGGCCACTCGGATATCGCTTTCGATGCTCGGCAAGAGGACCGGCACTTTCCGCAAATCGTCAGGAAACCGGAAGCGCTTCTTCCTTCTCGGCGGTGGTCCTACCAAACTCACCGGCTGCTTCTTCAAGAGGCGGCTTGTCAGCGTCGTGCTCGCGTCGAGTTGCCGGTCTGAGTTCGACAACACCACATCGATGGTCAGCGACTCGAGCTCGCTGAGAAGCTCTCGCATGGTCCCTGAACGGACGATTAACTCCTGTGTGTGCCGAAAATTACATCCGCTAGAACCCGGATGAGGTTTTGGTTGCACACAAACCGTACTCGTGACGTGATGGGAATTGGCGCTGGTCTCGCCGTGCATCAGCGAAAGATCTAATTATCCTGCATTGTTCGTCGTTTTAGTCAGATCGGCTTTCGCCCTGTGGCAAGCACATAGTCGAAAGCTCCGTACACCTTTTGTGAGTCGATATTAACTAGAATCCTATACGGCAGCCCACCAGCAAGAGGCAGTCTTTCCATCAGATCTCGATCGTCTCGCAACGCATGATGCCAACCGGGAAACACGTGCTCGCGAATGGATGTGACATGCACATTTTCGAAACCCGAATTGCGCAGCTTGTCAGCATAGCTTTCGATGCGATCCGCATTCGCTGAAGGAACAGCAAACTTCTGGGCAAACATATGCCAGGTGAAGTCTTGTACCGCGCACTGCAACGGGCGTATTGCCGGAGCGTTGCGGATCACGTCGGCGAGCACCAAACGTCCCCCCGGTCTTAGGACTCGGAGTGCCTCCACGAAGAAGTGCTCACGTGTGTCAAAATGGAAAGCGCACTCGACGGCCGTCACGATGTCGCACGAAGTGGCCGGCACGGGCATGTCAGTAGCAGATCCTTCCAACAACTCGATCCGATCGATCATGCCACGCTTACGGATACGCTCGCGCGCTACACGGACCTGCGAGGACGTCACGTTCACCCCCGTAATATGGCGGGGCGCAAAGCGCTCGACCCATAGAACGTCTTGTTCGGCGAACCCGAACCCCACATCGACGACGTCGTCGCCTGGGCGCATTTCCGCCGCTGTCGCGACTAGACTCGCCATGGCCTCGCAAGCCTTATCGATGGTCTGTGCGTTCTTCCAGTAGCCCAAATTCAGGTACAATCCCCGGGCGGATAACGCGTTGGTGGACAACAGATCATAGAGAGCCGCGGCATCCAGCGGCCTAAGTGGTGTGTAGGCCCAAAGCAGAAAGTCCACTGTTTCACGAAGTCTGCCGGCCGCCGCTCGTTCTATCGTCATGAGCACCATCCTTACTCCGCCTTACGGAGATCTATGAAGTACGCAATTACCCTCGGGGCGTACGCATCAACGATATTAATCCCTCTGCCTAACAGCGGAGCGCACTGCTTATGGCAGGGGGCCACTCCGTCGACATGGGTGGTACTGCCTTGGGGCTCGCAGCATAGGATTTGAAAGCCGACGATGGGGAAGTGACGGGCGGCCCGTCCTTTTTCTGCCAGCGCAAAAGAAGCCGTCTGCCGTCCGGTCTCGGATTGATTGTCTACGAGACGTGGATTGATCCCGTTTCATTAGCGAAGGCACCGTATTTCACCGCATTCGTCCCCAGCTCGTTCCTAGACATCTAAATCGCATTCAACTCAGGACCGCGTTTGGAGGTTGCCCACTCAACGAGGTGGCAACCTCCGCAGAACGCGTACGTAAGCTTAGGACCGTTTTGCATCGGCATACTGCCAAACGCCCCACGCTAGAAAGGCGAACTGAATACCCATGGTAAGAATCGGCAAATCGATACTGAGCATTTGAGTCTCCGTTTCTGCAAACGACAAGCACGGCGCCTCGGACGCGAACAACACTGATTGAGCCCACGTCGGCACGTCGTTTTCAGATAAAGCAATACTATTTTCGTGCTATGCACATTATCGTGAGGGAACAAATTTTTTTCTTCATGATACAAATTCAGCGCAGTATTTTATCGTTGTGCTAACAGCAAGCACTTAAAGCAGAAAATGTCGCAGTTCTGATTTGGCGTTGGGTTCTGTGTGTACCGAAAACCTAAACCCGGACGTAGTGGTGCTGAAGTCCGCAAAGGATCGCGTGTGACGTAACGGTCCCGGGTGAGCCGAACCCGGCCACGCACCTTACGCCGCAAAACATTCAACTGATGTCGGAGGCCCGCATTCTCTGCTTAAGGCCGGTTCCTCCTCGACTTGAATAGCGAGGCCAGGACGGCTCTGTCACGTTGTTGGCGTTCAGTCGCGGTGAATGTAGCTGGCCACAGGCGTCATGCGGTCGCGGACGCCCCGTCCCAAGTGCGGAATGAACCGGCGCGAAGCTCCTTGAAATGCGGTCGGCGCAGCAG
>CAZUKP010000140.1:5455-5886 GCA_964620915.1 uncultured Hyphomicrobium sp. | reverse complement strand
AACTTCCCAAAGCCGAGGCTTCGGGGAGCCAACTGTCGGTGGTTGCGGGGGCTCGAAGCCACCTATACCGAACACGATTCCATTACACGCGAACAACCCGGAAATAGCCATCCTCTGAGGTATTTTCTGGCACCCAGCGCGAAAGAAGTACATGTCCGATAGTAGGGGCAAAGTGGATATCAGCAATCCATTATCTGATGTCCGCTTTACCCCGAAAGCAGACATTCTCAGCGTCGAAACCAATGTCGGCTAAGTGCCATTAGCGGACATTAAGCTCGGATTAGCGATGTTCGCTTTGCTCCCTCGGGAGTGAGCGTCTTCAGCATCGAAATCTAGAGTGCCTGTCAGACGCTCGAGGGGCCCTTTCAAGTTTTGGCCAAGCAACCGGTCGAGTAGAGCGACTCTCGGGCCGAGCCTGACCCATTCGGCCA
>CAZUKP010000140.1:0-5445 GCA_964620915.1 uncultured Hyphomicrobium sp. | reverse complement strand
CCGCATTCGAGTCCTTCCTGAGGAATCCCAGCGAGATCGCATCGGCTTGGTTGTCGACCTCTAGCCACATCGGGGCATCGGCAAAAAACTGAATGGGAACCCAGGTCTTGCCGTCTCCCGACCACCACAACAACCCGAAGCTCGGGTTCGGCTTGTCGGTAAAAGACCGTGAGGTGGCCCAAAAGGACCCTTTGACCTTGACGATGCCCGTGAACCAGGATCTCAGGAACTTGTTTATGGTGAAGACTTGCTCGATACGGTCCGTATCGCGATCGAGGACCAATATGCCCCATGGCCGGTTGTCTTTGCCGAAATAGATGACGTCCTTGTCGAAATACACCGCCGTAGGCTGGCGATGCGTTTGACGCGAACCGCCGATCGCCTTGTCGAGCCATTGCCAAGTTTTGCCGCCGTCTCTGCTTCTCATGATCCCGGTCACTCTGGCTTTGTGGACATCCCCCAGGCTCGTGTAGATGTCGTTCGTGAACGGGTCGACCGCGGTGAAATGAAAATGCCTCGTCTCGGGAGGTTTTTCAAAAAGCAGGCGTGTCTGGCCGGTTGTGGCATCGAGGTGATAGATGCGGCTTCCATATTCTCCGATGACAAAATCGCCTGTCTTCAACCGGGAGCCGCAGACATACCAGCAATTGAAATCGGTAAGCACGCGCGTCAATTTATCGCCTTGCCTGAGATAAAGGTTCGATTGATCCGCCAGGATGGAATCGGAGATAAATCGTGCCCTTCCGTGAAATGGCTCCGGAAGCGCCATATCGTTGCTTGAGGTCGCGCCAAGATCGCCTGACGTCTTAACGTAGCCGCTTCCGACCCAAAATAGATTTCCATCCTTCCAATAATGCGGACCATGCACGGCACTTAATTCCGTTCGATGCAGCAATTTTCCATAATAGGCGTTGACGTCCTCAAGCCTTGTGCTGCCATAGGCGAGAAGCGCAGACGCGCCCACACCGGCGATGAGGAAGGCAATGAGCGCCCACGCAACAAAGCGGTATGCCCGGGTTTGGTTCAAATAGAAGGATTTACGCCGCGTCACGGCGTCCCCAATCGAAGACAGAGTCCCGCCATTCTAGGCCGGAACGAACGGCCGTGATACAGAGGCGCCGATGCGCCGCCCGCGGCTCAATCGCGCAAGCCGGCTATGGGTCATTAGCGGACATTGGGCGTGGCTTTCTGGATATCCGCTCTACCCCCAATAGCGGACATGCTCAGCGTCGAAATCTATGTCCGCTAAGTGCCAATGACGGACACGACTCAAAAAGCCTATGAAACGAGCCCCGCCTACGATCACTGCGCGATGGCGCTCTGCACCCGGCCCTGCCGGTACTTCTCGAGTTGTTTCTCGGTCAGCTTCTGCTCGGTGATGTTGATGGTTACCTTCTCGATGTCGCCGTGAAGTTTTGGCATCCTGAGCCCTGCGAGGGAACTAATGAGGGAGGTTTCTATGAATGACGTAAAGGCAGAGGAGCGTAGCCCGTGGCAATGGCGGCTCATGTGGATTTGGGGCGCCGCATACGCAGTGATGCTGATCGGACTTGGGGTCCTTATTGTCTTGGTATTCATCGGTTGCACGGTGGACTATCCAGTGGACTTTCCAAAGGACGGTGACCCTAAGCTCGTTTGTGGGCAATGGCGCGACAAGATTTGGCTTCTACTCAAAGACGTGGGCACGGCGCTCGGCCTACTTATCGCTGGCGCTGGTGTAGGTTGGTCCACGTTCTACAACTCATTCTACAAAGGATAACTGCGTGCCTATGAGCACGTAGGTATCGTGCCCTCTAGACGAGATAACTCTTAGGGGCTACCGAATGGTAACGTTTTTGCTAACGGCAGCGACCATCATGCTGGTTCTTGGGCTTGTCTCCTACATAGCCAGCAAGCGCTCAAACCATGCGACCAAGGACGCATCTGCTGTCTCGCTCCTGCCTGGAGACATCAAGTACGAGAGCCCGGGCGGTAGATTCGTTTTCCACTTTCCAATAGTGACCTCTATCGTCATCAGCATCATTCTGAGTTTGGTTCTCTACCTGTTTCGGTAGCGAAGAGGAGTTCCCACGATGGCTACTTTGTACGAAGTCCTGGCAGACGCTCAGCATGGCGAAGCGCTAGATCAGATCAGCCACGAGTTTGGCCTCACCCCGGAGCAAACCAAGGCAGCGGTGTCGGCGCTTTTGCCCGCAATATCGATGGGCCTCAAGCGATCGACAACAACGCCTGAAGGTCTCGGAGAATTGCTCGGCTTGATGGGGCAGCAGCCGGATCTTTACGCCATGTACGAAGACCCGGGCGCCGCTTTCTCTCGCGAGGGTCGCTCGGCAGGCAACGCGGTCCTGTCTAATATGTTCGGCTCTCCCGACGCGAGCCGCGCGATTGCGGTACAGGCACAACAACTGTCAGGCGTCACGTCCGGCATCCTCAAGAAGCTGCTTCCGGTGCTTGCTGGGATTCTCATCTCAGGCCTGATGCGGAGTAAGTCAGGAAAGACGGCGCCTGCGCCGACGCCGCAACCTCAAGCAGATACGGGCGGCGGCGTGCTGGGGGAAATTTTGCGGCAGATCTTCGGACAGGGCGGAGCAGAACCGTCGGCGTCAGGTCCGAGCGGGATCCCGCCGCTAAAAGACATTCTAGGAAAAGAGCGCGAAGGCTCTCCGGCTCCAACACCGCGGCAGGTCCCGGAAAGTCAGCCCAGCCCTACGCCTGGTATTGAGACCGGCAGTCAGCCAAGCCCGGCTCCGCTAGACCCTGGGAGCGATCTCATGGCTACCATTCTACGTGAGTTGGAGAAGGCAATCAGGGAGGGGCGGCTAAAGCCGGTGGTGATCGGCCCCGTCGAGATCCCCGGTCAGGCGGGTCCAGGCCAGCCAAGCCCCGGCCAGAAACAACCAGCCCCAGGTGGCGCTGATATTTTCGGTCAGATCTTGCGCGAGATCTTGGGTGGCGCTGGTGGCCAGACGCGCCAGGGCGCGGGTGCCGCCGTATTTGGCGATCTACTCGAGCCTGGCGATGCGACTATTGCTCCGAACCAGCGCGATGCCTTCCAAGAAGTGCTAGACCGTTTCCTCGGCGGCACGAGCCGATGATGCTATCGTCATGCTACATTCGTAGTGAGCGCTGGTGCCTCCGCTAAGGGAAACAGGTCAAAGTACAAGCGCCCCAAACTGAATACTGGCGCTATTTGTTCATCGCCTTCATAACGGCACCTACGATCCCGGTAAGGATCGCACCGCCGCCCGCGCCGCCAATTGCGTCGCTGAGAAGACCGCCCAGCGCCCCGCTGGCAGCGGGATCAGCACCTGCGGCACCGCCAAGGAGGCTCCCAAGAACCGTGCCTCCAGCGACACCGCCGACCGCACCGCTGATGATCTTGGTCAACTGGCTCATCGCCACCTGCTGCAATACCGCACCAACGGCCTGACCGCCGAGGACACCAGTAATAATCTGAACAATGATCGGAAGAAGTGCTTCCACGTCGAATCCCCCCTAAAGAGCCAAAACATAATCTGAGTGAAGATAGCAGGCGGTCCAGCGCCATCAGTCAAGCTAAAAGCTGTGGCATCCACATTCAACAATGGGGTCGATTCGCACCCCTTAAACGGCTAGCGGTCGACCGCTTGTGCTCTCATGTCGTACCTGCGAATGTCCGCTTTGGGTCATTAGCGGACATCAGCAGGCTGGCTGGTGATGTCTGCTTGCTCCCGAAAGCAGACATGTTCAGTGTCGAAATCGATGTCCGCTGAGTGCCAAAAGCGGACATTCGTCTCCCCCTGAACTAATATCGTCGTGGGCCAACTGGGTATACAGCTCGTCGAATACCGCCAGGTGGAGGTTGAGAATGCCGCCTGTAACGCGATACGCGAAGAGTGGCGACGTCCACGTGGCCTATCAAGTCTTTGGGAAGGGCATCATCGATCTAGTACTAGTCCCCGGGTTTGTTTCGCACATTGAGAACTACTGGAGTCAGCCTGACCTCGCACGATGGCTGCTCCGTCTGGGGAGCTTTAGTCGGGTGATCATGTTCGACAAGCGGGGCACGGGCCTATCTGACCGTGTCAGCGAGCTGCCTGACATGGACCATCGGATGGATGATGTCCGAGCAGTCATGGATGCGGTCGGCACAGAGCGTGCGACGCTGCTGGGAATCTCGGAAGGTGGCTCGTTAGCAATGCTATTCGCAGCCTCTCACCCCGAGCGGTGTCAGGCCCTAATCCTCTACGGCGCATTCCCCCGATTTACCTACTGGTTCCCTACTCAGCAGCAGCTCGAGGCCTTTATCGAGTACATCGATCACGGCTGGGGTACTGGTGCAACCCTGCCCAAGTTCGCGCCGTCACGACAAGATGATGTGGCATTCCAGCAGTATTGGGGCCGATTCGAGCGGCTCGGTGCCAGCCCAGCCGCGGCCATCGCTTTAATGCAGATGAACAGCCAGATTGACGTCAGCGACATGCTTTCCTCGATTCGGGTGCCGACGCTGATTATCCATCGTACCGACGATCAGGTGGTGAACGTCGAGGGCGCACGGCTCCTGGCCAGCCAGATCCCTGATGCTCAATACTTCGAGCTCCCTGGGGGCGACCACCTCCCCTCTGTAGGCGACAACTCCGACGAGATCATTGATCTGATTCAGCAGTTTTTGACGGGGTCGCAGTCGGTCGCGCCGCCCGATCGGGTCCTTGCGACGATCCTCTTCACGGACATTGTGGGTGCAACGGAGAAAGCCACAGCGCTGGGCGACCGGCGCTGGCGGAGTCTCCTGCTCGAGTACCACTCCGTCGTCCGTGACCAGTTAGACCGCTTCAGGGGTCGAGAAATCGACACGGCAGGCGATGGTTTCCTTGTCGCTTTCGATGGGCCGGCCCGCGCGATCTGTTGCGCTTCGGGCCTGGTACAGGAGCTCAGGCCCCTTGATCTCCAGATCCGAGCCGGTGTTCATACCGGCGAGTGCGAAATGATCGGCGACAAGCTCGGTGGTATCGCTATTCATATCGGGGCTCGCGTGGCGGCCCTGGCGAGACCAAGTGAGGTGCTTGTTTCAAGTACAGTGAAAGACCTAGTTGCCGGATCCGGGATCGCATTTCAGGACCGAGGCATGCACGTTCTCAAGGGGGTGCCCGGGAAGTGGCGCCTTTACGGGGTCGCGTAAGTTCGCGTTGCCGAGCAACTGAACATCCGAAAGATCGCGGCGGAACGCGCCGCGAGCTGAAGCGGTTCCCGCACGGCTCCTGGCACAGTTTCGGAAATTTTCAGCCCGGTTTCGGGACTCGAACAAAGCCAGACTCTAGGCTTCCAACCATGGCGCAGGCCCGCGCCTCTCACGATCCACTGCGGGCGGGCAAGAAGAGGATAAAAAAATGCTTGATAAGCCGTCTTCCTATAGCATCGGTTTTCAGTCGCTAGAGCGTGAGATTATCGAGCCCGTACCGCTCCGCG
>CAZUKP010000139.1:0-5904 GCA_964620915.1 uncultured Hyphomicrobium sp. | reverse complement strand
TGGATGGAATGCAAGGCTCCTATCTCGGTCCGGAGTTCTCCCAGGCGGAGATCGAAGAGCGGCTTTCGGAAGCAGGAGCGAAGTTCACCGTGCTTGACGGGCCAGAACTCCTCGAACGCACTTGCGATGCTCTAGAAGAGGGTAAAGCCGTCGGCTGGTTCCAAGGCCGCATGGAGTTTGGGCCGCGCGCGCTCGGGGCGCGCTCCATCCTCGGAGATCCCCGCAATCCTGAAATGCAGCGGACGCTCAATCTCAAGGTCAAGTATCGCGAAAGCTTTCGGCCGTTTGCCCCCTCAGTCCTGCGCGAGGACGTTGCCAATTATTTCGAGCTCGATGCCGACAGCCCATACATGTTGCTGGCGGCCGATGTGAAACGCAACAGGCGAAGGCCGATGACCCCTGACAAGGAAGGATTGTTCGGAATCGACAAGCTCAACGTTGTCCGCTCCGACATTCCGGCGGTGACCCACGTGAATTATTCGGCTCGGATTCAAACCGTCCATCACGAGACCAACCCCCGCTATCACGAGTTGCTGTCGAGTTTCAAAAGCCGCACCGGATGTTCGGTGTTGGTCAATACCAGCTTCAACGTACGCGGCGAGCCGATCGTGTGCACGCCTGAAGACGCCTTCCGTTGCTTCATGGGAACGGAAATGGAAACCCTTGTGGTGGGGAACTGCGTCTTGCGAAAGGATGAGCAGGACCCTGAGCTCATACAACATTACGAGTTCAACTTTGAACTGGACTGAAACCGGCACCTGGGGAGCTACGACAAATTTAGCGCTCCGGCCTAGCATGTGGGATCAATAGCAGTGGCGGAACAAATCTCACCCCGGCGGCGGCGTATCTTCATGCTCTGCCCTGGTCGTTCACGCTGCGAAGTGCAAACAGTCGGGCCAATGCAAAGGGAAGGGTGATGCTAACTCCAAGCGGTTCCCTGAGTCTCGATGTGAGGGTGGAACGCTTTCCGATGCGGGGGAGCCACACCAATGCGCAAGGGACTAAACGGAACGCAGTGGTTGTCGTTGCTACGCTCAGCGATGGCATCCACACCGGACGCGGGGAATGCGTGCCTCGCCGACGCTATGGCGGAACTATCGAAGGCGTCGTCGCCAATTTGGAAAAATGCGCCAAATCAATTGGCCGGGGTTTGAGCCTGGAAGATCTCCCTGAGATCCTGCCTGCCGGCCCTGCGCGTAACGCCTTGGATTGCGCTTTTTGGGATCTGGAAGCCAAGAAGCAAGGTCAAAGTGTTGCGGCGCTGGCAGGACTCGAGCCGCTAAAACCGGTGCCGACAGCATTCACGATCTCGCTCGGTCCGCCGGAGAAAATGGCGCTTGAGGCGCAGGCAGCAAGCGCGGTCTATCCACTATTAAAGCTAAAGCTTGGCCGTGCAGATGACCGGGAGCGCCTTAGGGCCGTTCGCGAAGCGGCGCCTCACGCTCGGCTCATCGGCGATGTCAACGAGGCTTGGCGGCCGGAAAACGTGGAATCACTTCTTGATGCAGCCGCATCTGCAGGCGTAGAGCTCATAGAACAGCCTTTACCTGCGAGATGTGATGACGTGCTGGAACGCATCGACCGGCCCGTACCGGTTTGTGCTGATGAATCGATACATGACCGTGCATCTCTGGGGCGCAATGTAGGGCGCTATGATGCGATAAATATCAAGCTCGATAAAACAGGCGGCCTCTCGGAAGCATTGCTTCTGGCCGAAAGCGCGCGATCACTTGGGCTCGAGATCATGGTGGGATGCATGCTTGCGACATCGCTGTCGATGGCACCCGCAATACTCGTGGCGCAAGACGCCGACTGGGTCGATCTCGATGCACCCCTTGTGCTCGCACGCGACCGCCACCCTGGTGTGAAGTATGATTCAGGACTCATTTTCCCACCGCCGCCGGAGTTCTGGGGCTGAGAACGGCAAGCTCCGCGAAGCCGGCGGCATCGGAGCAAGTAACCGCAAAGCTCACGACTCCGCCTGAGCGACTACGGTTCCGGGTTGCGTGCGGCCGGGGCAGTGGATAGTTGCATCCGCCCCGCCCAAATCAGAACCGATATCGCTAGCATTGCAGCAACGAAGAACCCGAAGAGTGTTACGGCCATGTCGGGTGCGATGCTTTTTGGTCCGACGGAAAACGGTACTGGGAAAGCAAACAAAAGCCATCCCAAGGCGACCAGAAGACCACGCAAAATGGGCCTCTTTGTCGGGCCGGCAGACAAACCGATGAGCCACAAGACAGCCAGGTTGCCATAGGCTGTTGGCAAAAACGGACTTAGCATCTGCCCAAGAACGATCAGCGCCAGCCAGGTCCGTGCCAGCATCAGCCGCTGACGTTCGTCATTTCGACCATCACCCGAAACAAACGAGCCTCGCGCGTGTTTCAAACCGACAAAAGCCGTCACCCCGACCAGCATGATCGCAAAGATGATTTTCATCAATTCGGCCACTTGCGCCGGCTCAAACCGCGTCAACAAGTCCATCCAGTCCAGCTTGGAGACTGCACCCATGATCGACTGGTTTTCGAGAATCGTCCCCGGAAACCTCTTTGCTATCGCAGCCATGTCGCCACTGGCGAGACTTGGGAGCTGAAACTCGACGAACGCAAGAAATGGGCGATCGCCATACAGGACTAACGTGACTAGGCTGAGGCCTACAATCGCCGCGCCGGTCCAAAACACCGGTCCCCACTGCCGGCGAAAAAACAAATAAGCCAACAATACGCCGGGAAAGATCTTCGAAACGATCGCGAAACCGAGCAGCCCTGCACCGATCCAATCTCGTCTCTTCTCGAATGCCAGCATACCAAGCACTGCCAAACACACGATGAGAAAGTGTGCATTGCCGATCTGAAACGTGGCGTGCAGATTCGGCGCCGCGAGCACTATGGGCAATGAAAGCCAGTAAGCGCTAAACTGACGGCCGCCGATCCATATCGCTATTGCTCCAAGGGCTCCGACGGCCACCAGCACGTTTAGTGCGAACCAATAGGTGCGAATCTGAAAAAAGTCGTCGCTGGCGGCGAACAACAGTCGCGGCAGAATCAAAAATGGCGGGGGGTACAGGTACTCGTCAATGGTGAAAGTGCGGCCCACGCGAGTGTGAATCGGTGTGGGGATCTTTGTGCTTCTATATTGACGAACATCGTAGACGTTCTCGACCTTCTTCCCCGCCAGGTAGCCGCCCACGACATACGCCGTCAGGCAGCTGTGTCTCACGTAAAACGGCTTCCTCAGAGATCGTATCGACAGCGGACGGATGGACGGATCGACGGCATACGCCGTTTTCTCGGCATCCAGCATAAAGACGCTCATTTTGCCGAGCTGATACACCGCGACCAGGCTGAGAACGCACCACAGGACGAAGATGACTCGGTGTCCCGATGGAAGATGAGCGGCAAGGACCCGCGAAACCAGGACCGCCGCCAGCCCGCAGACCAAAACTGAAATGACGCCGCTTAAAGCCGTACCGAGGCCAGCGGCCATGCAGACGATCAAGACCTGCGGTGCCGTCAGACCGAACAGAACGGCAGTGACGCCCAAGCGAAAGCCGGTCAAGCCAAGCCGTTCAGCAAATTCATGCATCGATATCATTTACGAGGGTGAATCGGTCCTGTTTCCTCACGGCGCCGTTCGGATGTGGGAGCAACAGACCCGAGTTCATTGTTGGTGAAGATCGAATAGCACATAATCATGTGGTGAGGTCCCAGATATAGAGGAAACGCACGAAAATTGCCGAATTTAGGAGCGAGGTGGACTTGGAACCTTGTGGCTGTAACAAGCTCGCCGAAGCCCGTAGCCAGTATCCCGACACAAGCGCCTTTCCCATCGCGACTCGGCACCGGATAATGATTGCAGGTAGCATCCGAAAGATCGCCAGCCAAAGACCGCTCTCCGGGAAAGGTCGCTTAAGAAGCGTGGCCAGGACAAATGGTAGCTGGCAGCCCTGAGCCTGTTCCCACGAAATTTACTTGCATTGGGCATGAGTTTGAAACTCATAGGAAAGCCATGAACTCACTAGATGCAACTTGAGGACAGTCGTAGGAGTCAACTTGAGAGAAAGATGACGCTAGACTCTTAAGGTGAGATATGTTCGTCCGAAGGTCCAAATCACAACCTACAACAAACGCCTTGACACCGACCGGAAATCGATTCGAGAGGCACCCTTGCCTTACTGGCATCGCGATCATGCTGCTCCTGTGCGTCGTACTCATTGGCATGCTGGAGTTCGGCCTTAGGTGGATTTATCCGATCGACACCGGGACATCGTTCGAATATCGGATACCGCATCCGTACTTCGGTTGGGTATTGATGCCCGGTGCGAGCTACTTGAATAGGCTCGTCGAGGAGCCCGTGCCGGTCAGCTATAACGCTGATGGTTGGCGTGACTTTGTGCGGGCCGAAGACAAGGCTGAAGGTGTGGTGCGAGTGCTGGTACTCGGCGATTCGTTCATGGAAGCGTATTCGGTGCGCTTTGAGGATAGCCTGCCGGCTCGCGTGGAACACCTAAGCGCGGACGAAACCGCGGATGCCGAACTCGCCACCACTGGTGCCGATCAGGATCTTACCGTCCACCGCAGTTGGCGCCATGGTTTCGCTGTAACCGAGTTCGGGATCGGCGATGTCGGTCTGCCACACGAGGCTGCCCGTCCTGGCGTCGAGCGCGACGAGCTTAGAGTCGATCGTGCCCATGAATACCTTGTCTCCGTAGATGGCGACGCCCCGGTTGTTAGGGCCGCAGCAATAGGTCCTGACCGCGCCCATCTTGTGCCTGTAGTGCCAATACTCCTCACCTGTCTTGGCATTGAGCGCATAGACATGATTGTACGCTGTGGTGACATACATCACGCCATCGACAACAATAGGTGTCGTTTGCAGTGATGTTGTTATTTCCGTTTGGAAGATCCACGCAGGACGAAGCTTGCCGACATTCGATTTGTCGATTTGCCCGGCGGGGTAGTACCGGGTCTGATCGTAGTTGCCCTGGGTGTGCAGAAAGTTGTTTTCGTCGGTTGCGGCGGCATTGAGCTGGTGCTGGGTCACAGGCGGTATGGGAGCCTCGGCCCATGCTTCACTGTCCTGGGGCAGACCCAAACACAGGCTTATCAAGGCCAAGACGAATGTCGCCGCGCTGCGAGGTATCTTGATTTTGCTCTGCATTGTCCTCGCCCCTTCCTGTCTTGCCCTGTCCACAATAGCAAGAGGCTGGTTGAGAACTCAGTTGGGGCTTGACGGGTGCCCGGAAGAACATGCACGGGCTGGTAGCTATCGTCCGGCCTGACCGATATCTTTGCCTGGCGAAGTGACAAGGTCCTGGTGTTTGGCGTATTCCAAAACGCCATTTCTTGTGCCCCATGACCATTCGGGGCGGGCCCCTGAGCGTCGCTCGAAGCCCCGAGCTGGATAGTCGAATGAACGATACGGTCAATCCCATCTCCAAGCCCGATCTCCTGACGGTCGAAGACGCCAAGGCCCTCGATGTGGCCAAGACCAAGGACTATTTCTGCACGCATCTCAATCCTGGCCAGTACCACTTTATGAAGCTCCTGGGCTTCCACGAGGTTCTGATCGATAGCGCCGACGGCATGTATTACACCGACAAGAAGGGGAACAAGATTCTCGATTTCTTCGGCGGCTTTGGCTCGGTCGGCTACGGCCACAACCATCCGCGCGTGCTAGCCGCTCGCAGGCGGTTCCAGGAAGAAAACCGCCACGAAATCGCTATGGCCTTCATGTCGCAATACGCGGCTGCCCTGGCCCATAACCTAGCCGAGATTGCACCTGCCGACCTCGACATGGTGTTCCTGGGCTCGTCCGGGTCAGAGGCTGTTGAAGCAGCGCTCAAGCTTGCCGAAAAGGTCCAGGGCAAGGACCGTGCGGGCATTGCCTACGCCGAACAGTCGT
>CAZUKP010000138.1:2170-5908 GCA_964620915.1 uncultured Hyphomicrobium sp. | reverse complement strand
CAAGCGCTCCGCCTCTTTGCTCATTGGTCGTTCTCCATCCTGAACTGAGTTGGCTGTAGTGACGCGCAAGAGTGGGCGGGCTTCGACTGGATCTTTGACTTTTTCAAAAGCGTTCCCAGAATGAGGTGCACCTCTCGCACGATGTGGACGTCGAGCAGCCCCTCGCGAGTTAAGTCGTCTAGACGACTATATCGGCCCAGCACATAGCTGCCGTTCTGCGTCGGGCGAATTAGTTCCAGATCAACAAGCACGTCGCGCGCCCTCTTTAGCTTCTGTCGATGCCAATCCACCCTAAGGTTTGTTGGCGTAAGTTCGAGTGATAGCCCGCGGAGCAGTCGTGGCTTTATGAGGTGCCACAGTTTGTAAGCGTCCAGGCCGGGCTGAGTTATCGGAAAGGGTTTCACTCCTTCTCGAAGGAGGTCAGCTTCCGCTTGTCGGATATTCCTCGAGTGTTTGGCCAAGTCGGCAGGCCATGGAAGCGCATTCAGCTGATCCCATTTCTCAAGTGTCATTCCCGCGGATCCATCGCAAACTCTCAAACGGTAGCTCCTCAACTGTCAAAGTTGCCAGATGGCGGCTGGACCCCTGAAGTGGCCACATGGTTAGGGGCTGCTTGCATCTGGCAGCTGGCAAGGGTGTGCAGCCGCAACAGTGATTTACTCTGCCGCGATACGCTCAAGTCCAGCGGGAAACGCTAATTTCGATTTATACCGTTCCCACAGCGCCTCACGAATTTCGTCTGGAAGGTCGCCGAATTCGACCCAAATGTCACTGCCGGGTCTACGAGCAAAGTAAGCTCTCCCCACTTGGGAGTATTCCTCTGGAAGTTCGGGGTAGACACCATAAGGATCGAGTGTCTGCGCGTAGTTCCAGTCGACCTCGGCAGTCGCTGGATCGATCTCGAGTCCCTCTTCCTTGCGGATCGCAAGCCACTGTTCCACGGTCAATTCTTGAGTCTCAATCATTGTGAAGCCTTTCACTGCTCATGTTCGTGGAGACGCATTCTCTGGGGCGCTCGTCCCTTTGGGCGGAGCACCGACGGGCGATAAGATCGATAAGCAGATGAGAAACCGTCAGGACGTGGGGGCATTAGTCGGCTTCGGTTCTTATCTTCTTATCGTTCTTATCGGGGGTGCCGGGCAGGGAATATGCACCGCGTCCAACGCGCATGATTTCCCCAGATTTGGCCATTTTGTATAGAAGCTGATCTAGGCTGTTTCTTACCATGCCTGTTGCAGCGATAAGATCGGACACTGCCATAGGACCTTCTTGAAGGGCCTGAAGGATCGCTTTGCGCTGATCAGAGCGCCGCACGTCAGTAGCAGCCCCGAGGACGCTCCATTGACCCGTAACCTTATCGAACGACATTGCCGTCTCGATCTCATCAATATCACGACCACGACCGTACAGGATGACGCCTTGACCATCCCGGTTAAGTACAAGGACAGTATCGGCTGCGCCGGTAAGGCCGGTTGTGCCGCTCACGGTGTCAAGAGGGTCGTCGCTCTCAAGCTTGCGGACGTGATGCACAACGACAATGGCAATCCCAAGCTCCGCAGCAAGATTCTGCAACGGTGATAGCACCGCGTAATCCGAATCGTAATTTGGTTCGCGTTGGCGCGGCGGTCGAAACAGAGCCAAGGTGTCGATTATAACAAGCCGCGGGTTGCAAACAGAACCTGCCCACTCCCGAATATCCTCGATACCCCCCGCGTCCAGTCGTCGAATCGACGTGCATAGGGCGAGTCGATTGGGCCACTCCGAGTCGGGCGGCATAAGCTGATGAATACGCCTCTTCAGCCGCCGTTGGTTATCTTCAAGTGCTGCATAGAGCACGTCGCCCTGCTCACAAGGAATGACTCCCAAGGCGCGCCCGCCATAAGCGACAGCGAGCGCCAAATCCAAGGCCATCCAGCTCTTACCTATTTTTGGCTTGCCTGCGAGGATAGTTAGGCCCTCAGCGACATAGCCCTCGATGGCAAATTTAGGTGGCGGCAATTCCATCCGTTGCAGCTCCGCAGCTGTGAAAGTTGCGAAGCGGAAGCGTTTCGCTGCCGTAAGTCCGGCATCGAAAGCCGCTCTTACGCCCTCTGGCCCATCCTCAACTCCAAGATCGTTCCAATCGAAGTTCATGCTGCCCCCTTGGTTGGTAGGATTACGTTGGCGTCAATTCCGAGTGTCGCAATGGCTTCGAGGAAAGCGGCAGCCGCCTTTCTCCCAGGCTCGTCATCGTCGGCCGCTACCGTGATGAACTCACAGTGGTCGGGGACGATTTTCGCCATGGTAGGGATGCGAGAGGCTGATCCAGCTGCCCAAGCGCCAAGCCCAGTTGCCTCGTGTATCGACGCCGCATTTTCGATGCCCTCGGCGATTGCGAGGCCGAGAAGGTCATTCATTGGCGCAAGCGCGATTGGGAAGCCCCGGGAGGGGCCGACCATGATCTTGTCGCGGCCGGTACCAGCCTTCGCGGTCCCGTCGGGTCTCAAGAGCGTGAGAAGGACGCCCTGCACCTGCTCTTCGTCAATTGACAGGCTGCCGGGCTCGAGCTCCACCGGCAGACCGAACGCAGCAATCAGGGCCGGGTGATGCCCCCGCTTGCGGGCCGGCAAAAAACCAAGGGTAGCAGGAAGACGACCCCGATAACGTCGGGCCTCGCGCAAGTAGGTTTCGGCTGGCGAGCCTTGGATGGGCTCGCGCCCTTTCCAGAGCGAACGCGCCTTTAGGCGTTGCCGCGCCGCATAATCTTGGTCACGCTCAACTGCCTCTTGGCCTAACTTGCGCCTTTTAGACTCAACCGCCTTAGCGCTACCGTCTACCTTTCGGCTGGGGCTGGAGCCGCTAGGGCGCCATGGGGGCAGTCCAAGCTTCTCGCGTACATAGTCCTTACATTTGAATGGGTCGTCCCCCGCAAAGCTGTTTACAACAAACCCGCCGGGTGCACCGGCCTCGAATTTGAAGCTGAGTGAACGGTCGTGAGAACTGTGACCGGGTCCCGGTGCTCGAACCTGATTGCCGCAAACCTCACCGCCAAGCGTGCGGGCAACCTGCTGAAGCCTCGTCATGGCCGCGGCCTCCAGATTAGAGACCATTTGGATTCTGCTTGAGCGCGCTGCCGACTAACGCGTTGCCGACCAACACGAAGGGTTGATCCTTGCGGCTTTGCCTTTAAGTGTGTATGTAGGAGATTGTCGCGTCGCCCAACGAGACAATTTCGAGACCTGCTTGCGGCTAACGTTGCGGCGGGTCTCGCCGTATGTGGAGGGGCCATCGCGTCACGCGACCTCCATCCCAACGGTGTCCTCGCAAGCGGGTATTGTCGGCTCCCCTGTGAGCTCTGAACTGGATCGGACCGGCCCCCGCGTTCGCGCGAGCGCCCAGTTCAGGAGATTTTGGTCGGTATAGATCGGTTTTCGACCGTAGAGCTCAAATTCTGGTCCTCCGCCTACGCATCTAAGTTTTGCCAGATAGGCAGGCGAGGTCCTAAACCCCCGCTCGGTTAAAAAAGCAGCGGCTTGGCGGGTGTCGCGGCGACGTTCAAAGTCAGTCATAGGATTTCCTCTCAATGGTTCTCCATTGAGAGAAGCTTTTATCGATTCGTCGTCTTTCTGTTCGCTTTACCGGGGTTGTTTTTGCCGCAGGTGACGCCAATGCTTTACGGCCTCTTGGACGGCGTTGAGCATCCCTCCTGTGGGCCAGCCGATGCTGTCGGCAACGGTCTCACAAAACTCGACTAATTTG
>CAZUKP010000138.1:0-2160 GCA_964620915.1 uncultured Hyphomicrobium sp. | reverse complement strand
TTGGATTGAGGTCCGGCCAAGACTGGCTCCCCCAGACTCTCCCAGATGTCGATGAGATTTATGAGGAACCAATGCCTGTATATAATCGGGGTGCGGCCGCCTTTACGCCTTGGCAGAAAATGCATAGCGCGAATTGCGGACTCTACATCGTGCTCTACATCGCTGAGGATCATGTCGATCGTCTCGTCTGGGCGTCTTCGGACGAATTCAACCCGTTCAGGTAAACCAGATAAGAATGAATCCTCTTCCTCGTGCATCGGCGTATGGATGTCGGAATGCAAGCTTTCACTCGTAAGCGAGCTAATCGATGGTTTGCCAAGCAAACGGCTCAGCATCCAGTCCTTCGAAACCATTAAGCCGATGGTTGGCGCGATTGCTCGCAATGCCAATTGCCCAACCACGCCGCAGGCGCGGGTTGCCGCGCGTGCTTGTCGAACCCTGGTGAGGATTTTTTCTAGACGTTTACGTTCCTTACCCCAACTGGGTGCTGACCCTGCCTCCTTAATCTTGTCCGGGTAATTTCGGACCAGGACCTCCAGCCGTGAACGCAAGACGACCTGCTTTGAAGCCGGAATATGACAGACAGTGCAAATATGTACGAAATCATCATCAGAGATGGGTTGCGGGGGCCCAATGTCCGTCGCTCGGACTGTCACTGCCATAGTTGCTCACTGCGAAACTTTGCTTTCGGGTCTCGTATCGAAGCGCACAACCCTTCCCGGGGAGCTAAAGCTATCCAGCGCCGTTGCAATTCGTGCTGACACGGTATCGGCAGCGGCCACCAGTGCATCGTCTGGACGCCTGATGTAGTGTCGGGCCGTCACGCCGCGGCGAGCGTGACCGAGCAGTTCGCCGATCGTGGCATCTCCAAAGCCTTCATCTGCGGCTACGCTGGCGAACGTGCGTCGCAAGTCGTGCGAGCGGGCGTCCTTCAAACCCGCAGAATCGAACAGTCTCGCTATGGGCTTTTTGAGGTCCGTTCTGCCAGTGTCATTCTGATTTGGAAATACCCAGGTATCGGACCGCTGAGGGAGACTCAACAAGAGATCAATGGCGGCAGAACTAATTGGGCGAATAGAACGGCCCGTTTTGGTGCTTTCTAAACGCAGGCATTTTGCTTTCACGTCTATTTCGGACCATCGCAAGCTACAGGCCTCATCTCTTCGTAAGCCGGTCAGCGCGATCAATCTGAGTGCCGCCACGGCGTTCGGCAAATTGGTTCTATGAGCTGCCATAGCCTTACCAAGCTGCGACAGCTCCTGCGCGTCTAGTACCCGGTCCTTGGCATTTCCGCGCGCCGTCTCGACACCGCGAACTGGAGACGCTCCAGTCACTAGGCCGCGTTTTTCAGCCCATGAGTATATGCCACCGAGAAGCTCGACGGTCCGAGCAGCAGCTCCGGGACCACCCCGGACAATCGCCTTGCCTCTAGGTTTAGTGGTAAAGCAGCCATTGGTACGGCCTTGGGCAATGGCATCTGCCATCCGCTGCACTTCGGCGCGGGTCACCCCATTGGCCGTTAGCTTGCCAATAAGCGGCCCTATGTGCCGTGAAATCCGTCCCTCATCGATGCTTATGGTGGAATGCCGTTTCGGTCGCCTGAACCGCGTTAACACAAGGCCAGCCTTTGCGGCCTTGAGGTATTCATCACATAGAGCGCTAACGGTAAGCGCTCTGCGCGCTTCGACTTTCTCTAGTTGCGGATCGCGACCCTCGGCCGCGAGGCGCCCAACTTCCTCGGCGCGCTTCCGCGCTTGCTCCACGGTGTAGTGCCCGTAAGGTCCGATCTTCACCCGGCGCGTAGCGCGCCCTATGCGAACTTGCGAGACAAAGACCTTCTTGGCCGAGGGATAAATCCGAATCCCGAATCCTGGGGTCGCACTGCACCAGACGAAGTAGTCCTTGCGCCGAGGCTTTGCGGCATCGACAATGCGCTTAGTGAGTCGGGGCAAAAAATCGTTCCTTGAGACTGGAAGCATATCGGAATCAAACGGAAGCAAGCTAGAGAACTTTGTGGAAATGTCCAGTCAATCGATTTTGTTGAAATCGTCCGGTTTTTCGAAAAGGGGAAACCTCTGGAAACGTGCGTAAGCGGCCTTCCCTTACGTTGACATCGCAGGGGTCACTGGTTCGATCCCAGTCGCGCCCACCATTCCCCTA
>CAZUKP010000137.1:0-5996 GCA_964620915.1 uncultured Hyphomicrobium sp. | reverse complement strand
AGGGCGCCGAAATGACCGACACGCCCGCTTGCCGAACTTGACTTGCCTGCTGCCCAGGGCGGGACAGGCAATAGATGACCGGATTCCAGCCCATCCGTTTGAGTTGCGGTGCGAGCAAAGCCAGGTGACGCTCCGTGCCGCCCACATCCAGCGACCCGATCACGTAAAGAATCTTGTTCTGCCTGGAATTGGGCTCAAACTCTCCTGAGCTGGCCACCACCGGCGAACCGACAGCTTCCGTTGGGTCCTCACACACCTTGATCAAGCCTACCTATTCCCGTTGATTGGGACTTGTGGAAGAGCCTAGAGACGGCCCCATGGGATATCATAGTCAATGCTAAACCCGAGTATTTACTGCGTCCTATGTCCTTCCTTTCACGGCGCTACATTGCTTTCCTTGGTCTTGGGCAATCACTCCCGCATACTCGCGCTCGGTGACACCGTTCCCACCAATCCGGACCATCATTGCGGATGCGGGGCATTGGTATCGGAATGCGAATTTTGGCAGCAGGTCGGGGCCGTCGCACCGCGTCCGGAGCTGTTCTCCGTGCCCATGCTCAACCAGGCTGCCGTTATCGCCAGTTCGGCCTTGGCCTTCAGATGGGGCAAGACGCTTCGCTTCGAACCGTTTGCACGAGGGGTTGAGCATCAGCTTGCTGTTTGCCAGATGTTTGCGGCATTTGCGGGTCGGCAAATCTTCGTCGACGGCTCAAAGAGCGTCTCACGTTACAGCGGTTTGAAGGCTGCCGGATTTCCTGTTCGGGGCGTGCTTCATCTTCTGCGCGATCCTCGTTCGTTTGTTGCATCGTCCAAACGCAAGAATGTTCCAGTCGGACAGGCCGCAGCCCGATGGTCGGGCTTGCACAAGACAATTTCCCTCGTGATCCGCTTGATGGGCGAGTGTGAGTTAGAGATTCGTTACGAGGAGCTTTGCCTCGATCCAGAGGAGCATTTGCTGCGCATTCAGTTATGGATGGGGCTTGAGCCTGAGTCACTATTGCATTCCCTCCCGAACGGGCGTCATTGGATCGGAAACAGATCGATGCGCACCTTCGATGGGACCATTGTGTTGCGCGAGACTTGGCACGACACGCTGAGTAGGGACGAACTTGCCAAAGTCGAGGAAATCTGCGGTCCTCAGGCACGGAGATTGGGCTATGATCTATCGTCATAATGCGAGACGGTTGCAACACCACTCACAGATCTTAATGCATCCGATGAAACGGCGAGTGCGGGTCAAGGTCTCGGGTAAACTAATCGCCCTGGCAGAGTCAGCTTAGGCTTGGTTCGATTGACGTTCAGAAATTGAACATGCTAGTTACCCGGAAAGGGTTGGGGACTGTTAACCTGGTCTGCGGTAACTGCGGAAGACTGGGTAGACCCTTTGGCCATGCGGGCCGAGACTAGTTGGTGAGTTCTGGCGCCGCGTAGAACTGACGGATCGGGATAAGGTGAATCCATTTCCCAAGGTCAGCGTTTATATCGTCAATCACAATTACGGACGCTACGTCGAACAGGCGATCGAGAGCGTGCTCAATCAGTCGTTCTGTGATTTCGAGCTGTTGATCTTTGACAACGGCTCGAATGACGGTTCTGCCGAGATCATTTCGCGCTATGCGAGACATGAGAAGATAGCCGCTTTTTGGCAGAACAATATCGGACTGGGCCGGACCAACAATCTCGCCCTTCGGCATGCCAGAGGCCGATATATCTTGCGGCTGGATGCTGACGATTACCTGCACCACAATGCGCTTGAGCTACTCGCCGGAATGCTCGACCGTCGCAGCGATGTCGGACTTGTTTTTCCGGACTATTTCCTGATTGATGCGGAGGGGAAGGTGCTCGAGATCATGCAGCGTCATGATTTCGACCAAGTCGCACTGCTCGACCAACCTGCGCATGGTGCATGCACTATGATCAGACGGGAGTGTTTGGAAGCCCTGAGCGGCTATGACGAATCCTACCACTGCCAAGATGGCTGGGACCTGTGGGTGCGCTTCATCCGCCGTTATGGTGTTGCCAATTTAAACTTGCCGCTATTCTACTATCGCAAGCACGGCAGAAGCCTCAGCGACAATGAGCAGCAGATTCTTGCGACGCGCTCGCAAATCCTAGAGCGGGCGAGCTCCGGAAATGGACCAAAACTTAAAAGCCTTGCCATAGTTCCTATTCGCGGGTCCGCCATCGATCCAAGGTCGATTGCGTTGAGACCTCTTGCCGGAAAGCCAGTGTTAGAATGGACGATCGATGCCGCTTTAGACGCCCAGCGGATTTCGCGCGTGATAGTGACGAGCCCTGATGCCGAGGTTGCAAAGCACATCAGGTCCGTCTACGGCGAACGTGTGAGCTTCTTCAATCGCGATTGGGAGCTTGCACTACCGAACAAACCACTCGACACAACGCTCACCGCGCTGTTTGACGAGCTGCCAAATGACTGGCGCGTCTTCGATGCGATTACGCTTCTCTATGTCGAGTCGCCTTTCCGTGGCGCAGACTATATCGATGCAGCAATCGATGTACTTGACGTCTTCAACTGCAGTCGTGTGATGAGCGTGCGGCATCTCGGCCGCCATCTCTATTGTCATCAGGGGGAAGGAATGGTGCCGCTCAGCGGTTCGGAGCTGTTACGCAAGGAAAGCCACGAAGTCTATCGGCAGGCGGGCGATATCCTCGTCATCAGGCGCGGCCACTTCTATCGCGATACCGATAAGGATATGAGGATTGGCCATCTTGAGGTCGACGAACGGGCGGCGCACAAGATCAATTCGAATTGGACCTGGGAGCTCGCCGAGGCGCACGCCTCTTGTGTGCGGCAGACGGATAGGAATTTCCCACAAGAGGCCCGAAAACCCGATTCCACGCCAGAGATCGAATGGACGACGTGAGCGATTATTTCAAATCACGTTGGAATGCTGCCTTCTTCATCGCAGAAATCGGTGGCAACCACGAGGGCAGCTACGACTACGCGCTTAAACTATGCGACTTGGCGATCGAGTCAGGTGCCGATGCGATCAAATTCCAGCTCTATCGTGGCGACCAGCTCGTCAGTAGCGTCTCGAGCTCCGCGCGGAACGCGCATTTCAAGACCTTTGAGCTCAGCCGCGACCAACATATCGCTCTTGCGGAACGCGTGCGCGCCGCTGGCCGGTGTTATATGGCGTCTGTCTGGGATACGGAGATGCTGGCCTGGATCAATCCATACGTTGAGATCCACAAGGTTGGCTCCGGTGATCTCACTTGCTACCCCATGCTTAAGGCGCTTGCGGCGACAGGCAAACCAATAATACTGTCCACCGGCCTCGCCAACATTGACGAAATCCGCAGTGCGCTCGATTTCATCGAGTCCCAAGACGCGAGCTACAGGACCGACAAAAAAATTGCTCTCTTGCAATGCACGTCAACCTATCCCACCCCTCCCGACGCAGCCAATTTGCGGGTTATTGCCACACTTCGCGATAGCTTCGAATTAGAGGTAGGTTATTCGGATCACACTGCCGGAACGGATGCAATCGCGCTTGCTTATGCTCTTGGTGCGAGGATCCTTGAGAAGCATTTCACCGATACACGCGAAGGAAAAATCTTTCGTGATCATGAGATATCATTGACGAAAGATGAAGTCCAAAACTTGCTGGCAAGCCTACGCCACTACGAGAGTCTGCTTGGTAGTGCAGAGAAGACCCTCACTCGAGCCGAAGCTGACGCCGAGCACGAAATTTCATTTCGGCGGGGCCTGCATGCCGGAAGGCGCATTGAGGCGGGTGAAGTTTTGACCGAGGAAAATGTGGTGGCGCTGCGTCCGCGGAAGGGACTTTGCGCCTCGCAGTTCTATCAAGTGCTGGGACAGCGTGCCGTGCATAGGATAGAACGTTTGGCTCCAATCAATCGCGAAGATTTGACATCCTGACGATGTCGCCTATCACCGGGTTGATCATATTCGCGAGAATGCGATCGTCTCGCTTGCCGGGCAAGACACTCTTGCCGATTGCTGGCAGACCTCTGCTCGGCCGGATTATTGATCGGGCCCGACGCGTGGGAAGCAGCCACCAAATCGTGGTGGCAACATCGACTGAAGCCGCGGATGATGCGATCGAGAGCTTTGCACGCGCAGAGGGAGTCGCCGTGTTTAGAGGCAGTCTTGATGATGTTGCTGCGCGGGCGCTCGGGTGCTGCGAAACTCATGGCTTTCAGTACTTTGCCCGCATCTGCGGAGATCGGCCGTTCCTTCCTTGGGAACTTATCGACGAACTGATCGGAATGGCTGAACAAGACGACCTCGATCTGGCCTCAAACATGGTTGAGAAGACCTATCCTTCAGGCGCCACCACAGAGGTCGTAGCCACGCGCGCATTGCGGCGCGTCCTAGAACAAAGCGCAGATAGGCAGGACCGCGAGCATATCACACGTTACATTTACGCAAACCCAAAAGGCTTTCGCATTGCCGATTGCCGCTCGGCGAAGCCTGGCTGGCGGCAACTCAATCTTGCTATCGATGATCAATCCGATGTCAAACGTACGGAATGGATCATGCTGCGACTCGGACCTCAGCCGGAGCGCGCCCGGATCGAACGAGTGATCTCACTCGCAATGGAATGGGACCGCCGTCCCGCAAGGAACGACTGATTTTGATGATCATATTTCCCCACGACTATGCCGCGATTGCACGTGATCCCGCGTGGCGAAACAAGCTCCTTTGGCCCGTGTCCTACCGCGCTGCTCGCGACGCGACACTGGACTTTGTGCGCAGGCTTATGAAGGCGGTCACTCAACTGGAGCTCGAGGAACAAAGGCAGGCCTATGTAGCAGCCTTGCGCCTCTTCGCTCCGTGGTCGATTGCCGTGGTTGAGGCCGCCAACGCGCTGGATGGCTTCGGGGATACCCCGTTCTCCAGCGATCTTCCGGAGGTCCTCTATCTCAGGGGCCGATCCCGATCAAATCCTGGCGCTCTGGACATCAACAAGCTCATTAAAATTGGTAGCTGCCGGCGCCCATTGGCGCGGCAAATCGTATGGACCGCTCAGTGGACTCCCATCCTGCAATTGCCCGCGACGTTAGCGAATCCGGAGGTAGTTGCCTTCAATCGCAATCCGGGACTTGTTCTTACTGCACGGGCGAGCCAGCGACGAATTCGCTACGACAATGTCGAACGTTACTATGCGGAAATGCTCGGAACATCCTGCGAAGAAAGACCTGCCATTTACGAGCCAGACGCCTTGCGCGATCTCCTCTCCACAACGTTGGAGGGCCAAAAGATTGCCGACACAATTAGGCAGCGCTTGCTCGATCTCATGGCGGCCCGCTTGTTGCCGATCCTGCAGAAAGTGTCGAGTCAAATGAAGGCGCTCCGGAGGGTGAGAACCCTACCGCAAGAAATTTGGACGGGTACAGGTGGCTATTGGCCATCGCGAATAGTTGGCCTCGAAATCATTCGTCGCGGGGGAACCGTGCGTCGCTTCGACCATGGTTATAATGACGTTCTAAATCGGTTCATCGAGCAGGCAGTGTTCGTCGAGGCGATGGTGTCAACTCATTTTGTCTTGGCTTCTGAGGACTGTGCCCGGCGATGGCGACACGAGCCTGTGGGTGAGTTGATCTCCTGCGGGGCAATCCCGCAGTTTGAAAGTCTCCTGCCATTGGCAGGCAAAACAATGGGGAAACGAAAGAGGTCGAACGGCATCAAGCGATCTCGACCAAAAGTACTTTACACTAGTGGTAAGGTAAGGGGCCTTTGGCGGACGTTACCGCCACCGCTCCCGGCGGCGGTGTATGTCGATTGGACCCTTCGTCTTGTCGAAATGTTAAAAATGCTGCCCATAGACCTAATCTGTCGCCCGCATCCTGAAGGCGTGTTCGAGCACAAGCCGCATCCATTGAGCACGGTCGCCGATGTTCCTGACAAGAGATTTGAAGAGCTCATTGACGACGTGGATATCGTAATCACCGACTCCCCCTTTTCGCGCGTGCTCTGTCAGGCTCTCCGCACTTACAAGCCGATTGTC
>CAZUKP010000136.1:0-6095 GCA_964620915.1 uncultured Hyphomicrobium sp. | reverse complement strand
TGAGTTCGAATTGCCCATTGGGGATCGTGTCGGCAATCCACTTTTGCGAAGCCGGAGGATGAACGCTCGCCGCACCGCCGAATACGAGCGTCGGAATTCGAATGCGCTCAATGACGGTTCGCCAGTCCTGGATGACGTTATCAGCGAGCAGGTCGGCGGCGTGATTGCGTGGAAATTTCAGGTTTTCGCGCGCGATGTCGAGGAGATCATTCTCGCCGATTGCGCCGGTGAACATCGGGCGAAGCATCGCGGCAACCGCCTCGGGACTGTTCGACTTGCGTATCGTGGCAACGTAGTCCGCGAGTTTTTCGAGAGAGGGGACGATGGCGCCGGCCCGTTCCCGTTCCAGCTCTGGCCAATCCGGCCTGGCGAGAAGCGCGCGCGGTTCGTCAATAAGAACGAGGCGCCGCAAAGGTTTTTCTCGTTCGAACAGCAAAAGGTAGGACCAGGCGACGGCCGCGCCCATCGAGTGCGCCACAAGGTCCGGGCCCTCAAGTCGTAGCGCTTCGATGACCTCAAACAGGTCCTTGGCAAGGCGCTCGACCTTGTAGCCATGATCGGGTTTTTCGGAGTCGCCGTGACCGCGATGGTCGAGCGCAATGACACGGCCGATCTGACAAAAATCCTCGAACTGGCCTTTAAAGATTGCGGCGCCCTGCGACCAGCCGGGCAGCATGATAAGGGGCCGCCCGTCCCCGCCTTCAAGATAGCTCAGCCTGACGCCATCTTTCGTGCGAACGGACTTCTTTTCCATGTTACCTGGCCATGACCCCGCGAATTTGTCGCCTGGCGCGGCACCAGACGAAAAGATACTCGAACGCGCCGCCGCGCCACACCGCCGCTTAAGAGACCGGGACGGTTTTCACCGAGATGCCGAACAGGCGCCACACGCCATCGACGGATTGCAGCGCGAGATCGTAGTGGAGCTGCAGAGGTTCGGTCGGATAATATCCGGTAAGATGCAGCATTCCTTTCTCATCGAAATATGGCTTGCTACTCTGCCTCGGCATGCTTTGCGCGTTTGGCGATAATCCGGCGTTTTGTTCCCAGAAATTGGAGAAGATTTGCTGCAGCTTGTCCGGAGAATTTTTCTGCTGAAAATCAGGGGCTCCGAGCGAATAAAGCGGTTCATAGTTTCCAGTCTGGCGGGCTTGGAAAAGCGCAGCCATATATGGCTCGGTCAATGACATAATCTGTTCGTCGCTGAGCGTGACCGGCCCGCGGAGAAGTTTTTGTTCGGACCATGTTGCCGGCGCCGGCCCCGCACCGCTGTCTTTACTAGTCTCGGATCGTTGCGAGAGCGTATACAGGACAGGCACCGTAAACACCACGAGTCCGAGCACCCCGAAAACGATTGTCTTTGTACGAGCACTTACTTGGGTCATCGTGTCTGAACTCTGTTCACGGCTATTTGCGTCTAGCGGACTTTCATGGGGTACGCCTTCGGAATTTCAAATGCCAAGCCGTCCAAATACCAGCCCGCTCGCAGCAAAATAGATTGCACCGCATTGCTTGGCCAGGGCGCGGATACGTTCCGTGTCGTCCGCGAATAACGAATATCCGGCTTTCGACAACTGCTCGATCCAGTATTCCGACGGCTTGCAATTGACATGGTGATGACCGGGCTGATCCGGCAGCGCATGGGTCATAGCAATAATCTTGCCATTGGCGAGCGTCGCTATGAGTGAATCGATGTGAGACTCCTCGATATGCTCGACGACTTCCTGGCAATGAACGAGGTCTACGCGGGCGGCAAACGGCCCTTTGCGCAAATCATGCAGCACGGTCGGATGAACGGAGCTGGCCACATTCGCCTCAAGCCCTTCAATGGCAATCACATAACGGCCCTTGCGGGCGCAGTAGGCGGCGCAATGTCCTTGCCCACTCCCGACGTCGAGAATCGAAGCAACAGCGAAACGATCCATCAGATAGTCCCAGACCGGGGGTGCAAACGCGAACGGATCGCCGTGGTTGATATTGCCGCCGAGCGACGGATCCTCTGTACCGATGATATTTTGGAGACCCTCGAGCATGAATCAGAACCTTAAGAAAATTGCAGTCAGGACGATTTTCGTGCGTGAGGTCTCGAGCCATCGGGTCCCATGAGACGTTCCGGGGGACAGTACTCGGTCCCGTCGGGACGTTTCTCAATGTCCTTTTCACGACATTGATAGGGGCGGCCGTCGCCAAGATCGAAGACCACGCGCTTGGCACCGGGGGGCGGCGTCTCATTGTGGCGCCAATAATGCCAGCCGTAATTGGTTACGTAGTTCACCAAGGGAGTCGAGACACGCCCCACCTTAAGGCCGCTCTTCCGAATCTCTTTCCAGAGCACCTGATCCCCTATCAGGCTAAGATGGCGGTCCTTCTTAAAGGCAATCGCGTTAAGAACGAAACTTGCACCGATTCGAAACAAATTGCAGTTGGTATCGTTAAAGGTGACCCCATCGCTCTCATCATCTATCCCCATCCGCGTTTGATCGGTGCGCCATAGCCAGCGAGCACAGGTCACAATATCGGAGTTGGAGCGAACGAGCTCCTTCGTCATCTCATCGATAAACGTAGGTTCGAGCCAGTTATCGGCATCAAGGAATGAAAAGGCGTCATAGCCCGCCGACACGGCGAGCATCGCGCCAATCATGCGAGGTGTGTCGCCGCAATCACGCTGAGGAGGAATGGGGATGTGTGTGACGTCCCATCCATCGACCATGGCCTGCGGATGTCCGTCCGCGATCATGATCTGGTGAATTTCGTGTCCGCCGTTTATGACTTGGTCGAGGACGCTTTTACGGCACCGTTCAAGTATCGACGCCGGCTCCCGGCAATAAGCGGTTATGATCGCAATTTTCATCGCATAATGACGAATTGAGAAATAGAGACCTATTCTAAAAGAAACAGGCGACTATTTCCAACTAAACGCCTGCAGTGCGACTTTCGGACGGCCGCTCCAAAATTGGCAGCGAAATCACAAAGCACGTGGCGCCCGATGTGGACTCCAAGCGAATAGAGCCGTCATGATTTTGCAATATCGACTGGACGATGCCTAACCCGAGCCCGGTCCCGCCCTCATCCCGGCGTGTGGTGAAAAAAGGCTCGAAGATCTTCTCACGATTGGCCGGCGATATGCCTTCGCCATTGTCGCAGATCGATATCTTGACCACCCTTCCCTCTTGCCGGAGCCCGATGCGCACCTGCGTTGCCTGATGTTGCTGCGCGTTCTTTATCAAGTTGGACACGATCATGTGCAACGCCTCTTCAGACATTGCGATCCACACAGGGGCCACGACCATCTTTTCCAAATTCAGCTCGATATGGTCTTGCGACTCCGCCGTGCAAAGCTCCGTGAAAAACTTGACTAGTTCGGTGCGCCCAACCGTCGATGCCGGGTCATCCGCCCTTGCCAATTGCAGGAGCTGGCTGACCAATCGCTTCATGCGCTCGGCGTCCGAAACGATATTGTGGATGAAGCGCTGGCGCTCTGCTTCCGACATGTCACTCATATGCTCGGCCAGCAGCTCGGCCGCCCCCCTGATAGAGGCCAGCGGTGTCTTGAACTCATGCGACACATGAGTGGCGAACTGCTTGATGTAATCGGAACGCGCCTCGAGCGCGGTGGCCATATTGGTGAAGCTGTCCGACAACAGGGCGATCTCCTTGGTGCCGCCTATGTCGGGCTGCGACAACGTCGATCTGTCACCCGCTGCTATTGACCGCGTGCGATCGACCAAGCGATAAATTGGTCTAGCGATCGTCCACGACGTCAACAATGCGATCAAAAGTGTCAGAAGCACAACGCTAACGACCGCGAGGATGAGCTTGGCTCTATCGTCATACATGTATTTGAGGACGCTTTCCGGCGTACGCGACAGATAGGCCACGCCCCACAAGCGATCGCCTACGACAATCGGATAGGCAGTGAAAATACGGATACCGGTTCCGCGGCTAATCGTTCTGAGATTGGGGACCGGGTTATCGGACACACGTTCACGAATGACACTGGCATAGTGGCCAGTCATCGCCGTGCGAACTTCAGGGATATGGGCAAAGGACAAGCCGGTCTCGCCGCCGCCGGATACCACAATGCCGTTTTGATCCAGAACACGCATGCCGGCCAGCGTCGTTTTCTGAGCGCTGTGCAACATCGGATCCATCACACGACCCGCGCGCTGTGAGATGTCGTCCGCAGCTACGTCCGGGACAACCCCATCAGGACGAGGCGGCAACATCGTATCCGTTGCGAGATCGAGTTCGGTCTTTTGCGGCGTGTAGTACTTATAGACGGATTTGGGCCGGGATTTCTCCAGCCCCAGACCGAAATCCTCCAAGCCGCCTTGGCCCGACGATTGGTTCTGTATTTCCCGCTTGTAGATTTCGGCGACGAAGGCCGATTGAGCGATCAGCTCCGCTTCCGTCTCCCGCACCAGCTGATTTTCATAGAGGCGAAAGAACACGATACCGCCGAGCGGCAAGGCCAAGACCATGAGATTCACGATCAGCAGAATCGTGCTGATGCCGAGTGGCAGCAGTTTGATGCGTGTCAGGAACGCCCTCAGCTTGCGAGACCATTCGGCGATCATGTGTCACTTACAGTTGGCAAGCCGGTAGCCAACGCCATGCACCGTTTCGATCAGTTGTTCACACCCGAGTTCCTGAAACTTTGCGCGGATGTGGCGGATGTGGCTATCGATCGTACGATCGGAAATATGGAAATTGAAGCCGTATGTTTTCTCGATGATATTGTCGCGATTGAGCACGCGCTGCGGGTGCGCCAGAAACTCTTTGAGGATCGAGAACTCGGTGGCCGTCAGCAACACCTCGTGGCCCTGCCAGGTTACTTTATGCTGACCGGGATCCAAAGACACGCCGCCATAGCTTAGCCTTTTGTCCTTCACCGTGCTCGCCGGCACCGCAGCACGACGCTTCAAGATGACTTTGATACGGGCGACCAGTTCCCGCGGACTGAAAGGCTTGGTGACATAGTCGTCGCCACCGATTTCTAGGCCCAAAATTCGGTCGATCTCGTCGTCGCGCGACGACAAGAAGAGGATGGGGATTTCCGAAGTCGTCCGAATCTGCTGGCAGACCTCCAGCCCATCCATTTCCGGCATCGAGATATCCAAGACGATGAGATCGAAGCTACGGCTCTGAAAATGCTTCAAGGCCTCCGCACCGTCTTTGGCGCGCGCCGTCGACATCCCGGCCTTCTGAAGCGCAAATTCGATCACTTCCAGAATATGCGGATCATCGTCGACGATCAGGATGGTCCTCTGCATCCCTTCCCCCGTGAGGACTCCCGCCTGGGAGTCTTTGCCCCGTGTTATGGCAGCGCCGACCCCGGTTGAAAAGCCGGATCGGCGGAACTGCGCGTTGAAGGTAATATCTCTTGCTTGTGCCGCCGGAACAGGCCGAGCAGGCAGAAGCCCAGCAGCAATACCAGCAGCAGCGTGTGCGCACCGGAACACGGCAAATCGGCCAGAACGTCCGTGCCGGCCAGCAAGACTCTGACGCCGCGACTGCGAACATTACCGGAGAGCCCGCGTGAGATGACGTAGACGCCGAGCGCATAAACATCGATCACGAGTGCCAGCGCACCGATCATGTTGACCGCGAGCTCTTGTCCGATCAGCCGAACGAGCGCCGCCGGTGCGAAGCGTGCCGGGGCGAGCGGCTTGCGGGATATGTCGGGGCCTGCGGACTTGCAGGTGAAACCCCACAGCAACAGCGCAGCGACACCGGCAATGACGTAGAGACTCTTCGACTCATAGGCCGGCTCGACCCAGGTCTCGATGAGCCACTCGACCGGATTGAAAGACAGAATGGCTGCTGCAAAAGCAAGGATCACGTGCGCCAGCGGCCACCTGCCAATGCGTGCTTTCCCCCGTGTCATGAGCCGCAGCATGACAGCGCGATTTGCAGCCCCGGCGCTGCGCTTCAGGAGCTTTCGGTGAAATTATGTTGCGATTTTGTGCAGACGCGTTTGTCGGGGCGATATGCACCGCCCGCCTCGGCGGCGGCAAAATATGGAATTTTCAAAGGAAATCATTGGTAGCGGAGGAGGGACTCGAACCCCCGACACGCGGATTATGATTCCGCTG
>CAZUKP010000135.1:0-6134 GCA_964620915.1 uncultured Hyphomicrobium sp. | reverse complement strand
CGGTGTTGGTCAATACCAGCTTTAACGTACGCGGCGAGCCGATCGTGTGCACGCCTGAAGATGCCTTCCGCTGCTTCATGGGGACGGAAATGGAGACCCTCGTGGCGGGCAACTGCATCTTGCGAAAGGATGAGCAGGACCCTGAGCTCATACAAAATTACGAATTCAACTTCGAACTGGACTGAAACCGGCACCTGAGGGTCTCGGTCGATATCGATGCTCCGACTCAGATTGTGGGATCTATAGCGGTGGCGGAACAAATCTCGGCCCGGCGGCGGCGCATCTTCATGCTGCTGACCATCTTGCTACCCTTCTTAATCCTGGCTCTCATTGAAGGGGGCTTGCGACTTTCCGGCTTTGGGAACTCCTACCCGCTGTTCATTGAAGTCAGAGAGGCCCCCGATTATCTGCGGGCGAACCGGCGGGTCGCACGCCGCTTTATGGTTGATGAATCGCGGACGCCCAGTGTCGTGCGGATTCGGCCCGTCCCTTTCCCGCGGCAAAAGGCACCCGACACCTTCCGTATTTTTGTGCAAGGCGGATCGAGTGCGGAGGGGTTTCCTTACGACTACGCCGCCTCACTATCGGGCATGCTTCAGCAGCGACTGCAAAGCACCTTCCCAGACCGGAAGATCGAAGTGATCTCGACGGCGATGTCGGCGGTCAGCTCATATACATTGCTGGACTTCACCGACGAGATCATCGCGCAAGACCCCGATGCAGTTGTGATCTATGCCGGACACAATGAATATGTAGGAATTCTAGGAGTCGGATCGGCGTACTCGGCGGGGCGCAACCGCTTCGTGGTTCGAGCGTTCCTGTGGCTTAGAGATCTCCGGTTGTTTCAGCTCCTACAGCGGTCCGTCGCCTGGTTGAAATCCGATTCCGAGAAATCGCACGGCAAGGGCCATACCCTGATGGCCAAGGGCGTTCGTGATCAGGAAATTCCCTTTGGTTCAGACCTTTATCAACTCGGCATCGAACAATACCGGGCCAATCTGAACACGATCCTGAGCCGCTACCAGCGTGCGGGCATTCCGGTCCTGATTGGAACTGTGGCGTCGAATGAACGCGACCTGCCGCCTTTCACGACCGGCCATGCTCCGGAGACTGACGCGGCGGAATTGCAGCATCATCTCGACGCCGGCCAAAAGCTTTTGGAATCAGGCCGAGCCGGCGACGCTCTTGCCGAGTTCGACAAAGCAGTCGCAGTCGATGACATCGACGCTGGGGCCCATTACGGCCGCGGCCAGGCATTGGACGCTCTGGGCCGCTTCGCTGAAGCGCGGGAAGCCTACGTGGCAGCCAAAGACCGTGACCAGCTACGTTTCCGTGCCCCTGAGGCCATCAACAAAGTCATCCGCGAGGCGGCCTCCGAGCATGGAGCTCATTTGGTTGATGTTCACAAGGCCCTGGCCGAAGAAGCCCGCGACGGCATCATAGGCAACGATCTGATGCTGGAGCACCTCCATCCCAATACGCGCGGCTATTTCATAATTGCTGATGCGTACTACGATGCTTTTCGTGAACTCGGAATGATCGGTCCTTGGAGCCATCCAATATCGCGGCAACAGGCGTGGGAAACAGTACCAGCCACTGAAGTGGACCGCCTTTTTGGCGACTGGCGCGTTCAGAACCTGAAGTCGGATTGGCCATTTCAAAAAAAGCGGACGAGAGTCCGACGCCCCACCGCGCGTAGTGCGCCGGAAAAAATTGCTGCGGCCTACTACCGGCGGCACATAGGATGGTCCAGGGCCATGCGCCTATTGCTTGACTACTACCGTAGCGAGGGCAATGTTGCGGAAGCCGCCAAAGTCGCCATGTCCCTTGCCGAAGCCTTCCCTTACCGGGCCGAAGAGCAAGCGACTGCTTACGAACTTCTGAACCAGGCCGGCCGTCCCGAGGCCGACATCTATCTCAAGCGCGCGCGCTCCCTGGAAAACAGAGACCATGCCCCGGCGGCCAGTCACTAAACTCCGCTCTGGCCGTTCGCACCGCGAAATGAAAACGTTCTGACCAATGCCGAGGGAAGGGCAATGCCAACTCCAAGCGCTCCCCTGAGTCTCGACGTGAGGGTGGAACGCTTTCCGATGCGGGGGCGCCCTACCACGTCACAAGGCTCTAAGCGGAACGCAAGGGTTGTCGTTGCGACGCTCAGCGGTGGCGCCCATAGCGGACGTGGGGAATGCGTGCCCTTTCGACGCTATGGCGAAAGTGTCGAAGGGGTCGCCACTGCGCTGGAAAACTGCGCGGTATCGATTGGCCGGGGTTTGGGCCGGGAACAACTCCCTGAGATCCTGCCTGCCGGCGCTGCGCGCAACGCCCTGGATTGTGCCTTTTGGGACCTGGAAGCGAAGAGGCAAGGTCAAAGCGTTGCGGCGCTGGCAGGACTTAAGCCGCTCAAACCTGTACCCACAGCATTTACGATCTCGCTCGGTCCGCCGGAGAAAATGGCGCTAGAGGCGCAATCGGCGAGTGCGGCCTACCCCTTGCTCAAGCTGAAGCTCGGCCGCGCGGACGACCGGGAGCGCCTTAAGGCAGTTCGCGAGGCGGCGCCTCACGCCCGCCTCATCGCCGACGCGAACGAGGCCTGGCGGCCGGAGGATCTGGAATCACTTCTCGATGCGGCCGCGTCCGTCGGTGTCGAGCTCATCGAGCAACCTTTGCCTGCGGGCAGCGACGACGTGCTTAAGCGCATCGAGCGGCCGGTGCCGGTTTGTGCCGACGAATCGATCCACGATCGTGCGTCGCTGGAACGCAATGTCGGGCGCTATGACGCGATAAATATCAAGCTCGACAAGACAGGTGGGCTTTCGGAAGCCTTGCTCCTGGCTGAGAGTGCCCGTGCACTGAATCTCAAGATCATGGTGGGCTGCATGCTTGCAACTTCGCTCTCGATGGCGCCCGCGATGCTCGTGGCGCAAAATGCCGATTGGGTCGACCTCGATGCGCCTTTGGTGCTGGCGCGCGACCGTGATCCTGGCGTGAAATATGAGTCGGGAATGATTTTCCCGCCGCCGCCGGAGCTTTGGGGATGATGGCGGTGGGCCTCATTTGCGTCGGCAATCAGGCATCATGGCGTGACGGGGTTTCGGCGATTTCGAAAACGCGGATGTATTTCGGCAAAGAGGCGCTCAGTACGATCTCCTTAAACATGGGGTGGTCCTCGAGAACGCGGACACCCACGGCGTAACGGTCGGGTATCCGGCAGGCGAGGACAATATGTCGAGGCGAAGTCGCGTAAGCCTCGGCGACTTGCCCGGCGAAGCGTTCCATCGCTTTTCGCTTAAACGGATTGTACGCGTAGAGCAGCAGAGGCCCCTTGGGGAGGTCGTATTCAAGGGCGTCCATATTGAGCAGTTCGGGTTCGCACTTCATGACCCCGTGCTCCCGCATGATCATGGCATTGCGCAGCGACACGTCGTACAGGGCCCGGGAGACTTCAATACCGGTCACTGAGCGAAAATCGTACATCGCAGCCATAAAGGTCGTGCGCGCCTTTCCTGAGCCGATGTCGATGAAATGATAGTCACGAGTCTGGATGGGGAGAGCATGAATAAGGCGATCGAATTCGCCCGGCGGCGTTGCCATATAGCCCCAACTACTCTCAGGCAAGGTGTAGCGGGAACGCAAATGCTTGACCGGAATCCTGCCGGCGGTATCGACCCCGTATTGGCGATCGAAGCGGCCGTCGATAGACCGCCGGAATGCACCGTGGATTTTACGACTTAGCTTGTTTTCGTAAATCTTGCGATGAATGCGTCCGAGAATCGATTCCATTTGGCAAACCCAAATACAGTATGGACGCGTGCCCTCACCCAAGTGCCGAATGAGAATAACATCAAGCGCTGTTCCTTAGAGCAAATTTTTCGCTACGCGGGGTTGGGAGCGGAATCGCTTGGCGAATTTTAGGATCGGATGCTTGCCGCGATGCCTTGGAGCCAGAAGTACACGCGGGGTGGAACTCGAGCCATGAGCGGAGAGCGCCGGTCGCGGAGCAGCATGAAGAGCTCGCGGTCAGACAAGCCAAGGTAGCGCTCGATATTCTCGAACCAAAGGGCGCTGAACCAGGAGTTTCGCTGAAATCTGCGAAGCTCGCGCATTCGCTCCTTTTCATAAGCCGTAAGAGCCTGCTCCAGGACGGGCGAGAACAAGGTCTTGGCGAGAGAAATGGCGTCCTCGATCGCAAGTCTCGTTCCCGATCCCAGTGAAAAATGCGTGGTATGCGCGGCGTCACCCGCCAGCACCACCTTGCCCTGATGCCATGTCCGGTTGGTGATCGTCCTGAAGTTGCGCCAGGTTGAAGCGCCGCACACAAGGTCTCCACCCTCCAGCACGCCCGCGAAGACGCCCTCCAGCACGCGTACCGAAGCTTCCGTGTCCATCTCGTCGAATCCCAGGCGAGACCAGGTCTCAGGCGAGCACTCCATGACGCATGTGCTCATGTCCTCGCCATGAGGATATCCATGAAACCAGATCCAGCCGGCATCCGTCTTCTCTATTGCGAATGTGAAGTGGTCTAGAACCTTGGTGGTTCCGAGCCAGAGATATTTGTTCCGGCCGTGCCGGATCTTCGTCCCAAATGCGTTCCGGGCCTCGTCTCGGATCATGCTGCCGGCTCCGTCGGAAGCGACGATCAAGTCCGCATCGGCGAACCGGTCAAGGTTCGCAACTTCGCTCTGATAGTGGAGCTTGACTCCGAGTTCGGCGGCGCGAGCAGAAAGAATCTCCACGAACCGGTGGCGATCAATGCTGTAGCCGAAGCTTGGCCGGTATAGGCTTGTCCTACCTTGCAGATATAAGGCTTGGCCAATCCATTTGGTGGAATGTGCAAGGATCGTCGATGCGCTGACCGGATCATGGACGCGCAGCTGCCGAACCAGGCTGTTTCCTCCGGATATGATTCCCCACCCTTCGGTCCAACCCGCCGCGTTGCGCTCATAGATCGATATGTCGCAGTCCTTATCGCGCAACTTCAGAAGGATCGACAGGTATAATCCGGCTGGTCCGGCGCCGACACATACGACTTTCACAAAAGTCCCCCTTTAATTTCGAAGACATAGGGCTGGTGGGAATTACGTCTTTCTGGCCCAGATTTTATCAGCGGTCGAGTCGGTGCCAAATTGTCTTCCGAAGACGTGGATCGAGACGCTGAAGATCGACCCCGACGTGCTTGAAAATTGAAACTGCAGAGCATAAAAAGCCACGGCCCTCACGCCAACCTGAAATCCCACTCGATCATGAAATTCTTCACGTCGCGACGCAAACAAACCAAGCAACGATCGCATAAGCAGTCAAACCTTTCGCCAGCAATGGCGATGTCGCAGCTCCTGTTTGGCAAGCACATCACCTATTCGCTTTCCGGGGTGGCGCGACTCGGTGTCGCCGATCATATGGACGGCGAACCCCGGCCAATCGAGGAGATTGCGGAAAAAGCCGGGGCGCACGCGCCCTCGCTCTATCGGGTTATGCGAATGTTGGCGGGGTTCGGCGTCTTCCGTGAAGACCCGCCGCGCCAATTCGCGTTGACCTCGATGGGCGAGCTGCTCAAGACCGGCGTACCGGGATCCGTCCGGGCCAATGCCATCATGTTTGGTGAGGAGTTTTCGACCCGCGCCTACGAGCACATTGCCACTTGTATCAGCACCGGAACCGACGGCGTGAGCGAGGCCTATGGCAAACCCATCTGGGAAGTGCTCGCCGAGCGGCCCAAGCAGTGCGAAAGTTTTCAGAACGCCATGACCGCCTCGAGCGCGGCGGCGGCACGGGCGATCGTCAAAGCTTATGACTTCTCCGGTATTGAACGCCTTGCCGATGTCGGCGGCGGTCATGGGGAGCTGCTCGCTTCGATTCTGCGCGCCAATCCTGAGACGCAAGGTGTACTGTTCGACCGGCCCGAAGTGATAGCGTCGGTGCCGGAAGGGCAGTTTGCCGGTTGCGCGGATCGCGTCGCGCTTGAAGCCGGGAACTTCTTCGAGCGCGTGCCGGACGGGTGCGACGCTTATCTGATGAAGTACATCATTCACGATTGGAGCGACCAACATTGCCGCACCATCCTCGACCTTGTGCGCGAGAAGCTTCCGCCCCGTGGCCGCGTGCTTCTCTGCGAGATGGTGGTGACCGGCGAGCCCAGG
>CAZUKP010000134.1:0-6292 GCA_964620915.1 uncultured Hyphomicrobium sp. | reverse complement strand
GCGGACTCGCCGGCGACGATCAGCGCGGCGATGAACAGTCCCCGCCGCGCGGCGTTCCCTTCGAAGGCTGACTGCACAATGCCGCTCCCCGCAGCGGATCGCTGAACGGACAATTCCTCTAACCAGTGTACAGTTTTTTCGCTGCACCCTTAAGGGGAGGAAGGTCGAGGGTGACGAACGCGCGAATCTTAGGTCTTAATACTCGGGCATGAACCTCACTCCTGCCAGGACCGGGCTTCTTGCCGCCGCCATCATTGCTACCGCGGGGATTGCGCTCTTTTCGATGGGCCATGTCCTCATTTGCAACGGTGTGGTGAAGCTCTTGCATTTCGACGTCAGTTCAGAGAACTCCCAGCACCTGATCGATTGGTACACCCCCTCCCACCTTATTCACGGCTTTCTGCTCTACTGGATGTTCTGGCTTCTTTCGCGCATTGTGCTTCTGTCTCCTGCCATGCGGCTGATTTTAGCGCTTGCCCTCGGGGCGTCTTGGGAGGTGATCGAGAACACCGAGTTCGTGATCAATCGTTACCGGGAGATGATGATCTCCCTGGATTATTACGGCGACAGCGTCGTTAATTCGGTGAGTGACATTCTTGCTGTATTGCTCGGCTATGTCATGGCGGCGCGTCTCCCGGTCTGGCTCATCCTGGTCATCGCGATCAGCCTCGAACTCCTCGTCGGCCTCGTCGCGATCCGCGAGAACGTCACGCTCAACACGTTGAGTTTCGTGTGGCTCGATGTGATTCAGAAATGGCAGCAGGCGCGGTAGGCCGCGCGGCCAATATCCGTGACCACAATCGTGCGCCTAGGGCGCTGTCTTTCGAAGCGCAAAAAGGCCGATACTTTGCCGATGATCGCTTGACCGTCTATGGCGGTCCAGGTCTCGTCATCGAACTGTACGCGCTGTCCGACCGGCGCGGCATGAGCGCCGCATCTATAGCAGTGTGCCACGCGCCTCCACGCAAGGAGAGAAGGCCCCGATACGCGCTTTCGACTCGTGATGAGGTTATTGATTTGCATCAACGCCGCGACGTGGCTCCGGAGGTACTGAGTATAATGATGCGGAGAGGAGAGAGACGATGCCTGTAACATTGACCGGCGTAAAGGTCGCGGTCAAACCGACCAAGGTTGCGTGTCCGCCGACCAACGGCAAGTTTACGGTCACAGTTACCGTCACTGGCACTGCCACGACCCCAGGCACCTACGACGTCGAAGTTTGGGATGAGGGTCCCGGGAAAGATAAACTTGATGAACTCGCCAAGGTAACTGTCAGCGGCGGGTCGCAGGAATTCTCAAACGTCCACACATTCAAACTTTGGTGCGACGACATCTGTGAAGTTGTGGGTCGGTTGAAGTCGAGCGGAAATCAGAAGCCGAAAATATGCGCTCATGCCATTGACCAAGACGGCAATAAAACGACGGGCAATACAGTTTCGATCATTTGTGGGCCGGGCACATACTAGCCGGTCACCAAGAGGATGCTCCCGTGAACAAAGATGCTCCCATAGATCCTCACGCCCCTCCTTGCGAGGGGGCGACTATCCTTCTTAGGCAATCGGGCTGGCGGGTCGTCGGCGACAAAAACGTCTTCTATGATACCGTTGTCTGGCAACTCCCAGATGGCCAGATTGTGACCAGGGAAGCCCCTGCGCCGGATGTGCCGGCGACCCCCTTGAACCCTGGATAGAACCGCACCGATTGGTCCTGACGCGGAACAAGTGCGCTTGGCTTTTCAATCGCTTCGGCACGATCTTCCCGCGTCTTCCTGCACGGTTGTTCCTTCGATTGCTTTTTTCATGACCGTAACAGTTAAATGCGGTCGTCCCGTCGAGATCGCGTCACCGCTGAGCATCCCGTCAGGGCCTGCAGGGTTCCTCCCCAATCAGGGTTGTTCTCCCACCTGTTATCCCACGAACGCACCCAGGATAACTCCACATACCAGGGGCCCGCGGCCCCCTACCTCGGGGGATCTTGACTCTTCTTACGGATCCGTCACACCAACGATAGACAGCAACTCTGCATTTGCGACATTCGTTTAAGACTACGATACGTGGAACATGCCAAGTTCTGCTTTGAGTCTGTTTGAGACTTAAGCACTTCAGCGGCTCTTGACCGTAGGCAACCATGGTCGTCATTGTTAGAAACGCAAAACCAACAAATATCCTACGCATTGTCGAATTCTCCAGCCAATTCCTGATATTTCGAGGTACTTGGTTCGCATTCGTGTCTCGCATATCAGTCGATCCAGTGCATTGACCCGTATCAAGTAGAGACACGTATGACCGTCGATCCTTTCGGATGCCGTGAAGAGCCGCGTCAGCCGGTTGTTGTGATAGGCGGGATGTCCACTTTGGGTCATGAGCGGACGTTAGAGCGCGGATCAGAGAGGTCCGCTTTGCCCTCAAGAACGGACATGCTGGGGGTCGAAATCGATGTCCGCTAAGTGCCAACGGCAAAAGCCATAAAATCGCCGTCATCGGCATCAAGGTCGCCGCGCCGGAGGGTCAAGTCGCGAGGACCTGATCGTTCGGACCCTTTATTTCATTCAGGCGCAGCACCCGTTCTTGGCGCGATCGTTTTCAGCGGTTTTCAATCGAGCGCGCTTGCATCGCGCCTCTCACTCCACATGCTCCCAGTTCGTCGCCCCCTGCGGAGTTCCGGCCCATGATTAAGTCCGCTGTCCTGATCGCTATTGTGGTGCTCATTTGCGGCATCCGGATCGCTGCCGCGCAGCCTGTTACCGGGCCCGATACTGAGGTCACGACGGCAACGAGCGAAACCTTCCTGCTCGGCCCGCCGAAAGACGGCGGCCCGGTCGTCGTTCGGGCCAGCTTTGAGCTGCAAGACATCAGCGCCATAAATGACGAGGGAGAGTCCTTTCAATTCACCGGGATTCTCACCCTCAAATGGGTCGACAAGAGGCAAGCCTTCGATCCCATCGCGGCCGGGGTCGACGAAAAACTTTACCAAGGCAGCTATCAGTTCAACGAGATCTCTCCAAGCTGGTTTCCGCAAGTGGTGCTCGTGAATGGAACCGGCCCGTATGAGAGCCACGGGGTTGTACTCCGCGTTCAATCGGACGGATCCCAGACCTTGATCGAGAAGATCAGTGCGGTCGCCAGGACGGAGTTCAACTTTCGCCTGTTTCCGATGGATCGCCAATCCTTGAAGGCGGTTTTTGCAATTCTGGGCTTCAACAAGGGCGAGGTCGTTTTACAGGCTGATCCGGATACCGCCGGCTCGATGGCGAACGAGATTTCGATACCGCAATGGACCATCACGGGTGTTGGCGCGTCGACCCGGGAGCAGCCGACTTTCTATGCCGGACACCAAGGTCTGGCCTCCGAGTTTGTCGCCACTGTCGAGGTGCAACGACACTCGTTTTACGTCAGGCGACTGGTCACTCTTCCGCTTATCGTCATCGTCCTTCTCTCGTTCTCGGTATTCTGGATGGAGAGATCGTCGCTTGGCGACAGGATGAGCGTTTCTCTGATCGGCATCTTGGCCGCTGTCGCTTATCAAGTCGTCATGAGCGAGATGCTGCCCCGCATTGCGTATGTGACCGTGATGAACGCGCTTTTGAACATCAGTTTTCTGACCATGGTGGCGACGGTGGTGATGAACCTGGTGGTGGGCCAGCTAGACAAGCAGGGGAAGACGGCGCTTGCGGATCGCATTGACATGCGTTGCCGATGGATCTTTCCCCTCACCTATTTTGGGCTTCTGCTCATTGGGTACGGCGTAGCGTTGTTAATCTTTTAGCTTGCAGCCAGATTTTATCTCTGACCACGAGCGATTTCGCATCGCGGGAGCGGATGTGGATTGAAGATGTCCGCTTTGCCCTCAAGAGCGGACGTAGAGCGGGCCCGCGAAAGAGTCCGCTAAGCGCCAGAAGCGGACATTATGGAAGCTTCCCGACCGCGCGACTTGTGGCAGCGTCTATCGAGAAAATCAGGTAGCTCTAACTCGGCCCAAGGATCATTGTCCGAAATGTCCCCACCCTGATTGGTGCCCAAAGTGACAGAAGGAATTTTTGTCGCTTCCTCGCCTGGTCCCTTTTGGGCAATCGCGTCGTTGAACGTCAAAGGATATCTCCCCCGCAAGTTTTGTAAGTTCGTAAGTTTCAAACTTACGGCTGTATCAATATCAAACAGCTGGTTAAGAAATTGCATATGGCCGCTAGGCTTTGTGGCAGGCCGATCGGATGCCCGGAGGCTTCAAGGTGCCGGACGCATCTGGCCAAGCGCTATGTTTCAAGCTCGCGAGGCGCCTCGTCCCAATATATGTGCACTCATCAGCCCCATCAAAGATTGTGACCGGAAATCGATGTGCGTATCATCCCCCGAGATCATACAGCGGCGGAGAGGTGGAGCGTTATGGCGGACGAGCTTAGAGGACCGCTTCCGGTTAAGGTCGATTCGACATCTAACGGCGAGTTTCGTCCGGTGCCGCTCGCTGAGCATGTCGCCCGGGCCAACAGCGAGGCAGAGCAGCAAATCGGTGAAAATGCCAAGCATGTCGGATTGGGACGCAGGGCCTTCTTGCAATCGCTGTGCGGCGCGGCCACCACGTTCCTGACCTTGAACAAAGCCTTCGCCGCGCTTGGCAACACGGGCGGTGTTTTTCGTTTGCCCAAGGAGAGCGCATTCGAGACGGCGGCGGCGGCGGACGTGCTGGCCGGCGATGAATTCATTTTCGACGTGCAGACCCACATGGTCGATCCGGCAGGCGCATGGCGCAGCTCCGCGGGCAAATATTGGGAGCAGATTTTCGCGCAGGACCGTCAAGGGTCCTGTGGCAGCGAGGATCCGATCGACTGCTTTTCCTCCGAGAAATATATCAAACACGTTTTCATGGACAGCGACACCGACCTCGCTGTCCTCTCATTCGTGCCCGAATTGCCCGAGAACAATCCGCTTTCGCTAGAGGAAGCCAACCGCGTTCGAATTCTGGTCAACCAGATGGAAGGCGCCGAACGGCTGTTTCTTCACAGCATGGTCGTTCCGAACGCACCCGAGATAGATCCACTCCAGCTCATGAAGGATGCCGTCGATCGATACCCGATCGCGGCTTGGAAATGCTACACGCAGTGGGGTCCCCATGGCATGGGCTTCGAACTTGACAGCCCCGACGCCGGCATACCGTTCATCGAACGTGCAAGGGAGCTCGGCGTTCGCACCATCTGCATCCACAAGGGACTGTTCTTTGCCGGGTTCCCTAAAAAATTTGGGCGATGCGCCGATGTCGGCCGCGCTGCGGCGCTTTACCCCGACATGAATTTCATCATCTACCACTCGGGCTATGAGGCTGGGCAGAAGGAAGGTCCGTACGATCCTGCGAAGGCCGAACGCGGCGTCGATACTCTGATCAAGTCGGTGGAAGCCAACGGCATCGGCCGGAACGCCAACGTCTATGCGGAGCTTGGCTCAACTTGGCGGTTCGTGATGCGCGACCCGACCACGGCCGCACATCTTGTCGGCAAGCTCTTGAAGCATATCGGCGAAGACAATGTGCTCTGGGGGACCGACGCGATCTGGTACGGCTCGCCTCAGGATCAGATTCAGGCGTTTCGGAGCTTTCAGATTGCGCCCGAACTGATCGAGAGGCATGGCTACCCCGCGCTCACGCCGGCGCTCAAGCAAAAAGTGTTCGGTCTCAATGGTGCCCGTGTCTATGGTATCGATGTGCCGGAGCGGCGCCGAAAAACCGAGTCCGATCCGATCGGAAAGCGAAAGCAAGTCTATCGCGCGATGGCGGATCCGACGTTCGAGACCTACGGACCCAAGACCGACGCCGAATATGAAGCACTGATCGCCGAGCGTGACGGGCTCCCGACATAAAACGGGACCGGCATAACGGACATTCCCGGCGTGGAATGTCAGAATCGGCCCCGGCGTCCGCCTTCATTAGCGGACATCAACATTAGCGGGCATCAATATGTGCGGCCTCTAAACGGCCGGCTGGCAGGGTGCGCGCAAGGATGGAACGGGTCTGCTTTGCCTTCATGCGCCACACGAAGTGCCGGCGGCGGCATCTCCAGCGTGCCGTAGACCCGCCTCATCAGTCCGACGGCGTCGCGAGGCGCGCGAAATGTGTGCCCTTCAAACTCCATGTCGGTAGCGGGAAACATTTCCTCCTCGCGAAACGAGCGCAAGGCGCCCGGGCCGACATAGCGGCGCCGATCCTCGTCCCAGCAATAGGGGAAAAGATCGAGTTGCAAACCATTCTGCCACTTCGCAGACGGGTGCTTCGACTGCCACTCGTAGTAATTGCTGTGCCGATCCCTCAG
>CAZUKP010000133.1:0-6316 GCA_964620915.1 uncultured Hyphomicrobium sp. | reverse complement strand
TCGCTGCGAGCGTCTTGCCGTTGGGCATTACTCGGTGACAGCAGTCTGAATTGCCGAGATGGTGTTCCGCAGAAAGTCTGACAGGCTTTCGAGCTCTTCGTCGACACCCTGACCTGACTTGATCGCGACTTCGACCTTGGCCGCGCATTCCGCAAGTTGATTGGCGCCAAGCGTACTTGCGGATCCCTTGAGCGAGTGAGCCGTCCGTTCTGCCGTAGGGGTATCGCCGGCCTGGAGCGCCGCCCTAATCTCGCCCACGACGCCAGATTCGCGATCGGCGAATTTTTGCAGGAGTTTGGCGTAACGATCGGCCTTACCACCCATGATCTTCAGGCCGGCCGCGCTATCAAAGCCTGCGCCGTCAAGCACCCCGCAATCCAAGCCCATTGGTCGCCCCCGCACTCTTGTCTATGTCTGCCCGATCCAACGTATCAGCGCGCCGAACAGCTGATCTGGATCAATGGGTTTCGCGATGTGATCATTCATGCCCGCCTCGAGACACCTGTCTCTATCGACCGCCATGGCATTGGCGGTCATGGCAACGATGGGCAGTTCAGTGAAGCGAGTGTCCGCCCTGATAATCCGGGTTGCTTCGATTCCATCCATGACCGGCATCTGCATGTCCATGAGGACGATGTCGTAGTCCTTCGAACGAACCATGTTCACCGCGATCTGACCGTTGTCGGCCACATCAACCTCTACTTCAGCATCCTCGAGTTGGCCAAGAGCGACCTCTTGATTGATTTCGTTGTCTTCGACCAAAAGCACGCGAGCGCCGCGCAGGCGAGAGACGTCGAAATGCACGATCGTCTGGCGTTCCTCGATGTCGCCGCCCTCTTCGTCCACCCTAAGGAGGGTCAGAGTCGTGTCCAGCAGCGTGGAAGACGTGACCGGCTTTACGAGGACGCTATCCACGCCAGCCTCTGCAGCGGTCTTGATAACTTCCTCTCGTCCGTAGGCTGTGACGATGACAAGGAGTGGCGTCGGAATGCTTTCCAACGCCATGATCCGCTTGGAGGTCTCGATGCCATCCAGCGTCGGCATCTGCCAGTCTATGTATACGACATCGTACGGCTCACCCCTCCCGGCGGCCTGGAGAACCATCTCAATGCCGTCCTGGCCGGAAGGTGCTTCGTCGGACGTAATCGACATTCCGTGCAAAAGACTCGAGAGCACCGTTCGCGCCGACGAATTATCGTCGATGACCAATGCGCGCCGTCCCTTAAGTTCCCCGCGCAGTATCCGGCGCCGCGCCGCAACCTTGCGTAGGCGTGCGGTGAACCAGAACGTACTGCCTTGACCCAAATCGCTGGTCGCACCGATCCGGCCACCCATCGCCTCGGCCAGCTTCTTAGAGATCGCCAGTCCGAGGCCTGTTCCGCCATATTTCCTGGTCGTCGATGTATCTGCCTGTTCAAAGGCCTGGAACAGACGAGACATCTGCGCCTCGGACAGGCCAATGCCAGTATCGGTGACGGAGAATTCGACGAGCAGATCGTCCGCGTGGTCCTCCAAGACCTTAGCCCGGACCACGATTTCGCCATCGTCCGTGAATTTCACCGCATTGTTGCAGAAGTTGATCAGGACCTGTCCCAACCTCAGCGGGTCGCCCTCGAGGCCCGTCGATAGCAAAGGATCGACATTGAAAATCAGCTCGATCTGCTTTGCGGCGGCCTTCTCCGAGACCAGGTTGACGACGTTCTCGAGAACGCTATCGAGCTCGAAGGGGATTTTCTCGATCGAGAGCTTGCCTGCCTCGACTTTCGAAAAATCCAAGATGTCATTGATGATCCCGAGCAGATGTTGCCCCGAGTTCTTGATCTTGACCAGATGATCGCGCTGACGTGGCGGCAGATCCGTCTTCAACGCAATCTGCGACAGTCCGATAATGGCATTCATCGGCGTGCGGATCTCGTGGCTCATGTTGGCGAGAAAATCCGACTTGAGCCGCGTTGCGTCTTCGGCAACCTCCTTGGCGGCCTGGGATTCCTCATTGCTGATCTTGAGAGCCTCGATCAGTTCGTCGACGCTTTGTTTGGCGATGATCGCTCGGCATTCGCTGAGCTTTGACTCCTGAAGTTCGGATTCCATCCCCGTACGGCAGTAGCCACGCCACCCATGACGATCGCTCTTCTCGAAAGCCTCGACGCGCTCGAACCCCATACTGAGAAATCGGCTATCGCTCTGCCTCTCACCCAGAACTTCTACATGGATTTCCCCGGCCGCTCCCGCGCCGCCAAGCTCGACGTTTATCTCGACCGGCCCCGTCCTCACCAAGGCCTTCGCGTGATCCGAAACGGCGGACGCGAGGCGCACGCAACGGACATGACCTATACCGAGCGCACTTGCGATGGCGAACAGCTTCCGTCGCATCCCCAGAACCGCGGCGTCTCCCTTTACTGAAAGTGTCCCAATCTCAGTCATTTGCATCGAATTACCGCGCAAGATGCGTCGTCCAACGACTTGCCGAATCTCCGCACCACATTGAGAGCGATCGTGGACGCCGGATCGAGGCCGAGGCTCGGATAGTTCTCCAGTCCGAACCGGCTTGCCACGCCATCGGAGAACAGCACGAGCACGTCCCCGGGCTTGAGACTCAGATTCTGAGGCCGGGGGGAACGCACTCTTTGGCCGAGTACGCCATCACTAAATTCCACGGACTTTGTAGTTGCTCCGAATATTCGGCAACGGACGTTTCCAACACCGGCGACCCAGCCCTCTAGCGAAGCCGCGTCGAGCCAGGCTACGGCGGCAACCACGCCTCGGGTGCCTTGAGCCGTTTCATGGAGCAACGCCATCACGCCCTCGGGCTCCGGACTGGCCGCAGCATGCACCCAATGCGACAGTGCGCTGCGGAGGCGAACGCCAACCTCGTTGGCTTCCGGTCCGTGTCCAAGGACGTCTATGACCGCAACGAGCACGCCGGCATCCTCATGCTGCGTGAGCACGACGTCTCCCGACAATGTCTCGCCTTCATGAGGACGCACGTATTCGCCCAACTCAACGCTTCCGATCATGCCGGTGGACCCACATTGTCGCCGTGACCACGGCCCCTGCTCCAAGCTCGGATTCGATCTCAAGTGCATTCATGATCCGCGCAACGCCCGGAAGGCCGAGGCCGAGTGTTCCCGACGTGGAATAATGATCGGACATTGCCCTCTGCTTGTCGATGAAGCCGGGCCCGCGATCGACGGCTTTGATTTCGACGCCATCCCCATGGCTCGGCATGTTGTCTATCCAGGTCACGAGCAGGTGGCCATTGGCGTGGCCGTACTTCAAGATGTTGCGCCCAAGCTCGGACGCCACGGTCGCGAGCATCGCGATTTCAGTCGCTCCAAATGACTCCGCGAGCCGCTTATTTCGTTGAACGTGCAGCACGGCAATGTGCAGATCAGCCTCCGCCTGAATATCAAAGCGTCCTAAGACCGTCCGTTTCGAGTTCAGACTCATCGTCTCTTTCTGGTTCATCTTCTTGTTCCGGCTCTTGGTCGTCGCGATCATCGCTCAGCTGCTCCAGCGCGAGCTCCAAGTCCAACGCCGCGCGCAACGTTCCCAGTTCGACCCCGCTCGAAACGATATAGGCGACGATGCCCGGCCTCAATCCGGCCACGACACACCGCAGGCCAAGCCATTCGACCGTTCGAACAGCCTTTTGTAGCTCGGCAAACTCATCGAGGTCCATTACCTCGCAGGCCGACACCTCCATCACGACACTGTCGACGTTTTGCCGCGCCTGTGCATCGGCCAAAGAGTCAACCAAGACCCTGAGCTCACTCGCGTCGACGTCTCCCTCAAAGGTCGCAACCATGGCGCGGTTCAGCTTGGTAATGACGAGACGCCCATCTCCCATGTGATTCTCCGACCGTACCGCGCATTTAGCGGGACAAGGCGTCGCCCTGCCCGCGCCTTCGACCCTCGCGCCAGGTTGGCTCAATCGACGCCAGCGCGAGCTGCAACGCGTCTCGCAGCGTCGCCGTGGTGCGGACTTCGCCGACATTGGCGCCCAGCTCGACCAAGGTGCGTGCGACGTTGGGCGAAATACCCGAGATGATGCAGTCGCAACCCATTAGCCGCGTGGCCTGGGTAATCCGGATGAAGTTGTTCGCCACCGCGGTGTCGACGGTGACGACGCCGCTAATATCCATGACGAACACGCGTGCGCGCGTTTCGGCGATGCGCGACAGGCTCTTGTCCATGATGTCCTGCGTACGCTGCGAATCTACAATGCCGACCAAGGGCAAGAGCAAGACGCCGTCCCAGATCGACGTCACCGGCGTTGACATCTCCAGCATGGTCTTGCCGCTCTCGATGACGCGTCGGCGCGCAAACTGCGCGATCTGATCGCTCGTAACGAGCATGTCCAGCAGTCTGAGCTTGTCGAACGCGGTGAACGCTCGACTGGTCTCTTCATGAGAGAAATCGCAGGACACGATGGCGTCGGAAAAGAGTGTATTGAAGTTGGCCATCGCCGCGAAATAGATCAGATTGGGCATGTCGCGTTGCGCATGGATCTCGCCGATCCGAACGCGGTAATCGATATATTTCTGGTCCACGACACCGCTGAAGAACTCCGCCCAATAATTTTTCTGGAGTTTCTTGACGCGCTCGACAGTCTCTTGGCTGTTGAAGAATATTGCGAACTCGGGCTGCTCGCCCAGCCACTCGTAAAACTTTTCGATGACCCCCTGGATCGTGTCGGACACGCCAAACGTGTCGCCACACCGCTTCAGCAAAGCCAGATCTTCAGGCGAAATATCAAACCGCTCCAAAAGCGACTTGGCATCCAATGATTGTGACATTGTTAGATTCCTGATCTCTATCTTCTAATTCTAGAACAGAACTTCGATCCAACACCTAAAGTTGTTTAGACGCCCGTGGAAGGCCGCTTGGATGGGCCAATGCTGAATACGGCGATTGTTCCCTTGCCTTTGACCTCGATCTCGCCGAGCCCCTCGCCGTGGAAATCCGACTGGAGCCGTTCCCAGGTCTCCGCCGTGGCGGCGACGCTGCCCGGTGCGGCCATGCCCACCATGCGGGCCGCCGTGTTTACGGTGTCGCCCCAGATATCGAACTGGTACCGCTCCTGGCCCACGATTCCGGCGATCACCGGCCCGGCGTGGACACCGACCCGAACCTCCCAGTTGAGATTGGCCTCGACCAAGGCCAACGCCATCTCCAACCCGCAGCGCACGGCCGATCCGATAGGATCCTCGATCTCGTGCAGCAAGCCCGCCGCCGCCATGAACCCATCGCCGATGGTCTTGATCTTCTCGAGTCCATGCTTGGCCGTGACGCGCTCGAAAATGACGAACAGCGCGTCGAGCCGAGACACGACGTCTTCCGGTTCGTTCACATCGCAATAGGCGGTGAAGTTGGTCACGTCGCAAAACAGCACCGCAACATTCTCGTAGCGCCGCGGAATCATGGTCCCGAATTTGCGAATTTCGTCCGCCGCCTTTTCCGGCAGGAGCGCGTGCAATAATAGATCGGCCTGCGCCCGCGCCTCTTTCGCCTCGCTGACCGCCTCCTGCAGCGCCAACTGCGTCTTGACCCGGGCCAGAACGATGGGCGCCGAAAACGGCTTGTGGATGTAGTCGACGGCACCGACCTCGAAACCCTTCTCCTCGTCCAAGGAGTCGGTCTTCGCGGTCAGGAAGATGACAGGAATCTCGGCTGTCTCCGGGTTCGCCTTGAGCCGGCGGCAGACCTCATAGCCGTCCATGCCCGGCATCATCACATCGAGCAGAATCAGGTCGGGCTTCTTTCCCGGCCCCATGGTGAGCGCCAGGGCCTTCTCACCGTTGGTCGCGACCTTCGTCTGAAACATGTCTTTCAGCAATCCCGAGATGACCGCAATGTTCGTCGGCGTGTCGTCAACGATTAGAACTAGCTTGGACATACTGGCTCATTCGTTTGTGTCGGCGCAGACAACAGCCGGCGCGAATGCATCCGTGTTGCTGTCATTTTTGGTTTCCAGCCTCAGGTTTCGAGGCCGGTAGCTAACCGGTGCCGACGGCACTTCTATCAGCACTCATTTCCCTAGGCCTTGCCATTTCATGCCAAATCCAGGTGACCGGCCGGCCGGTCACCGCCGGCAAGTGGTGGCCCATGCTGCGGCGGCCTACCCGTCCGGGTGGGTGAAGTGGGAGCCGGTGTTACCGATAGGAAGGCAATCTCTCGAACGCTGGCCGGTTACAACCTCCTTGACGTGCTGGACGGCCGCAGGATGGTAGGCAAAGGCGCGGGCATTACTGCTTAAATAGATGCCATAAAATCGCAAGAGTCATTATCGCCTCCCCATTGGCCGTGATGACCG
>CAZUKP010000132.1:0-6331 GCA_964620915.1 uncultured Hyphomicrobium sp. | reverse complement strand
AAGCCTCGACAACACAGCCGCCGCTGCTTTTCTTCGAAAAGGGCTTCGGAGAGCCCGGCGCCCGAGCCATTGGCACTTGACGTGTCAATACAGCCATGAGGTTTCTGCTCGCCTTGAGTCGATGATACAAACACTAGCCTTGTGGCCTTAGCGTGTCTTCTGCTTTAACATCACCGATGGCCCCGCGGGCAGAGCGCGGATGGCCGGTCGCGCTGGCAAGCGCGTATAGTTCTTATCATATCGAGAAGCGAGCGACTTTGGTGGGGCAACTCCCGCGAATGCGCAGCATGATTTCAGAGGTAGGGCGCGGCCTGATAAGACGGACTGGACTGGCGCCGATTGTGCGGACGTTGTTGCGTCCAGCTCTCAGTCATTCGATAATCCGCGACGAGACGTCGTTTGACGCATTGGAGCCGGAGTGGGAGGACCTTTTCGGCCGGGCGATCGGTCGTACGCCGTTTATGCGCTACTCCTGGTTACGGTTGTGTTGGGAGCACCGGCGAAAAAAATCGCGTCTCCACATTGTAGTCATGCGTAAGCATGATCGACCGGTTCTGATAGCGCCGCTCATTCGGCGGGGACGCTCGCTGACTTTTTTGGATTCTGCCACGCCGCAATATAATGACGTGCTGGTCGAAGAGTCTGCGGAGACACCGAAGTACCTCGATTCCCTTTTTCGTATGCTTTCGAACCATTCCGCTCAGCACCTTGTTTCGAAATGGGTGCGCGACGATTCACCAATTGCCCCGCTTCTCGCCGCAGCACCCCAGGAAATTGCGCCTGCGTCCTATCAGACCGCTTTCATCGATCTAAACGGATTTGGCGATTGGGATGCATACCTGCAAAGCCTGTCTTCCAAACTACGTCAAGGTTACCGACGGCGGCTGCGAAATTTGCAAAAGCGAGGAGCCGTCGAATTCCGCATGGCAAGCGCGAGCACATGTTCGAGCGACATGGCGTGGATTTTCGACCAAAAACGCCAATGGCTCGACCGGATGGGCAAATCCGGCAAGTGGCTCAGGGAGGCGGCAACCGAGGAGCTTTTCACCGCAGCGGCACGGCAAGGGATTGACTCGGGCCAGACCTGGCTCACGGTTCTATCCGTCGATGGCGCCACGATCGCGGCAAGTCTTGCCTTCCAACAAGGAAAGACTCTTTACGGGTCCAAAGATGCCTACGCTCCCGACTGGCATGAGTATTCACCGGGACGCATGCTGAAACTCATGACTTTCGAGCGCGCGTTTCAGCATGGCATCCGCGTGATTGATCTCATGACCGGCCGGTATCCTTGGAAAGACGAATTTGCAACGGGGAAAGCTACGGTCACAAATCGCAGGATTGGGCTTGGTGCAGGCGAAGCATGAGCCCCAAAAGAGCGCCCGCGTTCAATCGCCGCTGCGTTGCAGTTGGCTTGAGATTGCCCATCGTGTACCCGGGGGGGTAGAATTTAGCCCAGGCCGCGCTCTGCCGGGGTTCAGCGGTCAAATCCACAGATCGAGGAAAGCAATACGGTGAAATCGGCGAAGGACGTACGGACAACCCCGCCCTCCAAAGCAAAGGAATTCACTTTCAGAGCGCTGGCAATCATGCTGCCGTTCGTGGCGCTGCTTTTGCTCGAATTCGGCTTCCGCCTGTTTCCCTTGGAAGCCCGCGACAAGTATATCAACATCACGCCGTTTTCGCTCTTCACGCGTGAAACCATCGATGGCGTAGACAGCATCGTCATCACCAGCCGCTTCGGCTACAATCAGCGAACCGCTTTCCCAGTAAAAAGACCGGATGATGGAATTCGCATCGTTCTTCTCGGCGGATCGGCTATTGCTGGCTGGCCCCATCCACCGGCCGAGACGTTTGGAGCTTACCTTCAACAGGCGCTACAGCGTGCCTATCCCGATCGCCCAGTAGAGGTCATCAATGCGGCCGGGCATGGTTTTGCCTCTTACCGGGTCCGTCGTATTTTCGATGAGATCGTCGAACTCGATCCGACGGCAATCGTCATCTGGAGTGGAAATAACGAGTTTCTCGAGAGTCGGGAATACGACACGGGAGCGACCGGCCTTCTCGACGCTCTGTCGGACCGCTCGCAGTTGGTCAGCCGGATCCGGTTAGTCATTCGGCCGGCACCGACAAAGCTTCGCGGAGAGGAGTTGCATGACGTTGCTGCATTCTTCTGGGCCAAGGTACAGCAGGAGGCATTGAAGCTGCGAGGCGACCCGCAGCTTCTGTCGCGGGTTGAGGAGCACTACGCTGACAGCATCCGCTATATGGCAACGGAGGCCGCACGGAGGAATATTCCAGTTCTGCTGTGTACCGTGCCTTCAAATCTCAGAGATTGGCTGCCTACGGTTTCACATAACAGCCTGAAAGGCGCGCGCCTCGATGAGTGGACTCAACTGACTGAGCGCGCACAGAGGGATCTTCTCGAGCAAGATGCACAAGCGGGCATCAGCGTGCTCAAGCAAGCAATTGAGATGGAGCCCGAACACGCAGAGTCCTACTTCTGGCTTGGCCGGCTCTACGAGGCAGCGGGCCAAAAAGAAGAAGCTCTGGAGGCCTATCGTTTAGCCAAGGACCTCGACTACAATCCGTTCCGCGCGCTCTCTTCGTTTAACCGGTCCGTGCGCCAGATTGCAGCGGAAACGGAGGGTGTGTTTCTCCTCGACATCGAACGAATTTTGCAGGACGAGAGCGACTATGCCGCGCCTGGCTTTGATATGTTTCTCGATTACGTCCACCTTACGAAACGTGCCAATTTGATCGTCACTAAGAATGCGTTCGATGTCTTGATGGATCGCGAGCTTTTGGGGCCCGGGCCAACCGGAGCCGCTGTGGCCGACCTCACTGATACCGACAGTTCTTACGATGAGACGCGCGATCTTTCGATACAACGGCGATTGTTCTACTTATTTACCTTCAATCATCAGTATGAGGCTGGACTCAAACAAATTTTCCGCCTCCACGGGCTCAAGACCGGCGGACCGGCGGCCAGGGATTGCGAGGAGCTGTCGCCCGATCTGCCCCGCCTGGTTCGCAAAGGCTGCCGCGCCTTCAGTCTTGCGCTCGGCACGCATCGCTCGAAAATTCTAGGTCAACCGGCCAACACGGAAATGGCGGACACTGAACTTCGTGCCTTCTATCATAGCTACGCTCCTAGCTACGCAGCCATGCAGCGCAGACATGAGCCGCAGCATCATAAGAAGGACTAACGCCGACGGCGGGGGTTTCAAGTGAAAGTCGTATGTGTTGGCGCTGGCCCGGCTGGCCTGTATTTGTCGATTCTCCTGAAGTTGCGCAGTAGCGATTGCGAAATCTCTGTTTTCGAACGCAACGCGGCAGGCGCCGCCGAAGGTTGGGGAATCATCTCGGTGGGCAACAGCCTCATTCGGCAGCTGCGTGCCCACGATCCGGTCAGCGCATCGACCATACTCACACATTCGACAAAGTGGACCGGCCAAGCCCTCCGAGTTCAGGGCAGGACGACCGCATACCGCAAGAGCTTTGGGTACAGCATCGGCCGCAAACGATTTTTGGAGATCCTTTCTGCGCGTGCTGCCGAACTCGGGATTGAGCTCTACTTTCAGACCGAAATCACGCGTCTCGATCAGTTCGATGCCGCGGACTTGATTGTCGCTTCAGACGGCGCCGGCAGCATGATCCGCGAAGCTGGCCGGGACGTGTTCGGCGCAAAAATCCAACTCGGCCGGAGCAAATATATCTGGCTCGGAACGAGTAAGGTTTTCGAGACCTTCACGTTCGCCATAGAGAAGACTGATGCCGGTTGGATTTGGTTCCACGGATATCCTCACGCTAAGGACATGAGCACATGTGTGGTGGAGTGCTCGCCTGCGACGTGGTCGGGCCTGGGCTTTGATCGAATGGATACGGATTCATCCATTCACGCACTCGACGGCATCTTTGCCGGCGCGCTGGACGGTCGAAACCTCTTGGGCGGAGGGTCAACGTGGCGTAACTTCCGGACGATCACCAACCGGACATGGCATCAGGGAAATGTGGTGCTGTCGGGCGACGCTGCGCACACCGCGCATTTCTCCCTGGGATCGGGCACGAGACTTGCGATCGAGGATGCTATCAGCCTTTCCAGGAATTTGCTCTCACAAGAGAGCATCGAACAGGCGATTGCAAACTATGAAACGGAACGCATGCCCGAGGTTCGCGCGTTTCAGCGGAACGCCGGATTCAGCGCGGCTTGGTTCGAGAATATCGAGCGTTACCTCGACTTGCCCGACCGGGAGATCCTCGCATTGCTGCTCAATCGGCGATCCCCTATTGTCGCGCGAATGCCGCCCCGCCTGTATTACTGGCTTAATGTGATCGCAAAGAACGTGCCCTTCTTCAAATACATCAAGGCAGCAGTGTTGCCTAAACCCCGCGTGGGCAAAAACGCCCTATAGGAGCCGCGGCAACAGTCAGCGATCTTTGAACTGCACAGAAGGAAGGACCTTGCCGCGGTCGAGTTATAGCTGTCACGATGGCCGTTCAAAGTGACGAGGGCGTTTTGCCGGACACACCAATCGGGCAAGTACCTCAATGAGGGCGCTGATTCTGACCTCCGGTGGCGTCTTTGCGGGAAAGATCCTGAGCTCGTGGCTCGCCAGCGGCAACTCGGTCGCAGCCCTATGGATTGGTAAAGGCCGGTTCGCGAGAGAGGATTATCCCCTCAGTTTCGGTGCGCCGCTGTGGTCGGTCTCGGCAATGGCACGCCGGCATCGCATTCCTTTTTTTCGGAACCCGAAGCTCGTTACGTGGAAAGACGCTGGTGCCGCAGTGCGGGCGCTTAAGGCCGATGTTCTCATCACTGCTAGGACGGCCCAGATCGTACCGGAGAGTGTCTTATCACAGTTTCCCGGCCGCGCGGTTAACCTCCACGCCTCCATCCTGCCGCATTACCGGGGGCCGCATCCGGCCATTGGCATGATTTTGGATGGCCAGGCCGAGCGCTACGGGGGCGTTACAATGCACTGTCTATCCCTCAAGATCGATAGAGGAGACATTATCGGAATAAGAAAGGTACCCTATGATTCAGGGCGCGATTTCATTTTTCTGGAAACATGTTTGGCGCGTGCCGCAGGCGAGCTGATACAGAGTGAGTTGCAAAATTATCTTACAGATACCCTAAGAGCCACGCCACAGCCAGCCGGGGAAGGCAATTACAGGAAGGTCCAGCGAAATGAATTGACCCTGTCGGACGAATATTCCGCGGCCCATACAAAATGGCTTTGCGATCAATTCGGATATGACGGCAGGCTTCGCTATCGCGCGCCTCGGGGGAAAGCGCTCTACAAGGTTTCCCGCTTTGACGGCTCGGTGGGGCCGCGCACGGGCAAACCTGCCCAAATTAGCACATCCTTTATCGAGTATGACGCCTCAGACGCCCGCGTCAGGATCGCGCGCGCCCGTCGCTGGGCGGCAATTATGCGGACTCTTTTGTACTGGCTCGCGATTGTAAGAACACGGGGTGTGGTGATGAGCGTCCCACATCACGAAAGGCGGAAGCCAACACATTAGCCCACTTTTTCTGAGAAGAGCGTCCCATCCCAAGGTTCTTCGGCGATTCTAGTCTCTAGCGCACAATTGTCTGCTCTCCTCGACGGAACCCAAAAGATGCGATAATTGGGTTGGTTCTCGGAGCGGGAACGTGAGTTTGGGCTCTTTAGCAGCACGCGAAACTATTCATGAGTCCTCGTGAAGCTAATAAAGGCGAACATCGTGCTGGCGGCACCGATGCCTCTTCGCGGCACAGGCCGAACGGCGCGACAGCGCGCGGCGCGCTAAAATCGCCCATGGATATCCGCGCAGTAGTTTGGGATTTGGCCAGCAGCCTGTTACTGCCGACGCCTCAGATCAATATCACTGAAAGAATGCTACGCCATCTTATCGTCGGCGGGGTGGCCACGTTGCTATATCTGACGCTTATGGTCCTGCTCGTTGAATATCTGAACATGCATCCCGTCCTTGCCGCATGCTTGGCGATTCTGATTTTGGAAGTTTTTTATTACACGGCCAATTGGTTCTGGGTCCACGAGCCGACCCTTGGACATCGATCTGCGATCGCGCGATATATTGTTACGACATTGGTGATCTTAGGTCTTAACAGCGGTATCATGGCTTTGACAGTCGACGTCCTGGGACTGTGGTACGTGTGGGGGCTTGGCGCCATCGTCCTGATCGTGCCAATCACGAACTTCCTGCTGAATTTCTATTGGGTCTTTCGATGAAACACCACAAAGGCTCCTACTCACTCAAACACGGTTTGCTTTGACATGTCATGGATCGTCATCGTGCTGCTGCTGCTGGGTGCAGCGGCACTCTC
>CAZUKP010000131.1:0-6442 GCA_964620915.1 uncultured Hyphomicrobium sp. | reverse complement strand
TTTAGGGAGGGGATGCCAGTGTTCGGCTAAGGGCTACCACGTCAGCTTCTGGCACTTGGCGGACGTCGGTTTTGACACCGAGAATGTCCGCTTTCGGGGGTAAAGCGGAAATGATCTTCTGAAGTGGTCTCAGACGCGTTCTATCGTCCGTTTGGCTTTCGATAGTAATTCTCCAATAAGCCTGCGCATGGCGACAGCCTCCGCCGAGTAGTGACCGTGCTTCCACGCATTGCGATTACCCTTCGGTGCGCCCGGTGACTTTCCACCGTGCATTCGGCACCGACCATTTGGCATCGCGGGTGCCTGACACGGCGTACCGCGTCGGGTCTTGGCTCCACAGCGCTGGGCGTTCTGCATGTCTAGGAGCATGGGGTTGATCCGCCCTTTTTGGGGCTACCCCCCTCACCCTTGTGGTCAACGTGTCCCACGATAGCCTGGCCTCCTTCGTGGACGTGAACGTGTTCCACTGTGACTTTCTGTTCGCCCGCTGTGCGGTATCGCTTTAAGGCTTCCATCTGCGTTGTGAACGTGCGAGCCAGTTTGTTGAAGGCACGCTCCGCACTATCTTGCTGCTGAATGGTTTCAACGTTGGCCAAGCGTCGCGTAAAGGTCATTGTAGCCGTGTGAACAGCCGCCATCTGCGCCGCAAGCATGGCCTCGATTTCATCCCGCGGAGCAATGGACTTTACGACTGCGAGCATAAAGTTGAGCGAATCCGCGTTGGGCTCTCCATCCCGTGCGCTGGCGTTGGCGAGTTGGTTAAGGAGCTCATAGGCAAAGTCCGATTCGGTCGTTCCCAGAGCACGCATAAGGAGGAGGTAGCCAGTCTGTGGATCGGGATGGTTCACCGAGACCTCTGACTGGCCACCTTTCTTTGCAACTTTCATGGAAGGCGACGGGGGCCTATTTTCTTTATGGGCAAAATACTCGTGAACTGCCGCACGCTCCTCGGTCGTGGGGCTGTAGCGCGGTGCAACGGCATGCTCGGACGCGGTTTCCTTAGCCTTGGCCTTTTTTGGCGTCTTGCTCATGCTTGTCGCCCCTTTGCCTGATACCCGCGCTTTGTTCCGTGTGTCGGTCTCATTGCACGCGTCGTTTGTCGAGACATATGGGGAGCTCGGGAAACTCCTCCGCGGCTATGGTGGTGGCCTCGTGTCTGGAGAATCCGCCGTCATATTCGAGAATGGCAGCGCGCTCCTCGAAGGCCGCAGTCATATGCGTCGCAACATCTGTCTGCCTTCCCGGAAAATGCGCAACATCCGCAACACTGCAACATGAGCCGCTTTTTGCCTGGATTTCTGCGGTTGTCTCTGTTGCACTTTCTGTTGAGGCCTGTTTCGTGTTGCGCTGTTGCGCTTGTTGCGCGTCCTGGCGGAAGGCAGGCACATAACGATTCCAGGCATCATGTAAGTCATCGGCAAGGTAGCCTCGCGGGGTGCTATCCCCGATCCTCACCACCTTGGGCTTGATGCCATAGCGCTTGAGCCGCATGGCGAGCCCCCGCTGATTGAGCGGCTTGCCGTAAATGTCCGCCCAGGGCGACTCGGGTAGCTCATGCAGCCAATGAAGGATGGTTTCGGTCGCCAGCTTATCTGCGCCTTTAAACACCTCATACAAATCGCCAAGAAGCTGCACGCCACTTGTTTGCGTTCGCTCGGCGGATCGGGCAACCAAGGCAACAGCGGCTTCACGCGCCCGTTTCGGCCAATCCTCGCCAGCCGCGTCCGCGATTGCCAACAGCGGTTCCCAGCAATCGGCATCGCGATCTTCGATGCCTTGCGGCATTTGCGGAACGGCACCGTAAAGCTGCGCCTCATGCTCCGCGCACCATTCAGCCAAGTCTTTCTTGATGGGTTTCGCCTCGTCGGCATGATAGCGATGCCGGAATGGTTCCACCTCTTCATTGGGCGCGCGGCGGCGCATGTCGATTAGGATCGAGCGTGAGGCAATGGTGTCAGGAAGGTTGCCAAGGCCTGCCAGCGCGACGGCGCAATAGGCGGGAATTTCCTCGGTCGTCACCTTCTTGCCGACAACGATGCACCGGCCAGTGTTAGCGCCACGCCGATGGCCCGCATTTAGAAGCCCGCGAACCTCGCCGGTGTCCTGCACCTTGGATCCGAATAGCGTGTCCACCTCGTCATACAGTATCGTTGGCAAGCCAGCTTCCTCGTCGCCAACTTTTCGGAATAGATAGGCGGGCGTCACGTTGACGGCGTGTATTGGATTTGGCACCAGGGTTTCAGTCACCTCCAGCGCACGAGTTTTCCCCGACCCCCGTTCCGGCGAACTAAACGCTATGCGCGGGGTCGATTCCCAACATTGCATTAGGTGAGCGTGGGCAATCCAAAGTGTATGTGCGACGAGCGCGTAGTCGCTCGGATAAGCGACAAATCGGCGAAGGTAGTTTTCAACGAGGTCAAGCGGACAATAACTCATTCCGTCCTCCCCCAAGTTCGGGCAAGAGCTTCGACGGTACGCCGCCAAGTGAGGATCTCGCTGGTGAGGTCGTCTAGGTCCGTGTCAACGCCGACGTGCTCAAATCGTAGGCAAGAATATTGGATTCGGTGCCTTAGCCTGCGATGCTCTTGCCAAAGCGTGAGCAGATCTTCGGCGCGTTCGGTGGCGTCGATGATGTCTTGCGCAGCGGAGGGAGTTTCGTTATCTGATTGCTTGCTGTTCAGTTCTGCAGAGCCACTACCACCGACGCCCGGTTGCCGCCGGGCGTTTCGGTTTTCAGATGGAGGGGCCATGTCATACACCCTCCATTTGCGACGTACTTTCACGCCGACACGATTCAATCCACGCCTTCAGGTCGTCTAGGTCATAGCCAATCGCTCTGCCGCCCAAGGACAAATATCTGGGGGGCAGACCATAGAGCCTGCGCTTGGCTAACGTGCTTTCGCTGAGTCCGATATATTGCGCGGCCTCTGGGGCTCGCAGCACTCGCTTAATTTCAGTCATGGTTTCGCCTTTCGTTGCGCTGGAATTGCCCAGCCGATAAGGCGGAACATCGTCGCTCATTTGAGGAATAAATAGCCGTCACAATAAAGTTGGTGCGCCGATTAACGCGCCGATTTAGCGCCCAATCTTGTTCTGCCGCTTGCGGCCCCTTGGTGCCGTTGCCGGTAGTCCAGCCATTTCTCGCGCTTTGGGCCAAACGCGCTCGCGAAAGCCGCGCTGACTGATTTCGAATTGCTCACATTCGGCCTCAGCGTCGGGAGCCTTCCTGAGGTCGGGATTCTCTTTGAGCTTCTTGGCTAGGTGGCGAACGGCATCTGCTTCAGCCCTGCCCGTAGACGGACCGCTTGATTTAAGGCGCGCAAGGAACGCGTCCAGGCTGTCGCGCGAAATGCAAATCCAGTCGGCATCGCCTTTCAATCCGTTTGTAAAGGGCGCGGCGCTCGACATTCGGAACCACTCAAAACGGTAGTGCAATACGTCGCCTTCAGTCTCCCACCATTCCGGCTTGCCCGGATAGACGGCACCACCTGCGCGGGGTCGCAGGCCAAAAGCGAGCTGCCCCTGGCGGCAAGCGTCGATCACTGTCTTTTTGACTTGCGCGAAGCGGGTCCACGCGGGGCGAGCTGCATCCGCTCGCCTCTGATAAATCTCGCGGGCGGCCTCCCATTCGTCATCCGTGAAGGGTGGAATGATCGGCGGACCTTTTGAAAGTCCGCCCGATGAAATATGCGAATGGTGCGGGAGAGCGTCTAAGGGCTTCCGTCCGAAGTCTGGGCGTTCTTTGCAAAGCGCGACATGCGCTTCCCGTTTTTGCCATTCGCTTGCATGCGCACTGTGCGGAGGCAGAGGAAGAAAGACAGGCGTTGTGGGCTCGGCTCCGGTCCACTCAGTCGGATAAAGGGCTTTGCCGATTTCAAGCATGGCGCGAGGCAAGAACACGTAGCCAACAGGGTCGCCAATCCATTTGGTCGGTGTGCGCCAATCATCGAGCATTTTACGCAGCGCCTCCGCAAGCGCCCGCAAGAAAGGTCGCGGCAACCGAGTGCGGAAACTCGGCTTTCGGGAGCTACCCTAGCCGCGCAATCAGATTCTAGTCCCGCCAGGACAAATTGCCATTGGGGTCTATTCTGCACGCAGCTGCTTTTGGGCCCGTGCGCAAAGCTTCTTTCGAAGGGGACATCAAGAACCGACCTCACTGAATTTGCTCACGCTTTCCCAGGTTGTGCCCAAGGAAATAGCCGGGGATCAGTGGCGATTAGAATCTTGTCAGAAACCTCCGTACTCGTTAAGGTTTAAAAGTAGGAAAGCAGCACGGGGGGAGGGATAATGCGATACACGTATGTTTGCGCCGCAAGCTTTACGGTGGCTGTCCTGTCGGCCACCCCCATTGCCCATGCCGGATCGTGCTACACCATTGGCAACTCTGTTTATTGCAGCAACGGCTTCAGTGGTTATAGCATCGGTAAGTCGTTCTACGGCAATAATGGCTACAGTGCCTATTCTATAGGTAAATCATGGTACGGAAACGATGGATACAGCAGCTATTCCATCGGTAAATCGCTTTACGGGAATGACGGGTTTAGCGGCTATTCGATCGGCAAATCTTTTTATGGGAATGACGGGTTTAGCGCCTACGGCATAGGCAAATCCTGGTATTACAACCGTCGTTGATCGATTTGTCGGAGCGCGTACTAGTTGGCTATGTTTGCCTTGCCCAAAAAAGCAAACTAGCCTTCGAAAAGCCTCGGCTGGTGTCGCGCAGCCGCTCGAAACCGATAAGTGACCGCGCGGTGCAGGCTTGCCCTGCAGTGAACGCTTTCGAGAGCCGCTTATTCGAAATTTTATCTCCATTTGACATGGGATTACGGTGTTCTTTTTCCCGTGGGACTGCGTCCATTCATATTATTCCCGATTTAACTCGGCTCGACGACGAACTGCTCGAATCTTTCATTGTCCCCATGCCGCCCCGATTCTGGCGATCCCCAAATCGGCCCGTACTCCAAATTTCAATACCGCACTTCTTCGTTTGCGACGAGGTTTGTTATCTCAACCAGCTGCCGCCTTATATGTCAGAGCATTATGTTCAGTTTCCCGGATTGGTAATTTCTGGACGATTTCCTACCCACATTTGGCCCCGTGCTCTGAACCTAGCTATCGAGTGGGTTGATTTCGAGCGTGATCTTGAAATTAAGCGAGGCCAACCACTCTGCTACCTCCTTTTCGAGACAGAAAGGCCGAACGCTCCAATACAACTTGTCGAGGCAAAATTAACTGATGAACTAAGGGAATATCGGTCCGAGTTTGAAGACATCCCAAAGTTCCTATCCGGGACTTTCAATCTGATAGAAAAGTTGGAAGCTAAAAGACCACCAAAATTACTCGTGAGGAGTTGAAAAAAAATGGCGCACCTAATCAACACAATATCAAACGTGTCCTATGAAAGGGGACTTGTCACGTTTGATTTAGAAAACGTACTACCAGCGCCGGAAAATACATCGCGGAGAGAACCAGTCATCACGCTTGCAGTCCGACTCGAAGATTTAACACAACTGGTGTCTTTTCTTGGCGGCGAAATCGAAAAGATGGTGGGCATTGAGGCCCAATGGCATAAAGAATCGACAGGCATGGCCGTGGAGGCCGCGTCGGCAACGTCGATTCGCTCAACGAAATCGCGTCCTGAAGCAGGTCGTCGGCTTGGTCCTTAGCAAGGCCTTCCGGTATCTCTTTCCGGGCTGCAAAGCGAACCCTTGGGGGGATCACCGATGGCTTCGCGACCTCGTGAGGCCAACCACCCTGCCCGTGTTGCCGCCCTCCATCGCCGCAGCAATTTGCCTGCCCACGGCGTCACTCGCGGCTTTCACGGGATCATCGGCAAGGTGAGCATAGCGCGCCGTTGTTGCTGGCTGAGAGTGTCCAAGCATCTTACCGATGACAACGAGGCTCTGCCCCCCAGATGCGGCCACACTAGCAAACGAATGCCGCAGGTCATGCAGTCTCACATCATCCAGCTTGGCGGCCTTGCGGATGCGCCGCCAGGGTTTCTCAAGGTTCACAAGATGTTGTCCCGGTTTCTCCCCACAAATGACGTATGGGTTGCCCCCCAGCCGAGGGATGCTTTGCAGCAATGCGAGCGCAGGCGCGTTCAGATGGATAGCCCTGCGACCCGTCTTGCTGTCGGGAAGGAACAGGGCTTCATGCTCCTCGCTCACATGCTCCCAGCGCAGCGTCAGTATCTCATTCCGCCGCGCGCCAGTGAAAGTGAGCAAACGGATGGCGGAAATTGCCCAAGGTGTTACGCTGTTATCGCTCTCCGCCCCGCCCAAAGCGTCGCCCAAGCGGCCAAGCTCGGCTTGGCTCAGAAACCGCTCGCGTCGCCCCTCCCGGTATTTGTCAACGTGCCGGCATGGGTTGGAGCCATCGGGTCTCAGGCCGTGCCGCTCGGCCCAATTGAAGAACTTTGACAGCAGCGCCAGCGTCCGAT
>CAZUKP010000130.1:0-6514 GCA_964620915.1 uncultured Hyphomicrobium sp. | reverse complement strand
CCCAGATCGTGCCGCTGTCATTGGTGATCTTGGTCGAGCCATCGCCCGTCCCAGTCACAAAAATGCCGGTGGCTTGGGCACTTGCCGAGGCCGCCGCACCGTTCGCCGCAGCCTTTGCCGCCGCGACAACCACACCGGAATTATGGATGTCGACGTCAAACGTCCCCCCGTCGGCTGAACCTTGAATGAAGATGCCCGCTGCCCGGGCGGCAGCCGTCGCGGTTGCCCCCTCCGCGGTCGCGTCGGCAAACGCCTTGATCGTCCCGCTATTATCGGCCTTTACCCTGGCCGCGCCACCGCCATCCTCGGCAAAGGCCCTCTGATGCAGGCCGGTCGCTTCGACGTTGACGCCGGCTTTGGTTTTGGCAAAGGCTTTTGCCGCGACACGCGCCTCGATATCGCCTTTGTTGTCGAGCGCGACCTCGGCCTGCCCGCCACCGCCTCCGGCCCGGGCGATTTGACCGACGCCGGTGGCCTGCACGCTAGCAATGGCGCTGCCGGAAGCCGCATCGGCCAAACCAATCGCCTTGGCCGCGATGCGGCCGTCATTGTGGAGCCGCATCTTTGCAACCCCTCCGCCGTCAACGGCGCGCGCATCCTGGAGGGCGCCAAAAGCACCCATCGACAGGAAGGCCGTGTTTTCAGCTAAGGCCTTGCCCGCGGCGTAAGCGTCGATGTCGCCGTGGTTGTCGAGCGAGGCCTTGGCGAGCCCCCCGCCGTCATTGGCTTCGGGAAACTGGACGACGCCGGTCGCGGTGACACTCGCGGAGGCCGCGAGCGCTAGGGCCGAGCCTTCGGCGTGGGCCGCGATCTTGCCGTCATTATCGAGTCTGATCTTGGCTGTCCCGCCACCGCCATTGGCGCGGGCGTGCTGGTTGACGCCGACCGCCCCCGCATCGGCCTCGGCGCTGCCAGACCTCGCATCGGCCAGACCACGGGCCTTGGCCGCGATATCGCCGTCATTGTACAGCTTCAACGAGCCAACCCCATCCCCACCTGTGAAGGTATTGGCAACCGCGCCCTGATCGACGCCCGAAGCATTGGCATTGGCTGAGGCGTCGGTTTTGCCAGAGGCTACGGCCTCGCCATAGGCGCGGATGGTCCCGTCATTGCCGAGCCACGCCATGGCCCTCTGCCCGCTTTGGAGGGACGATTGGGCGTCGGCCAAGGCTGACTGGCGAACGCCGGTGGCGCTAGCGCCGGCCGTGGCGGCGTCGGCAGAAGCCGATGCCCCGGCAGAGGCGCCGATATGACCGTCGCTGTCGAGCGAGATCGCCGCCTTCCCAAGGCCGCGGACCTGGGCGATCTGATCGACGCCGAAGGCAATGGCGGTCGCTTCGGCACTGGAGGACGCCTCGCCCAGCGCATGTGCCTTGGCCTTGATGTCGCCGTGGTTGTCGAGCCCGATTTCGGCGGTTCCCAACGTGCCAAAGCGGGCGACAGCGCGCTGTTCGACGCCGGTGGCATTCGCAGAAACATCGGCGTCGGATTTGGCAAAACCCTCGGCCCCGGCGTAGGCCCCGATGTAACCCCAATTGTCGAGCCAGGCTTCGGCGCGTTTGTCGCCGCCATCATTGCCGAAATCGGTTGCGTTGGCGGCCTGGTCGACTCCGACCGCATCGGCAGAGGCGACAGCGGTGCCGGAGGTCGCGTCCGCCAAAGCCTGCGCCTTGGCTCCAATGTCGCCGTGATTGTCGAGCTTTGCCGCAGCCATCCCTCCGCCGCCATCCGCAAAGGCGGCCTGATCGACGCCGGTGGCGAAGACGCTCACACCGGCGTCCATTTTGGCAAAGGCCTTGGCATCGACATAGGCTTCGATGTGGCCCTTGTTGTCGAGCCGGACCTTGGCTGTCCCAAAGCCATCTCTGGCCCTGGCTCCTTGGTCGACTCCGAATGCCGACGCTTCGGTCGCCTCGGCGTCGCCCGAGGTCGACTCGGCAAGGGCATAAACCCTGGCCGTGATCGAACCCTTGTTGTCGAGCCAGACCTCGGCCGTCCCGGAGCCGTCGTTGGCGCTGGCGGACTGATCGACCCCGTTGGCAGTCGCCGTCACGTCGGCACCCGTCTTGCCAAAGGCCTTGGCTTCGGCATAGCCCTCTATGTCGCCCTCATTATCGAGCCAGATTTCGGCTGTCCCGGAACCGCCATTGGCCTCGGCGTCCTGGTCAACACCCGTGACATACGCGAAGGCGCCTGCGTCGCCCGAGGTCGAGTGGGCCAGGGAATGCCCCCTGATCGTGATACGCCCCTCATTGTCGAGCATGAGCTTGGCCACCCCATCGCCGCCATTGGCTGAAGCTGACTGTGCGGCACCTGCCGCATCATTCACACTTGCGTCGGCGTGGAGCTTGGCAAAGGCCTCTGCCTTGCCGTAGGCCGAAATGTCGCCGTCATTGCCCAGCTTCGCCGTGGCGACGCCATTGCCGCCGTTGGCTTCAACGTCCTCGTCAGCGCCGATAACAAAAACGTTGGCTGTGGCGCTGCCGGACGTCGACTCTGCCAAAGCACGCGCCTTGGCTTTGATGTCACGGCGATTGTCGACCGTGGCAGTGGCGATGGTTAGGGCATGGATGTCCTGTGTAACGCCAAAGGCCCGCGCATTTACTTCAGCATTGTCGCCAAAGGCCGAACCGCGGGCGTAACCGCTAATCTCACCATCGTTATCGACCGTTGCCACGGCTCTTTCTGGAGGGGATATGAACGTGATGACGGCAATCGATTGCTGGACACCCACCGCGAATTCATTAGCAAGGGCATTACCAGAGTCTGAGCTGGCTAAGCCCGAAGCCTTGACGTTGATGTCCCCCTCATTGTGAACCGTGGCTTTCGCAGTGGACCCACCGGTCACAGTGGTCCCAGCGAGGATGAACTGACCGACACCGACTGCGGGCGCGTCCGCCGCGGCGGAGCTAGGGGAAAAAGCCGATGCCTGCATGTGGACGTTAATATCACCGTGATTGTCGACGCTGGCCTTGGCGGGGCCACTGTCAACCGTCACATTCTGCGCCACCCCCGCGGCGAGCCCAATGGCGGTAGCGTGCGCCAAAGTTGCGCTCGCCACGGCTGCTGCCGTGACCGCAATCGCACCATCGTTGTCGACCGTTGCGCTGCCTGCGTCCCCTGAAATGTTCTGCAGGTTACCAAATGCAATTCCATTGGCTGTCCCGGCACCACCATAAGCCGAAGCTTTGGCATAGGACTTGATGTCGCCTGAATTGTCGGCAAAAAGTGTCGTGTTGCTACCGGAACCCTGCTGCCGAACCCCATCGGCTGCTGCCGTGACGAAGGCGGAATCTCCTGCCGCGTTCCCCACAGCTAGAGCCGTGGCCGCGATCACGCCTTCATTCTTAACTGGGCCTCCGTTCGTAAAGACCCCCGTTGCGAAACCTTGAGCTATCGCTCTACCAGTCGTCGACGTTGCCCGGGCCGATGCGAACGCCGCAACTTTTTTGTCATTTTTGATAGTGCCAGACCCATTGGATCGGATGCCGTAAGCTGTCGCGTTAGCTCTGGCAGGCGCAGTGGCATGGGCAACCGCCTTGGCGTCGATCAGTCCATGATTGATCAACAGCGGCACGGTGCCGTCGATCAGCATTCCGGTGGCGGTCGCACTGGGGGTGCTCGCGTTATTGGCCGCATTCGTGCCCTCGATGGCCTGGATCACTTTGTTGTTGACGAAGACGTCAACATTAGCGTTCGTCGTGACCCACACCGCCACAGCGCGGTCGGGAAAGTTATCTTCGAACCCGTCGCTGATGATCGCGTTGTTGGTGACGCGATCGTAATCGGCTGGCGCTTCGATCCTGACGAAATCGGTGTCGGTGGCGATGACCGTGGTGCCGGTGCCGGTCAGCGTGGCGCCGAGCGCACTGCGGCCGCCCACCAGCGACAGTGCAGCCAGCGACGCCCCTGTGAGAAGGTTCGCAATGCGGTTGTTGTAAGGCACGGTCCCCCGACCCTCGCGAGAGGGCAATATCCCCAAACCTGGCTATATTTTATGCCAAACCTTCCCGATCCACGAGGGACTGAAGGCCCGTTTGCGTCAGTCTGATGACGAATGTGGCCAATCTGCCACAGGGTCCCCTCGGCGCTTGCCCGGTTTGGAGACCGGAGAATCCGGTGTTGGGCGGCGAATGACGGCCCAAAATCCGCGATCATTCGCCCCGAGCGGTCTCAGGCTCGGCCTCGTAGCCGAGCGCCTCGAGCAGAGGCTGGAGCCGCGTCCCATATCGGCGCCATCTCTCCACCGAGGTGTTGTAGACCGGCTTGCGCACCTGGGCGACGCTCGCCGTCTTCACCGGACGGGCTGATTCGTGGAACGCAAGGCACGCCGGATCCCACGGAAGGCCGAGGAAGTCGAGCATGTCCCTGGCCGAAGCTTCGAGGTCGCCCACCACGTCTTCGTAGACGATGGTCTTGATCGTTCCGGCGGGAAGCACGCGATCCCAATGGGCCATGAGCTCCTGGTACTTTCGGTAATAGCGGCCGAGCTCGCCGAAATCGTAGCTATGCGGCATGTCGTCCTTGAACAGCTTGGTATAGGCCGACCAGCAGGTGTCCACCGGGTTGCGCTTGGTATGAATGAACCGGGCGTTGGGAAACAGCATGTGAAGCATGCCGGCGAAATAGTAATTGGTCAGCAGCTTGTCGGTTACGCGGACCGCGTTCGGCGCCAATGCCTTTAATGTAGAGAGGTACCCTTCGGCCAGGATCGCGTAGTGCGCCCGGTTGAGCTTGCCGACCATCTGCGGGTATTTCGGCAGGAAAGGAAAACGGCTTCGCAGCATATGGATGCGCCGGCTGAATTCCTTGATCTCTCCGGCGCCGAAGGCCTGCGGATGACTCGATACGATCTGCTCCACCAATGTCGAGCCTGAACGCGGCATGCCGATAATGAATACCGGCGCTTGCGTCGGATCGCCCTCGAAAGGCGAATTGGCGATGAACTCGGCGGTAAAAATTTCTCGAATCGAATCGAAGAATCCGAACGTCTCCGTTTCCGTGTAATCGAGCTTGGCGCGTTTCAGCGTCGTGCCCATCTTGAAGTGATTGAACGCTTTCTCGTATTCGCCGATATCCTCATAGGCCTTACCCAGACCGAAATGCAGGGCCATGTAGCGCTCGCTCATGGGATCGGAGGCCTCCTGCATGATCGCTTGCATGGTCTGAAGGTGCGGATGGTCCGGCGTGAACTTCTCCATGTCGGCCAAGTTGGCATAAATGCCGATCGCTTTCGGATTGGCATCGATCGCTTTGAGGAGCTGCTCGCGGGCGTCCGCAAGCCGGCCGACGGATTTCAGACAAATCCCGTAATGCATGCGGGCATCGCCGGACCCGCTATTGAGCCGCAACGCCGTCTCGTAAGAAGCCAGCGCCTCGGGGAAACGATCGGTCTCGTGCATTACTTGGCCCAGCACCACATGGGCGTCGACATGGTCCGGGTCCTCCTCGAGCGCAAGCCGGCAAGCCTGCTCGGCTTGCTCGAAATTGCTCCTTTCGAGGTGGGTCCGGGCAAGCTGGATCAGGATCGACACATTTTTTGGATCGATCTTGAGCGCCTCGCCGAGCACGCGCAACGCTTCACTCTCGCGATCCTGCTCGACGAGCAACGTCGCGAGGTTGCTGTAAGCCTCGAAATAACGTTCGTTGAGGCCGATCGCCTTGCGATAAGCGAACTCCGCTTCCGCTATTTGGTCGCGATCGCGCAGGATCGCCGCCATATTGTTATAGGCGCCGGGGTAGTCCTCGCGAATGAACAAAGACCGCTGATACTGCTCGAGCGCTTCGTCGTCTTTGCCGAGCGCGTGCAGTGCATTGCCGAGATTGTTATGTGCCTCGGGATAGCTGTCGCTCAGCGCGATCGCCTGTTCATAGCATTCAGCAGCCTTCTCGAACTCCCCCTGGTCAAAGTGAACGATGCCGAGATTGTTGAGCGTTTGCGGCGAGTTGGGATCGAGATCGCGCGCCCGGCGCAGAGCGGCCATAGCCTCCGGGAGCTTGCCTCGCCGCCGCTCCATCTCACCGAGATTGGCATAGAACTGGGCGTTGTTTTCGTCGAGGTGGATGGCCCTCTGCATGGATTTGACGGCCGCCGCGCTGTTTCCTTGCGCATGCAGGATGGCCGCCATGAGATTATGGGCCGCAGCCATGCGCGGGCGCTGCGATAGGATCTGAGAGCACATTTGCGCGGCTTGCTTCAGCCGGCCGGCCTGATAAAGCGCGTACACCCGGTCCATGGCCTGGTTGAGCGGAAGCGCCACGCGCTTTGTTCCGCCTTCCGATTGCGCAACGGCACCGGTCGCGGTTTCGTTCTCGCGCACAATTGCCTTCTGGCGCCTCGGCGGAATATTTGTCTCGCTCATGCCATGACTACCTCGACGCCGCGCCGCGTCGGTACGCGCATAATCCCGCCCTTCTCCTGGTGCGATAGCCCTAGACCGCTGGTATTGCCCAAGCAACTCCTTTCCTGAGCCGCGCTCCAAAACGTCAAAGTTAAAGAGAATCGCTGCTCAAT
>CAZUKP010000129.1:0-6549 GCA_964620915.1 uncultured Hyphomicrobium sp. | reverse complement strand
AGCTGGACCTGCCGCTTCTGGACAAGATGTACAAGGAATATCCGAAGGGTGAAGCGCCGCACGCGATGCAAACCCTGGCCGAGCTCATCCGTCCGGCCGATGGTTTTCTGGTGGTGAGCGGCGAATATAATCACGGCATACCACCGGCATTGAAGAATCTGCTCGATCACTTTCTCGAAGAGTGGTTCTGGCGTCCCTCGGCAATCGCTTGCTACTCGGCCGGCGCATTCGGCGGCGTGCGGGCGGGCATTCAGCTTCGCGCCACGCTTGCCGAACTCGGCATGCCAAGCATTCCATCGATGCTGCCGATGCCGAAAGTCCAAGATCAGTTCGACGAGGACGGGAGCCCGCGTGATCCGGCGCATGAGCAGCGCGCTGCCCGCTTTCTCGACGAGCTCGAATGGTACGCGCGAGCCCTGAAAGAGGCGCGTACCCAAGGCGTCCCGTACTAGGCTGTCCTGCCGTCCCTTCGCAAGGCTATTACGAGTCGGAATGCAATCTACCAGCCATGGTCCACTGAACGGCGAAAGCGATTGCTTCGAGGCGGTCACCGATGTGGGCGCTCTCAAGCTGCTTGAGAGCGACTGGGACGATTTATGTTTGCGGTCCAGTGGCGTTCGCTTCTCGCAAAACTTCGCGTGGCGCCTGACACTCTGGGAGGAGGTCGAAGGGCCGCAGGCAAAATGGCTTCATTGCATCGTTGCGCGCCGTCGAGATCGTGCTGTGCTGATCTGGCCCTTCATCGTCTACCGCAAAGAACATCTGGTCGTGGCGTCTCCCCTGGGCTGTGCACAGTCGGAACATCCTGACCCCTTGGTGGAGGACGGTCCTGAAGCCGAAGCGCGAATCGAAACCGCATGCAAAACGCTATGCGATACGTGCGGCTGCGACCTGATCGAGTTTCAGCAGGTGCAAGAAGGATCGCGGCTGCACCGCTTTTTGACGGGCAAGGCAGGCAAGCGCGCAAAAAGAGTTGTCCCGCGCGAAGGCGCCGGCACCTATGAATTGGGCGTGTCGGCATTGTACCGTTTGGGCTGGCGCTATCCGTCGCTAAGGCCGGCGCTCAGTCGCTATCGCCTAACCTCGGCAGGGCTTAAGCACGCCCGCTTCCACAAGCGGGAGATCGCGCGCGCAAAGCGCGACCGCCAAAGCCGGCGCGCGGACCTCCACGGAGATGCGGCCGGCTACCGTGCGTTCGGCACCCTTTCGGCAGCGAGCTGGAATGCGCATGCGAAACTTCCGACCCAGCTTCATTGCTGGGCGCGCGCCTGCTTGGAGACGGTCAACGCCCGTGATGAGCCATGGCCGCTCGTTTCCGGTCAAAATTTGGCTCCGCTCATCTTCAAACCTGGCAAAACGGAAGATCCGCACCGGCTCGCGTTTATCGGCGATCCTATCGCTGAAATCTACGACGTCATGTCCGACGGCGATCCGGTTGACGATCTTGCCGAGGCCATCGCCGAAACTGGAATGCCGCTTCATTTCAAGCGGGTCCCAGAGGACGCCCCGATCATCGCGGCGCTCAAACGCGCTTATCGCGGGCGCGGCTTCGTGACGCTAAAGCCGTGGCGATGGGGAGGTCCCTATATCGAATTGGACGATAGCTGGCGCGACCCAGAAAGCCATTTTCGTTCGCGAGAGCGGTGGGTCTTCCGCAAACGCCGCCGTGCGGCGGAAAGCCTGGGACCGGTTGCATTCGAGGCGATCAAACCCGACACCTCGAACGTCGATGCGGTTTTGAAGGAAGCCTTTGCCGTCGAAGCGTCAGGCTGGAAGCGAGAGGCCGGCAGCGCGATGGCGGTTAGCCCATGGCGGCGTGAATTTTACAGCCGCTATGCGCGATACGCGGCCGAGGAGGGAATTCTTCTCGTCTGCTTTCTCCGCATTGGCGGAAAGGCCGCCGCGATGGAACTGGCGGTTGAATGTGACAACCGCTTCTTCGGTCATAAAATTGGGTATGACGAACGCTTTGCGATCTGTGCACCTGGCAATCTGTTGCGACTTGAGACGCTCCGCTACGCCACCGAGCGCGGGCTGCGGTCTTACGAGTTTCAAGGCAAAGAGGAGCGCTGGATACGCGATTGGACCGGATCATTCCGCAAGACGGTCTCAGTGATGGCGCATCCGGTGACGGCGAGGAGATTTTGGGGTCTCACGTAAGGGGAGGGGCATTTGTCGGCCAAGGTTTGTACGCGGATAAAGTGATAAATTACGAATCGGCTGCGGGGACCGGATCGGAATGGACGCTATCAGCCATAAATCGCCGAACGGCCAAGAGGACCGCTTTGAAGTCGTCACAGATCTCAGCGCCTTTAGGGCCCTTGAGAGCGACTGGGACGATCTGTGCATGCGGGCGGGCGAAGTTTGCTTTGTGCAAAGTTTCGCGTGGCGCCTGACTCTCTGGGAGGAGGTCGAAGGACCGCAAGCAAAATGGCTGCATTGCATCGTTGTGCGCAATCGAGATCGCGCGGTGCTGATCTGGCCCTTCATCGTCTACCGCAAAGACCATCTGGTCGTGGCATCTCCCTTGGGCTGTGCACAGTCAGAACATCCCGATCCCTTGGTGGAGGATGGTCCTGAGGCCGAGCAGCGAATCGAGGCCGCTTGGAAGAAACTGTGCGACACATGCGGCTGTGACTTGGTGAGGTTTCGCCATGTGCGAAAGGGATCGCCGCTTCACCGATTTCTGAGGGGCAAAATAGGCCAGCGCACAAAAAGAGTAGCCCGGCGCAAAGGCCTCGGCACCTACGAGGCGGGCGTGTCGCCATTATACCGGTTGGGCCGGCGATATCCGGCACTTCGACCGGTTCTTCGCCGCTATCGTCTGACGTCGGCAGAGCTTAAGCATTCCCGCTGCTACAAGCGGGAGATCGCGCGCGCGAAACGCGGCCGCCAAAGCAGAAGCGATACCGGATTTCACGCATTCGAAAGCATCTCTGCCAAGCAGTGGAATGCCTTGGCGCGTTTGCCAACGCAGCGGCATTGCTGGGCCCGGGCCGCTCTGGAAACCGTCGACGCGCGCAGCGTGCCATGGCCGATCGTTTCCGGTGACGCGCTGGCCCCGTTCGTGTTCAAACAAGGGGATCCGCACCGGCTCGCATTTATCGGCGATAACGTTTCCGAACCCTTCGATGTGATGTCCGGAGGCGATACGCTCGACAGCTTGGCCGAGACAATTGCCGAAACGGGAATGCCGGTTCACCTCAAGCGGGTTCCGGAAGGCGCGGCGATCATCGATGCGCTGAGGCGCGCTTATCGCGGCCGCGGTTTCGTTAAGGTAATTCCATGGCGCTACAGCTGTCCCTATATCGATATTGACGAAAGCTGGCGCGAGCCGGAACGTCATTTCAGCAAGAAGAAGCGCTGGGTCTTTCGCAAGCACCGGCGAACGGCAGAAAGCTTTGGCCAGGTTACTTTCGATGTCGTCACATCGGAGTCCCCCAATCTCGATGCGCTTGTGGAGGAAGCCTTTACGGTCGAAGCGTCAGGCTGGAAGGGAAGGGCCGGCAGCGCGATTGCGGTCAGCCCGTGGCGGCGAGCCTTCTACAGCCGGTTTGCGCGATACGCCGCGGAGGAGGGCATCCTTCGCCTTTGCTTTCTCCGCATCGGCGGGAAAGCCGCCGCGATGGAGCTTGCGATCGAATTCGACGGGCGTTTCTTCGGTCATAAGATCGGGTACAACGAGAGCTTTGCACGCTGTTCGCCGGGAAGCTTGTTGAGACTGGAGATCCTCCGCGACGCCGCCGAGCGCGGGCTACGGTCTTTCGAATTTCAAGGCAAGGACGCGCCGTGGACCTACGAGTGGACGAAGTCGGTGCGGCCGATGGTGTCGGTGTCGGCGCATCCGGCGACAGCAAACAGGTTTTGGGCTCTCGCCTAAAGCAATGCGCTATTTGCCCTGAGCGAATCCCGGCGCCAAGTCCCCATGATCACGGTTGAACAGCGTCTTTCACGCCGGCGGCTTCCTCTCCGGTGAGACCGAGCCCATACATTATCAATGCCGTGAGGATCGCCGCCAACACGACGGCAATCAGGATTCCCGCGCTCTTGCTTAGCATCGAAGCCGCGCGCCTAGATGCCCTTAGCGGCCACGCCGATCGCCATCGCTAGCCAGCCGAACATTGCTATCCAGAAGGCATAATGCGAGATCGCGTCGAAGCCGCCATCAATGGCGCCGAACACGCCGAGCAGATAAAGGATAAAGGCGATGAGCCCCAGAAAGACCGACACGTAAAACGTATTTTTTGTCGGCGGTGTCAGTTGAACAGCCATGGTTGCCTCCCAGTGTGAATCTGCACGCCAACAGAAATACCATGGGGGAAGCCTACGTTCCTAGCGCGCGGCCGGCACGAAGTTGAGTTTATCCCCCGTTCCACGGGCGAAAACCGGAAGGACTTCGCTTTTCGCGACGCTCGCTCTATTCGCTGGTCTATGCCGCCGTGGTGGGACTGCAAATCCTTCTGGGTTAACGGCCGGACGCTCGGCTTGGCCGGCCGGGATCCATGGCAACTTTGAAGGAACATCGGTGCTGGACGGCTGTTGCCGCTTAAAGACCGAATTGTGGAGAAAATCATGTCAGTCAAGCCTGCTGCGTCTGCAGCCACGCGTCGAGTTGACCTCCGTTCGCTTGCTCTTGTCGTCCTGGTAGGATTGGCAGGAAATGCCGTTATCGGTGGCTCCGTCCAAGCACAGATCGTGTCGGCCAAGGCGCGCTACGATCGTGGAATCCTCATTGTGCGAGGCCGGACGGAAGCTCCGCTCCAATACGTCTCGTTGAACCGGTTTTTCGTGAAGCGGAGCAATCGTCTCGGGCGGTTTGTCTTCCGCCAAACACGGCTGCCCTCAGCTTGTGCCGTGACATTACGGTCTGAGGGCCAACGATTGCAGGTCCCGATCAGAAATTGTCCGCTTGGGCAATGATCCGACACGCACACCTTAGGAGAAACAAAAATGAAGCTTCGTCATGCAGCACCAGCGCTCGCAATCGCGCTTCTTTTTCCCGTCGGGGCGGTCGCACAGCAACTGTCAACCAACGAAGGCGCCGCTGTCGATCCTCGGCCGGACCAGGTCTTGGTCGAAGTGGAAGATTCGGAAACCTTGCTCGATGTCTTCAATATCACCGTCGATGAGCTCAAAGGCATGACGATCTACGGAGAAGAAGGCAAACAGGTGGGCCACATCGATGCGATCCTTGCGACGCCCGATGGCAAGGTCGCGGCCGTCACGGCGGATGTCGGCGGTTTTTTGGGGATCGGAGAGCGGGAGGTCGTCATCCCTGCCAGCAAGATCCGGTTCGAAGGACTGAGGATGAGTCTCCCAATGACCAAAGAGGAAGTTGAAGCCTTGCCGAAATGGCAGGGCTAACGATCGCGTACTGCATGGAGGTAATGATGCCAGCCAAGTCCAAAGCGCAACAGAAAGCCGCCGGAGCGGCTCTTGCGGCCAAGCGGGGAGAGCAAAAGGTGAGCTCGCTCAAAGGGGCTTCTAAGAGCATGTATGAGTCCATGAGCGAGAAAGAGCTGGAGGACATGGCTTCTACGGAACGGAAAGGCAAGCCCGAGCACAAATCGAAGTCTTGAGGTCGCAGGTTCAACGGCCGCTCCGTTCGCATCATGGAACAAGTCCTTGAAGCTCTCTATACATCTGCAGGAATGCTCTGGAAGGCGCTGTGGTCGCTGATCTTCGGCTATATCATTTCCGCCGCGATTCAAGTTCTAGTCACTTGATGCATTCGGCGTACTCCCCACGGCGCGTCCCCCCGTATCCGAAAATGGTGCGCTTCGCAGTGGACCACACTCTTTACCTTAATGTCGGGTTCGGTGTTGTCGCCGCTATTCTGCTCTGGCTGCATTTTCGAGGCGGCAGCATATAGATCGCGGACAGCCGGCCGAAACACAGGCTTAAATGGGGACCTGTAACGTTCATGCGCGGCGGAGATTTAGCGTAGGGGCGATGGTCTCGCTTAAACGGCCGAACCTACTGTCGGACTTGCCGGTATTGAATTCAGTGTCAAAGTATGTAGGAACGCCGACCGCGAACAAGTGTTTACCGGAAAGAATCTATTTTGCAAAAAGGAGGACCCGCTGTGAAGAAAATGGTGTCAGCCAAATGGCCCGTTGTTGCCGTCCTGGCGACCACGTTGGCAGGAAGCGCCGCGATGAGCAGTACGGCACAAGCGCAAATCGTGTCGGCCAAGGCGCGCTTTGAGCGCGGACACCTCATTGTGCGTGGTAAGACCGAAGGGCCGCGGCAGTACGTTTCTCTGAATCGATTCGTCGTTAAGCGTAGCAATCGCCGCGGACGGTTTGTCTTTCGCCAAAAGCGACAGCCGCTTTCATGCATCGTGACGTTGCGGTCCAACGGCCAGCAATTGAGAGTGCCGATCAAAAATTGCGGCTTAGCGTTCAATTTTTCCAAAGGGAGGAACAGGCAATGAATTCGAGAAATCCTGCTACGGAAGAGCGCGGCTCCAAGGCGCCAGTCGTCGTCGACACGGTCGAGGCGCGGCAAGCGCGGCGGGTGGGATTGATTTGGATTTTGACCATCTCG
>CAZUKP010000128.1:0-6655 GCA_964620915.1 uncultured Hyphomicrobium sp. | reverse complement strand
TGACCGCCTATGCGCTCAGTCCGGTCGCGTTCACACGCGACGCGGAGGAGATCGGCACCCTCAAGGGCTTCACGCGCCAACCCACAAAGACGGCTGAGCAAGAGCTCACCTCCGACGTGGCGCTGGAGGAGGAGTAACCCTCGTCGCGCGCACAGAAGGCGTTCACTTCAGGAGAGGACCGCATGGCCAACCCGACACTTCGCACTCTCACAGGCATGGACCCGAACCCTGCGCCCATATCCAAAAGCGCACTCGTGCTGATCGACTGCCAGCAAACCTATCGGGAAGGCGTCATGCAGCTTGAGAATGTGGAGCCGGCTTTGCAGGAGGTGGCGGCCTTGCTTAAGCGGTTCCGCGAGGCCGGGCGGCCCGTGATCCACATCATGCATGATGCAGGCGTGGGCACGCCCTACGACATCACCGCGCCGATTGGCCAGATCGCCGAAGTCGTGGCGCCGGTCGAAGGCGAGACCGTCATCGTCAAGAAATTCCCGTCCGCCTTCGAGCAGACGGAGCTGGATGCTGAGCTCAAGAAGCACGGGGTCGAGAGCGTCATCTATGTGGGCTTCATGACACATGTCTGCGTGAACTCGACCACGCGGGCGTCGTTCAACCGGGGCTACGCCGGCACCGTTGTCGGAAATGCCACGGCGACGCGCGCGATCCCCAACCCCGTGACCGGAACCGACATGCCGGCGCAACAGCTGCACGATGCCAGCCTCTCGGCGCTCGGCGATATGTTTGCCGTGGTCGTGCCCCGCGCCGACGACATTCCGGACTAGGCGTCCCCTCACCTGCCTGAAACGCAGTCCTTGAACGTCATCTTGCCGTCAGCCCCTTCGGTGACGAAGGCGGTGTCGCCCTTGTTCCAGAACACGAAGCTCTCATCTTCGTTGGCGTAGCGCGCGCCGGAGCCTGAGATCACTTGCGGTAACTTCAGTGCCCGGCCGTCGCTGAGCTTCAGCTCGACACTATCGTCGTAGAAGGTCGCGTCGATCGACTTGCCTTTGGCGCATTTAAAGGTCGCCGCCGAGATCGGGTTCTGGGCGCTCGCGTCTTTGGCGCCAGCGTCGGCGGCCTCGATCCAGCCGCACCGTTCCTTGAAAATTTTCAGCGCCGCGCGCGCGCCTTTCAAGTTGAGGGGCGTGACGCCCCCATTAAATGCGACGAAGGCGTGGTGCTCCCCGGTCTGCAGCGCCTCCACGATCGGATCGTCCGGCGCCATGGCGAACACGGGCGTAAAACCAATCATCCCGAACTCCACGGTCCGGGCGGTGCGGGCAAATGCGTCTCCGTCGACGGAAATTGTGAACGGGGCCTCAGCACCATCCTTGCCCTTCTCACTGGCGGCGGCGTTGACCGTCACCTCGGCCGGCATGCCTTTTCCCTTGCAGGCGATGATGATGCCGAGCTCTTCCTCGCAATCGCTGCAATCGATCGCGGCACTGTCCTCCCCTTCGCCCGTGACCGACCATGAAGCTTCGTAGGACCAAGCGCTCGACGAGACTCCGGTCGAAAGGAGTATGGCTGTGATGATCCAGGCCCTGCGCCGCATCAACTACCACCGCCGCCAGCGGCGCCAGCGGCGCTTGTAATAAGGCCGTGCCCAGTAGCGGCCATAATAGGGCCGGTAACCGTAATACCGGTAAGGCCGGTAATAGGGCCGGCCGTAATAGCCGTAGGGCCGGTAATAGCCATAAGGCCGCTGGATGTTCAGGCTGAAATAGGGCGCCCTGATGTAGACGCCCGCCTTCGCCGCCACGGGCGAAAACGCCAAGACGCCGAGCGCCACAACACAGGCCATTGCCACTCTGATCACGGGAGCACCTCCTAGACTTACACTGCCAACGCGCCTCCCGCCCCGGCATACGATCGGACATCAGTGTACCCACAATAAGATGTGCCGTGAACCCGGGTGGACCGATCACTCGGCGGTTGCCTCGCGGCCCGGCCTAGTCTTTGATGCGGGCGCGCGGGGAGCCCGACAGGCAGAAAGGACCTGAGCGCCATGCTGAGACCGATGATTGCCTCTCTTTTCATGCTCGTTGCCGTCGCGCCCGCGCTTGCAACCTCCGGCCCCGGATGCCTGGTGGTGGTCAACGTCGCGTCGAATGACGCGCTCAATCTGCGGGCCAAGGCGTCGGCCTTCTCGGCTATCGTCGACCGGCTGGTTCCCGGCCAGCACGGGATCATCCACCTCGACGCAAGTTGCGTTCCTGAGAACAGGCCCTGGGCGAGCCGCTGGTGTCCCGTCACGCATTACAACGGAGACAGTGTGACCAAAGGTTGGGTCAAGGCGCGCTTCGTGCGCGACTCCGACTGCCCCTAGGCACCCCGGCGCGACGATTCCGGGGTCGGGTCCCAGCAGCCGCTCTCAGACGAGCTCTCCGCCGCGCCAGTCACAAAATATTCTGTTGCCGCGCCGGGGCCTCGTGGCGGACACCGGGCGGACGTGCCCTGGGTAGCATGGCGGGTCGATGGGCTTGCCAACGGACTTTGCCCAACTGCAGTTCTCCTCCAGCGAGCTCCCTGAGCGCGATCGGGTTTCAATATCCCGAGAGGTCTTCGGGCGAAAAGTCGTCCACGCCGAGATAGAGCCTAACCCGGACGATCCTTTCTATCTCCATATCGCCATGCGCGAACTGCCCGGACTGCGGACGCATGTCAGTACGGTATCGGGTCTCTCGTTCAAGCGAACGCACGATTTGCTGTCCGACGGCGACGACGACTTCGCGCTGTTAATCAACATGGCGGGCGCCAGCGCTGCGGCCCAATTGGGGCGCGAGACGAGCCTTGGCCCAGGCGACGCGGTTCTATTGTCTCATACCGAACCTGCCACGCTCGCCCATCGTACGAGCAAAGTTGCAGGCATTCTGGTTCCCCGCACAACGCTTGCCTCATTCGTTGACGATCCCGACGCAGCCGCGGTGCAGCTCATCCCGCAAGACACGGACGCCTTGCGGCTCCTCATACTCTATCTCGGTGCCGTACAGGAAAGCGGTCTCGGCCTTCATACGCCAGACCTCCGCCGCGCGGTCGCGACTCACATCCAGGATCTGGTGGCGCTGACAATCGGCGCGACACGCGATGGCGCCGCAATCGCCGCGGGCCGCGGCCTGCGTGCGGCGCGTCTGCAAGCCGTGAAGAAGGATATCTTTGCGAATCTCGCGAGCCCCAGCTTGACCGAAGCGGCGGTGGCCCGGCGCCTGAATCTCTCGCCTCGTTACATACGAATGCTGTTCGAGGCCGAGGACACGAATTTCTCTTCGTTCGTGCTTGCAGAGCGTCTTGCCTTGGCTCACCGGTCTTTAAGCGATCCGCGGTTCCGTGCGCGCAAGATTATCGACATCGCGTTCGAGTCCGGCTTCGGAGATCTGTCCTATTTCAACCGCACCTTCAAGCGCCGCTTCAATGCTTCACCATCGGAAATCCGCCATGCGTCTTTGTGTATCGATGGCCCGAACGCGATCGACGCACTGGGCTCGCCGCTGCCGGATGAAGATGCGTCACAGGAATACTGGCAGGGAAACGGCGTGCCGGAGTAATTGCTCCCCACTCATTTGCAGGCGGGCGGAACATTTCCGGCAAGAACGCCGGGATTGTTCACGTTCCAGTTTCCCGTCGGCGCGTAGCGGCACACCCATAAATTCCGGCCGCCACAATTCGCCACCGCGCAACCCAGTTGGGCGCTGTTCCGCCAAATCACCTGAGTGAAGTGAGACACGGCCTGACTCCAGACCGGCGCAGCGAAATTGTACCGGGCGATCTCGCCGTACCACATGTCCACGGCGCCGTTGGCGGAAAGAGCGGTTCCCCAGGCCAAATTCTCTCCAAACCCATCGGCGCTTTTCCACGGGTCTCCCGAGTGCGCAAAGCCGTTTTGGTTGTTGCTGGTACAGCGATTGGCCCAGTCCTGCGCTTGGGCCGAAAGCTGCGCCGACCACGTCAGATTGGGCACGCAGTGCTTGGCGCGGTAGCCGTTATGAACGTCGAGGATCGCCTTTGCCTCGGCCGACAGGCCGCTGGGGCGCCTGCCTAGTCTCTTCTTTGGCTTCGCACCCGCGGTTTGGGAATTAATGCCCGACACACAACACTGATTGGGCTGTTCGGCGGGAACCGCGTTCTTCAGCCAGCATCGTGCCTTGGGTCCCTGGACGCCCGGCTTGACATAGGTCCATGCCAGGCAACGGCTATCTTTCAGGCAAGCGTCGCGACAGTCGCTGGGATAGGCGCCTTGCAAATCGAAGTTCGAATAGTCGCTTCCGGGCCTGTCGGTGTTGACTCTAAAGTCGGCCGAATCTCCCAAAGAGGGATAGGGGCATCCTGGCGTTCCATATTGCGCCGGCCCGCACTCCGCGGCCGCGTCATTACTCAGCGGCGTCAACATCAGGCCGCCAAGGAGCAAGATCGTTTGGAGAAGTCGGCGGCGACGATCGGACATATTTTCTTCCGGGCAGTTACATCGTGTCGGAGCGAACTCTACGGGCAGTCGAGCGCGTCATAGTCGTCCGGGCTGCTGTAAACCCAACCTTGTCCCCCTGGCACGCTGTCGCCTTTGACATGACACCAATTGTCTCGACACGGCTCGACCAGCACGACCCCTGGGGCACCCGCACGCAAAAAGCCGTCGTACTTTTTGCCCCTGCCGTCAGGTTGATCGTAGACATCGGAGGGCTTCTTCACTTTGCAGGTCTTGTCCGGAGACGGCGGAGGAGACCCAGGCGCAGGCGCGGTCTTTTTGGGCCGGCCGAGGCGCTTTGAGACTTTCTTGGAAGGTTTCGGTCCGCAGATCAGTCCGAGCGCGTCGACGTAAGTTCCGGCGCGGCCTTGCAGCCCGGTCGCCGCTTCTCCCGGAGGACAATTCTGCTCTGCGAGAGGCCCAGTTTCGCAGCCCACTCCGCTATGAACGCAAACATGTGTCAGTGACCCGTCACCGAGCGGTGTGCAGACAAGTTTTACATAGCGGACGAATTTTCTCTTATCCTTGTAGTCTTTGTCATACACAAAGCCGATCGTCATACCGGTCACGACGGCGTTGGCTGGGCAAAGACTGGCCTCCTGGAGGGTGCCACCCTGTCCTCCGTGATAAGACTTGTTCCACGGAGGTTGCTTGAACGCGCCTTGCGCAGGGAGGAATTCGGAACATTTCAGGCCGATTGCGTCGATCCAGTTCCCCGACTTGACATAGACGCCGGTGACGAAGTCGCCGGAACAATCTGTCCTAAAGGAAGCGCCGCCGGGCCCTCCCTGCACGGGGAGATCCGTGGCGTGCGCCGGAACAGACATCGTTATCGACGCGACAAGAACGCAGATGAGCGCAGCGGCCTTAAAGTCACCGTTCTGCAACATCGCGTCCATCGCATCTCTCCATGGCCCGGAGCCCAAGGGCACGGCGGCTTGGGCCCTCAGACGGAGGACCCCGCGCTTGGCCGTCAAACTAGCGGGTGCTCGCGCGGGTCGCTTGGACCAGGAGGAAACACCGATAGGACTGGGAGGAAGTGCTGCGACCGATCGAATAGAGACGCACCATGTGTGCACCGGCAGCCGCCTCTAGTTGACCACCGGGAAGTTACAGAACTCGCCGGTCAATCCTTTGGGGCAGGCGCAGGCGCCGTTCGGATAGCGTTCCTTTGGCGGGTCGCAGGGCGGCGGGGCCGGTTGACTGGGCTGGCTCTCGGGAACGCGTTCCGGCAGGCCGATATCCGTACCGCCAGTGGTCTTTTTCGGCTTCGCCTGTCCGCGTCCGCAGGGAACCCATTCATAGTTAGCGCAGGCGGTATTGAAACGCGAGTGGCCGCCCCGTCTGCAGTCATCGCCCCAGCGCTTGCATTGCTGGCACTCGATCACGCCGTCGTCTCTTGTCCTGGTCGCGCCGGGCTTCCATCCGGCGGCGACTTCAGGCACGCATTTCTCCTGGAAGTCGCAGCAATAGACCCTCGATCCGGTGGTGCACGACTCGCGCTTCTTTTGTGTCCAGTCCTTTGGGCATTTACCGGCGCACAAAGGACGCGTGCCGAACCACTGACATTTCGGATCGACCACCATCTTGGCTTCCGCTCCGAAGGTGGCGGCCGCCGCGATGACCAAAGCTGCGAGGACTGCGATCTGCCGTGCCGCAAGCATGACTCCGCCTCAATCCCGTTTCGAGGGTTTCGGTGCATGCCGTAACGGCAATCGAGGACCCGTTCTTGGACACAGAGGAAGTCGGCCTAGGCTTGAGAGGAAGCCCCTACTCTGTCGCGTTTGGGCAGGTGAGGCTTGAACTGGCATGGGCCGTATGGTCCCCTATCGAGGGATCCATTCCTGAGCCGGCCTACGGTTTTCGTGCAGATTGGGGGGTGTTGGGCCATCAGGGGTTGGTCGTGGTAACGATTGCAAAACGATTCGACGGGAGAATCGATTTCGTGCAGCCAAGATCGCTCCTTTTGAATGTCGTCGCCCTTTTCGTCGCCTTGTCGGTGACGCCGCACGTGTACGCGCAACAAGGGCCCGGCGTTCCAGACTGGCTTCAGGCCCATGTCGGCCTGAACGACGGTCAGATCGCCCCAGTGGTCTTGCAGAGGGCCCGCGCGCTCTACTTGCAAAAATTGCGCGAAGGCGCGGTCAACAATTCCTGCTACTTCGCCATGGACGCGACCCGGCCCCACGTTTTGAG
>CAZUKP010000127.1:0-6728 GCA_964620915.1 uncultured Hyphomicrobium sp. | reverse complement strand
GACGACCAAAGGTCCTCAAGAATCGTCCTGTCTCTCAACGTGTCCATCGCGTGCCAAAATCCTTTATGACGTACGACGCCGAGTTGCCCGTCGGCGGCCAACCGCTCCATGGGTTCCCGCTCCCAAACCACGGAATCGTCGGCGATATAATCGCCGATCTTCGGAGAAAGTACGAAAAACCCGCCATTGATCCATCCTTGGTCGCCATGCGGCTTTTCGATAAACCTGTCGACGCGATCCTCATTGAGCTCAAGCGATCCAAACCGCCCTGGCATTTGCACGGCCGTGACAGTGGCTAACCGCCCCTTGTCACGATGAAACTGCAGCGCTTGGTCGATGCGCATATCTCCAAGTCCGTCTCCGTATGTCATGCAGAACGGTTCGTCGCCGACATAGGGTAGCACTCTCTTGATCCGTCCACCCGTCATGGTCTGAGCGCCGGTGTCAATCAACCACACCTTCCACTTCTCATTCGGACCGCCAATGGGCTGGATAATATCTTGCCCCGTATCGATGACGACGTCGGAATTGTGCAGGAAGTAATTCGCGAAAAACTCTTTGATGACGTAGCCCTTGTATCCAAGGCAAATGATGAACTCAGTAATGCCATACGAGTAGTAGATGCGCATGACATGCCATAGTATTGGTCGCCCACCGATCTCGACCATCGGCTTCGGACGTAACGTCGTTTCCTCGCTGAGCCGTGAGCCAAGCCCTCCGGCAAGAATCACTGCTTTCACCATAGTTCATTTTGTGCGGTGCTGAGTCGCGACATCTATTAGTGCTATAATCTTCGATGTTCGGAGGAGTCGCTCTGCAACGTTTGAATGACTTGTTTTCACTGAGGCGTATTTGCGAGATATCGCATCTCGGCAAGATAAATTGCAACCAAATATCATAACCGGCGTGGTCGCCGCCATTGCGGCCACTTGAGTTGGACCGAGTTCAGCCTGAGTGAGAGACATCTCCGGGATTCTTGCTTTGAGGTTTTCGGGCCGCGTATTTGTCTTTCGTCAGCCAAAGAGCAAGCTGCCACGCCAAGAAGAGAGCGCAGACGACCGTGATGGGGCCTGCGGGCGCATTGTAACGGGGTTCGTTGTGCGAGGCCACCGCATGGACAGCCACCATTGCCAGCGCCGGCAACGAGTAGACAACAAGATCTGAGCGGCGCCACCAGACGGCCAGAACCGTGAACAAGATCAGAATCGGAGCGATGAGCAATGCCGCACGCCAGATGAATGGCAACATCATGATCGTGTGTCTGGCTGGATTGTTGAGTATCACATCCAAAGCCCGCCTTCTCAACTCGGCATCAGCTGCCATCTGCGGATTGGGAAGCCCCTTCCGCTCCAGGTCCTTTGTGACTTGTACTAGCTCGGCGCGGGCACGAAAATAATAAGTGGTTGCCGCTTCGGGCAATCCCGCTTCTTCGGCCGCAATGTCTTCGTTCCTAAAATCTGACTGGGTTTCGAGCAGGCGTTGCAGCCTTCCACCCTTTTTGAGATCGGCCTTGTTGAAGCTTAAATACTTTCCAATAAACTTCTGCACTCGCTTGTTGGGTGCCCAAACATAAAAAGTTCCTTTGAATTCAGTCCAGTTCATCTGGTCGTAACGCGCCCGCAACAGAAGGACTATCCCACTTCGCTGGGTGATCTGAGGCGCACCAAAGTGGTACACGTTTCTTGTCATCCAGGGCCCAAGGATTATCGCCACGCCGAGAATCAACATTAGCATCCCCTTCGCTCCCTTCCGAATATCGATGCCCCTAGACCACTGGAGGGCTAATAACGCGATCACCGCGCCGGTTAGAGCTAGTGCGATGTAGAAAAAGATTACCTTGGTGAGAATCAAAAGGCCAAGGCTCAAACCGGAGAGAAGGTAGTATCCGCGTTGCCCGCTTCGTACTGACATCATGCAGAGGAAAGACGTGAGTCCAAGCAGCGCTGCCGCCGCAGGCTCGGTGAGAAGCGTGTCGACATCGAGGGCAAGACCAACAATCACTGCGCCGAGTGCTGCTATGATGTATTTATGCGTTACGACTAACAGAGCGGCAAATACACTCGCACAGAGAACCAAACCCCAAACAATATTGGGTAATTTTGCGAGTCGTACACCGGGCCCATCCTTGAGAAACTCGTATGATAGTGGCCCGCGCACGGTACTAACTAGTTTAATCCAGCATGCCAGCAAAAATGGCGGGAGAGGCTCACGGTAATTGGAAGGAACAAATTCTAAATCGGAATCCGCATCTGGATTTGTCTTGGAAAATACGCCACGAGTGGCAATGTTGAACCCCATGTCCAACGTCCCCCATTCGTCACCTTTGAGTGGAGATTCGGAGATTGAAGCAATCCAGGTTCCAAGGACAACTGCGATGGCTGTTGCGCCTATTGCGAACTTCGCCCAAGCCCAGCATCGCTCACAGAAAGAAAGCGATCGGAGATGATTTGGGCACATCGTAGATCTCGTCGAAAGGTGTGTGATGATCTCGCGAAGGGTACGCCCGGCTTGCTCTACCTAGAGTTTGTCTCTGACTTCAAGCTCGCATCACTCTCAAAAGCCAGCGCCTCTCCACAGGGCCAGGCCGTGTAGAGACCCGATCTTAAGCCTATGTGATGTCACTCACGAAGTCTTGCGCTTTGTCCGGCCGCCGTGGAACAATTTATCGATTATGTCTAAAACTTGCTGAAAAATTTGGTTTGGGTGTGGGGCGGACCCTGGCACGCGGCCTATCGGCGCGCGATATCGAGGAAGCCTTCCAGGACGAGACGGGACGGCTGTTGCTGTCGAAGACGGCGGTGTCGTAGATCGGCGGACGGCTGTGGCCAGACTATCCGGAGTCTGCCAGCCGCGATCTCAGTGAGTACGAGATCATCTACCTTGTTCGTCGATGGCGCCATAGATCTCGACGAAGGCGTCGAAGGCGGTCTCGGCGTCGGTCCTGGTCTCGGCCATCCAGATCTCATGGAGTGCCCGCTTGGCCTTGACATCAACTAGAGCCGATTCGACTTATTCGTAGTCATATCCGGCGGCAGTGAAGTAGTTTCGGCATTCACCTGGCGGGAAGTGATCGACGGCCTCGGCGATGGCGTCCCAGAAATCATCGATGGTGCGTGCGGCGGCTTTGCGCAGCAACGCTTTGATCTTGGCATAGGCCATCTCGATGGGATTGAAGACCGGTGAGTAGGGCGGCAGTTAGATGAGGTTTGCGCCGGCTGTCTCGATGGCCTGGCGTACCCCGCCGACCCTATGGGCGGGCAAATTACTGCTATCGCAAATTGCTGCTATCCATGTTCCAATCAGAGTGGAGGCGCCGGCAACCTTGGCGCGGTTAAAAACGAGATAGGTGCTCAAGAATAAAACTAGGTAGTGATGAAACGGCAGTCGCTGCCCAACCCGCAAGGGGTCATTCAATATTCCACTATCGTAATATAGACGACCGAGTCTGGATTGATTTGATATCGATTTATCCAGGCGAATGTGATCAACAGAACGCTTTTGCAGGCAGAACGCCAAAATAATCCACCCGACTCCAGTCGACTTGAAAAATGTTCCTTATACAACGTGCCACAACCCCTGCCGATGAGCCACGCATCATTGATCTCATGAAGGAGTCTTTTGGCCTTGCGGGGACTTCAGCTGAGCTCGATTCGAGATTTCTCCACTGGAAGTACTGGGCACCCCACCCATTGTTCGGCAACAGCCGGAGCCACGTGGTCGAAAAGGAAGGGGCCCTGCTAGCTCACGGATGTATTTGGCCGATTCATCTCCTAACGTCACTCGGGGAAATGTCGTGCTTTCATCTTGTGGACTGGGCAGCGCGCCAAGACGCTCCCGGAGCTGGGATGAGGATTCTGCGAGAGTTTTGTGGTGGGTTCTCAGCCAGCTTCTCGATAGGGGGGAGTTCGATGACCCGAAAGATTCTTCCCGCCGTCGGCTTTAGGTCTTATAACCCTATTTCGTTTCTTACGCAGCCGATGCCCCCGTATGGACGACGCCCGCCTAAAAGAACGCCTGTTAGCTTCATGCGTAGCAATCTTGGCAGGTTATTTTCCCCCGAGGTAGGCTTGCCGGCGGGCTGGGATATTGAGATTCGAGAGCCGGAGCAAATTCCTGCATTCTTATGGCCCGACTGGCCCGACGCTTCGCCGGGACTGGCTGTTAGCCTGAGATCCCCAGCCTTGCTCGCCCACATTGCGAAGTGCCCCGAAATTAAGAAGTCTTTGTGTTGCGTTCTTAGTAGACGATCGGAGCCGATCGCGTACCTGTACACGGTCCAAATAGGGGAACAACTTCGGCTGGCTGATTACGGGCCAGCGGGGCTCGATGAAGAGACGAGTGTGATCGTTGGAAGGGCGTTCCAGGAGATCTCAAGGAACTCATTCTCTCACGTAACGGAGTTGATGGCCGTGACGTCGGAAACGGGGGTGTTGGCAGGACTCTTGCAAACGGGGTTTCAACTCCGCGGCGAAACACCCATCACAGTTTTGACAAAAAACCCGGATCTGCAACAGGTGGACCGTTTTCGGTTAACGCTGTTGGACTGGGACTTACTCTCCCGAGCCTATGTTCCATCGGTCCGCCCTCCACGTGAACCGCTGACTTGAAACACGCAGCCCCCAGGCTCTTCGGACCTTCGGCGCCCGAGCATCTCTATCTAAGATAAGCTGCAAATTCCTCGATTTTACCACCAAAGCCGTTGCCCTTCTACTTTGCTAGCTTTATGAAAATGCGAGTTCTGGACTTCTTCTGCTGATGCGTACTACGCCGTTCGCCATCACCATCAGCGCCTCACCATCTCTGATACAAATCCGCCTCTTGAGAGGCAAGACGGGCTTCGAATCTCTTGCCGGTCGTCACGAGCGCAGATTATCCGTGCTATCGGCGACCGCGACAACCGTGTACGGCTTCTTGCTAAGCAATTCGGCCGTCCTCAGTGTCGGAACTGCCTTCCCTTTGCGGCTGAAGCGCAGCACTGTATGGGCGCCGACCACGAGAAGCCGCCGGATGTAGGGATCGCCTTGCTTGCTGATGCGCCCGAGCCGCTCTTTTCCGCCAGACGAGTTTTTGTCGCGGCACAAGGCCAAGCCAAGCCGCGAAATGTCGACCGGACTTGAACAGCCAAGCGTCCGTCACGGTCGCGACGATGGCGCTGACGGTGATTGGGCCAACGCCGGAAATTGTCCCAAGGCGTCGGCTCAACTTTTTGAACGGTGCCAAGGCATGGATTGTTGGTCCCTCTCGCTAACCTTTTCATGCCCTTCGCGCAAACTGGATCAGGGGGAGAGGCGCAGACCTGGCAACGAGCGCGATAAAGTCGTGACTCTCATCTTCGACCAGTGCGACCAGCATGCTCACTCTCCCCAGGCGAGTGGCGATTCCGAACTCGTCCAGGTGCCCCCCGCAAGGCATTAATCAGAATCGTCGCTGACGGATCAGAATTTCCTGAACCTCATGCAGTATGAGGACGCTCTGCTATTCCTCGCTCTTGATCGGCACGAAGCGCATCGTCGGCCACGGCACCGCCTCGCAGATATTTTTCTCATTGAAATTTGTTTGGTGTACTTCTCCACCGGAACAATATAGGCCCTACCTGAAAGAGAAAAGATAGAGAATGACGGTTGTGGATAAGCGCTGTTGGATGGTCTAAATGTGCGGAATTGCAGGCGATATAAATACCTCGGCCTTTCCGTCCCGTGTAGATGTGGAGGCATGTCTGCGCTCCCTCGTCCACCGTGGTCCTGACGGCGGAGGTGTGTGGGCAGGGCGTTCTGCAGTTATCGGGCACCGACGCCTTGCGATCTTAGACGTTAGCCGCAGAGCTGACCAACCAATGCTGTCGCCGGACGGTCGTTACGTCATTGCTTTCAACGGTGAGATTTACAATTTCCGTGAGCTCAGAACCGACCTCGAAGCCAAGGCGGAGCGCTTTGTCACCAGCTGTGACACGGAGGTTCTCTTGCGCCTCTATATGCGAGAAGGTCCGGACGCACTGTCAAAACTGAATGGGATGTTCGCCTTTGCCATTTGGGACTGCGAGCTTGAGACACTGTTTGCCGCGCGCGACCGGTTCGGTGAAAAGCCATTCTTCTATTGGGAGAGACCTGGGGAGCGCGGATTGGTTTTCGCCTCCGAATTACAAGCCCTGGCACAACATCGGAACGTGCCGCAGATGCTCAACCAGAAAGCGTTAGGTATCTATCTTTCTAATAGCTACATCACTGGCAGTTCAACAATCCTTGGCGGCGTCAAACGACTACCTCCTGCACATTGGCTCCGCTTCAAGGCGGGGGGAGCCATCGAGATCGGTCAATATTGGGATCTTGCGCAACATTTTCGTGAGAAGAGGTGTTTCCGAAGAGAAGCGGATGCGGTGGACGAGTTGAAGCAGCACGTTGAGGATTCGGTACGGCTTCGGCTGGTATCCGACGTGCCTATTGGGGCCTTCTTGTCGGGTGGCGTTGACAGTTCGATTGTTGTATCGGCAATGACTAAATGGGTTCCCCGTCAGAAGGTAAAGAGTTATTCTCTTGGCTTCAACGAAGCCGGCTACTCTGAGGTACATCACGCCCGCAGAATGGCGCTCCATCTTGGCGTTTCTTTCGATGGAGCCGACGTTTCAGCCGATATTTCTAACGATCTTCCGCGCATTGCTGCAGCCGCCGGTGAACCGTTCGCCGATACATCGCTTATCCCGATGTACTATCTTGCGCGCCACGTCCGGCGTG
>CAZUKP010000126.1:0-6849 GCA_964620915.1 uncultured Hyphomicrobium sp. | reverse complement strand
CGTTGCGGCCAACGCCGGCGACAATGCCAAACTCGGCCATGTGAGCCCGGATCGCATTGATCAGCATCGTGCGCTGGCGCACGAACAGCTGCCGGGTCCGATGCAGCATCAGCACCGACTGCTGCTCTTCCGTCTTGACCGCAACAAAGCGCATGGTCGGCCGCGTCACCGCCTCGCAGATCGCCTCGGCATCCGCCGCATCGTTCTTGTTCCGCTTGACGTAGGGCTTCACATATCTGGCCGGCATCAGCCGAACTTCGTGCCCAAGCTTCGCGATCTCTCGAGCCCAGTGGTGCGAGGTGGCGCAGGCTTCAATGCCCACGACACATGCAGCTTGCTTCTCGAAGAATGGCAGAAGCTGGCTCCGTCTCAGCTGCCGGCGCACGACAACCTGGCCCGATGCATCAATGCCATGGACCTGAAATACGCTCTTCGCGAGATCAAGGCCGATCGTGGTAACTTCGCTCATGGACGGCTCCCTTGGCGGTTCCTAAACAGCAACCGCAATTTGGCACCTAGAGGCCGGTGGCGGGAGCCGTCCACAGCATCATTGCCCGAGCACGCTAAACGAGAGATCTGAGGTGCCGTCTTCCACCACCCCGGCTAGGGCGAGTCGCGCAGGTCGTCGTCCTCACTGTCATACAAGGTTAGGTTCATACGCTGGCGATTGCGAACCAACTCCAACTTCAAGCTATCCACGGGCCGTGCCCAGATAAACCCAAACGAGACGCAGCCATCTTTACCTTTAACCGAGTGATGCAAACGGTGCGCTTGGTAGAGACGCTTCAAATACCCTCTCTTTGGCACATAACGGAAAGGCCATCGCTGGTGTACCAGGCCGTCATGGGCGATGAAGTAAAGCACGCCGTAAATGGTCGTACCGAGAGCAAACCAAAACAGCGGCGCCCAGTAATAGCCGCCGATCAAGAACATCAAGATCGAAATACTGGCAAATACAACGACATAGAGATCGTTCTTCTCCAGTTTGTGGCTATGTGGCGCATGATGGGATTTGTGCCAACCCCATCCCCACCCGTGCATGATGTATTTATGCGCCCACCAAGCAAAGAGCTCCATGAAGACCACGGTCGCGATGACAATCAGGATAGGCGCGAGCCACAGGTCCATAGCAGGTCCTCCATCCGGATCGCGTTCAACGGTGCTCATTTCGTCGGAACCAATCACCGGTGCCTTCGCCATTATGCCAGCTTTAGCCGATAACGCGACAGAACAAGTGCTGCCGCAAGGCCAACGACGCCTACCAAGGCCAACGGCCACATCGACGGTATAAGAGCTTGAAGATCGGCGTCACGCCAGAGCAAGCCTTGGTAGGCCTCGATTGCCCAGGCGTTGGGTGTGTACCACCCTATGTCTTGGAGCCAGGGAGGCATCATGAATCGTGGCACCATCGAGCCGCCCACGGCCGAAAGTATGAGGACCAAGAAACCTGAGATCGTGTTCGCCTGCTGCTTGGTTAAACACGCCGACGCCACCGCCAGCCCGAGGCCGGCAGCAGCAGCTGAAGCCAAGAGGGTGGCCATCACCCAGAGGCCAAAATGTCCCGGCAAACTAACGCTGTAGATGATCCAAGCCACGAGGAATATCAGGGTGACCTGAAAAATACCCTGCAGCGTCAGAAATATAAACTTGGCAATCACCACCACGTCGACGCCGGCGGGACCGACGGCAAGCCGGTCGACAATGCCGGATGTGCGTTCATCGATCAGCGTTGCCGCGCCTTGCATGGCCGAGAGCAGCAAAAACAAAATAGCGATCGCGCCTGCATAGTAGCTCACTGCGGAACTACCACCGCGAACGCCATGGGTCTCGATGGAAACCAGGGCGCCGTTGACGGATCCTTCTTCGCGGCCGGGATCCTCGCTTTGTTGGTTCAAGTTATCGAGGCCCGCCTCGAGGCGGCTCCGCTGCGCTTCCGTTAGCCCGCCGGCGAGAGTCTCGATGGATGGCACCAGGCGGCCAAGAATGATCCCAGGCATTTTGTTGGCGATGAGCCGTTGTACGTGACCCGACAAGATGGGGCCGGCCATGGCACGGCCCGCGTCGGCGATAATCACAATTGGAGGGGTGCCGGCGTCCAATCTCAGGTCGCCCCTGATATAGAGACCCACATCCACTTCGCCGAGCGAAACTGCCTGGCGTAAGCTGTCTTCGTTGTCGATGTGTCCGCTGTACATCCGGAGCAAGGGCTCTTCGCGGATTGCGGCCACGAGCTTTATCGAATCTTCCGTCCGGGCGTTGTCGACAAGCGCAATCATGAGGCGCATTTGATCGCCGCTGATACCGGAGAATATGGCGGCGAAGATCACGAAGATCAGTGGCGGCAAGAGGAACGTCATCGACAGCGCCCCCTTATCGCGCACCAAACCCAAGGTCATGACCTTGAGTAGCGCGGCGATCATGTCGTGTTCTCTTCGTTCTTGAGCATCAAGAACAGTGTATCCAAACCGGGCCGGCGGAACCGGATTTCTTTTATGGGCAAATGGCTTGATTCAAGCGTCTTGGTTAGACGCGCCTGCTGCTCAGCCGTGGCTCTGAGAAGCTGGCGCCTCTCGAGCCCGATACTGTCTCTCGAAAATCCGAGATCGGAAAGGATTTTACAGATCCGCGGTGAGGCTGGTTCGCGCAGCCGCACCAGAACTTCCTGGCGGTCGCCAAAAAATGTTTGCAGGAGCTGGGCCGGATTCCCCACTGGCGCAAGAACTCCGCCACGAAGAAACCCGACCGACCCGCAGAGCGTTTCGGCCTGGTCCATGTCGTGTGTTGCCAGCAGCACGCCGAGCCCGTTCGTGCTGAGATCCTTGATCACCTCGTTCAGCGCATTGCGCGCATCGATATCCACGCCGATGGTCGGTTCATCGAGAATCAGGAGCGATGGACGGTGCAAGATGGCGGCGGCAAGGTTTGCGCGGCGCTTCCAACCGCCAGAGAGGCTGTGAACATAGTCGTCAACCTGCTGCACGAGCTTACAGGCCTCTACTGCGTAATCTAGCGCCTCCAGTGATTGGGCCTGGGATAAGCCTGCGAGACGCGCAAACGTCATTAGGTTTTCGCGCGCCGTTAGATGCGGATAGAGCGCAATTTCCTGCGGCACCAGACCAATATGACGGAGAGCTTGGCGTTGCGCGTGCTCTTTGCCCTCGATGAGGATTTTGCCCGACACAGGCTGAATGCGAGCGCAAATGGTGCGGATTAGCGTCGTTTTCCCCGCGCCATTCGGCCCTAGGAGTCCGAAAACTTCCCCACGGTCGATTTTGAGGTCGATGCTCTTGAGCACCGGACGTGTAAAGTAATTCACGCTAAGCTCATCGACACTCAGCACAGCATGAGGCGTGTGAACAGTTGCGCCCATTCCGGCCAGGCCCTGCTAGCTTCTCGTCAGACGTGCTACAATACCGTTGACTCCCGGCCCTTCCACTCTGCTTTTTTGGCCAAAGGCCGCAAAAGTGCAGTAAACAACGCTGCTCACGTCATGGATCGCTCCCGCACGGCGAGAATTGCAGGCCGCCGGCGAAGTGATCCCTCGGGCACGACGCGGACCGCTCGCAAGATCGGGATCGGCGGTCGCCCGATGAGGATCCTGGCTTTGTCGTACGGCGTGAGCTGATCACTGTAGAATCGCTCGATTAGTCCAGCGGACAAACTGTAGAATCGCTGCATGATCCGCCAGCGCTCGTTGGGCCGGGCGGCAATCAACAGCATGCGGTTCACAACGCGGAAGAAACTACGCTTCTGCCAAAGCTGGCATGAATAGGTTTCGATGAGCTGCTGCACGGCCCTTGTTTCCAAGGATGAAAACCGGGCAAGAATGTCTGCAAGCGCAACCGCGTCAGGCAAGGAATAGCCAGTGGTAGGATGAAATAGTGCGGCTCGTAACCCAGCGAAGGCACAGGGACTCTCAGCTCGGCGATTGCGCCAAAACGCCCCAATATCGCCTCCGAGAGCAATAGGAAGAACACCTTTTTCGTGCCGCAGCTCGCGGGCAACCGTCCAACCCCGCGCAGACCGATAGTCGGCGATCCTACACTCGATGCCATCAGCATCGAGGAGGCCATCCTCACTGTAATAGGTGTCCTCAACGAGGAGTCGGCGTTCATCGAAAGGCAGAAGGTAAATAAAGCGATAACCATCGTGCTGCTGCACGGTGGCGTCCATGATCACTGGCTCCAATACGCCATGCGGAGCATCAGTCTCGATCTCGCGCCCCACGAACTTCTGATAGGCGACGTTGAGAGCCGGATCGCGCAACGCGCCCCGGCAGTCCACGACACAATTTGCCGAAATGCGCTCGCCATCTGCGAGAGCAACATAATTGGCGCCCGCGGAGATCACCTCTGCGCCTGTCCTCACACAATCGGTCAAAGATTGTATAGCTACCTTGTGCAGGTGCTCACTCGCAATCGAATGATAGCGGGTCTTGAGGCAGCGATTATACCGAGGAAAGCGGACTGTTTGATGGGGCCAAGATCGTACGATAAATGGGGCCATCCATTGCAGCTGCTGCGCTGTCAAATCTGGCTCGTGGAACGACCAAATATGGTTACCACCTAGCGTTGCGCCACGCTCTAAAACCAGGATCCGGCGTTGAGGCTGCAACTGCCGCAAGCGAAAGGCGGCGAGCGTCGCGGCAAGACCGCCACCTAAAAAAGCAACGTCGAAACTGAAATTGGTCACCGATATTTGTCTCACCAAACCGATTGCCGCGACACGGACTCGTGTTCATGCGAGAAAGTGTCTCGATCATCTAAAAGTCATTTGCCGATTCTTGAGCCGCCCCCCTGTGCTTGCCGTTCACAGCAATTAGATTGGGCTCTCTTGGGCTGCGACCAAGCGGTTCCTGTGCCCAACGATCTGACACGTGTTTAGAATAGTTGGATTTTAAGGCAGCACGGAGGCTCGTTGCGGCTGAAGTTCGACCCCAGCACAGCGCCCATGATCAAGCGAGTCCGGATCCTAGCCCGCTAAGGATCGTTGGGCACCCGCGACCCACATCATGCAAAGCTGGAAATCCTTCCCCTTGAAGACAGCGCTGCCGCGGCCCATCGAGGGAAACATCAATAGGGTTTGATGCCTGCGGCAAGAACGTAATCGAACGCGCCGTAGACCGTGTCCGCGTCGAGTTTGCGCAGAAACCGATAGGGCAACCGGCCTGGAAGAGGCAGTCGCCGCATCAATTGAGGATCGTCCCCTACCGCGCGGTGCCAGCCAGGAAAGACGTGCTCGCGTATGGAGGTGACACGGACCTTGTAAAATCCGGATGCCTGCAACTTTGCCGCATAGCCATCCCGGTCGTCGGCATTAGCCTCCGGAACCGCAAGCTTCTGTGCGAATTTCGACCAGGTAAAGTCTTGCAGCCTTCGGTGAAGCGGATCTTCACCAGGCCCGTTGCGGATTACGTCAGCCAGGACAAGCCGCCCTCCCGGCCGCAATACGCGAAACGCCTCGGCGAAGAAGTCCGCACGCGTCTGAAAGTGGAAAGCGCATTCAAGAGCGGTGACGACATCGCGCGACGCGTTCGGTAGATGCATATCCGTCGCCGAGCCTTCCAGCAGATGAATGCGGTCTGACATGCCCCGGTAGCGCACACGCCGGCGCGCGATCCTCACTTGCGCGCAGTTCACATTCAATCCCAGAATTTGGCGCGGCGCGAACCGCTCCATCCAAAAAATGTCTTGCTCGGCAAACCCGAAACCGACATCGAGGACGTCATCTTCGGGACTCATGCCGGCCGTCTCGGCGAGGAGACGTGCCAAAGCCTCGCACGCCTGGTCGATTGTCCGCGCACGCTCCCAATAGCCGAGGTTCAAGTACAAGCCTTCGGCGGTGAGCGCATTGGTTGCCACGAGATCGTAGATGGCTTCGGCGCTCATCGCGCGAAACGGCGTGTATGCCCAAAGCATGAAGTCCACGGCCTCCCGAAGGCGGCCGCGATGAAAACCCCTTGGCTCCTTTTCACCTATCATGACGAACGGCCTACCTCACCGCACGGGTAGTTTTTCGCCGCAACCGACATCAGGCCTAAGCAAGATGCACATCCCGCTCTCTTGGGCGGCGAACGGGCTAACGATAGTCGGTTGCCCCCAAATTTGCCACCGTCAGACCGCCATCAGATCAGTCTGCAAAAAACGGCCAACAACAATTGCGAGTCGTATGTTTTGGCTGCTGCATTGTTCCTCGCCTTTGTCCGGTCAGAAACTGACGTGAGGCCGCGCCGCCAGCACGTCGGCTACGTGCCATGTGTGGACGGCTCCCTTGGCGGTTCCTAAACAGCAACCGCAATTTGGCACCTAGATGCCGGTGGCGGGAGCCGTCCACAGCATCACAAGCGGACTCGGGTAGGGTTTCCGTCACGTCAGCGTCTGACAGAAAGGCATTGACGTACGTCAAGGTCCCAAAGGCGGCTCCGCGGTCAACATGCTTGGGTCGTATCAGCGGGAAACGTTCGGAAGTACAGCCGCAAGCTCATTGTGGATTTCCGACGCCATTGATACCGTTCGCCCAGGCTCTGGAGGAGCCACCCTCCGGTCTCGCGCAAGAGACCAACCCTGATCCCACATTGCTTCTCAACGTCAGAAACGCCGCGATAGACCGCGGCACTGCGAGCACGTGCCGGATCGCGGGCCCTATCCAAAACAAAACCGCCATCGCGAGGAGTCTAATGACGAAGCACCACTCCTCCAACGGGAGCACCCTTATGAGTTATCGTTCTGTCACTAGAAAACTGATCTCATCGATTCTTGCCGGTACCATGTTTGGCTTCGACGTGGTCCCTGCTAGTGCCTGCACGGCCATGGTCTTTCAGGCGCAAGATGGGACCGGCATTTACGCCCG
>CAZUKP010000125.1:1366-6966 GCA_964620915.1 uncultured Hyphomicrobium sp. | reverse complement strand
AAACTTCAGGGTTTGTTCAACCACGGTCTCTAGAATCGGTATTATTCCAATTGACGATCGCGCGATGGAGCGTGTCATGGCCGAATTCTTGAGAAGCGGACTTATCATCCTAATGGGTGTGACAGTGATGGCCGCAGGTGTGCTCGTCGTCTTCTACGGTTGAAGCGACGGCCTTGCGATAGCCTGATCTTAGCACTAGCTAAGGGGACGCTCACGAGGTCCCCTTGCCGCTTCCTGACCTGACTGACACCACCCGCCAAGTTCTGAACCGCGCCGGCGCCGCTCTGACGGACATGGTCACCCCGACCTTGCGCCTTGGCGTGACTGGGCTTTCGCGGTCGGGCAAGACCGTCTTCATCACTGCCCTGATCCGCAACCTGATATCAGGCGGACGCCTCCCCTTTTTCTCGCCCGAGGCCGAAGGTCGTATCGAAAAGGCCTATCTGGAGCCCCAACCCGACGACCAGGTGCCCCGCTTCGACTACGAGGGTCACCTTGGATGTTTGGGGCAGATTCCTCCCGAATGGCCCGAAAGTACGCGGCGTCTAAGTCAGCTTCGCGTGACCATCGAATACCTCCCGACCAACCCACTGCGCCGCGCCCTTGGTCCCGCGCGCCTCAATCTCGACATCGTCGATTACCCGGGCGAATGGCTCATCGATCTGCCTCTGCTTGACCAGAGCTATGAAGCCTGGTCCGAGGCAGCGGTGGCATTGGCTCAGGAGAGCCGATATCGGCCCCACGCCGCGGCCTGGTTGGAATTCCTCAACGGCATTGATCCGAGTGGTCCCCAGGATGAACAGCTAGCTTTGACCGGCGCACGCCTTTTTGCGGACTATCTTCGTGACGCGCGCACCGCGAATGCTGTGCTCCATTCCTCTGGGCCCGGCCGATTTCTGTTACCGGGTGAGCTGGAAGGCTCGCCATTGCTGACCTTCTTTCCGCTTCCGAGACCCGGAGACCAGTCTGTGCAGCGCGGATCCCTACGCGCCATGATGGCGCGGCGCTTCGAGAGCTATAAGTCCCATGTCGTGCGCCCCTTCTTCCGCGACCACTTCAGCCGCCTGGATCGGCAGATTGTGCTCGTCGACGTACTAAGTCCGCTCAATGAAGGCAGTGAAGCCCTCGCGGACTTGCAGCGTGCGATCAACGGCGTGCTAGGCGCGTTTCGCACGGGTGCAAACACTTGGCTGACGGCCATATTGGGCCGGCGGCGCATCGACAAAGTCCTGTTTGCGGCGACAAAATCTGATCATATCCATTCATCGAGCCATGACAGGCTCGAGAGCATCTTGCGTCTCGTGATCGAACGGGCGATGGGACGGGCCACCCAGGCTGGTGCGGCGGTGGATGTGCAGGCTCTTGCGGCCCTGCGCGCCACGCGCGAAGCCGAGGCGAAAGTGGGCGACGATCGCCTCCCATGCATTATCGGCGTGCCCCTTCCCGGCGAGCGCGTCGGCGAGAAGCTCTTTGATGGAAGTGAGGATGCGGCCATCTTTCCAGGCGACCTCCCTGCCATTGCCAATGAGGCACTGGCGCCCGATGCCAGGCCTGCGGGCTTGAACTTCGTGCGCTTCCGACCTCCGCGTGTGTTGCCTGCCGGACCGGATGGCGAGACGCCGCCATTGCCGCATATTCGCCTCGACCGCGCACTCGAATTCTTACTGGCGGACCAACTCACATGACGTCGACCTCATCACAACATCGCCCACCGCGCGCACTCTCGCCGGACGATCCGGCATTGATTGATGACGCGGCCACTACTCAAGAAGCGGACGCACCGCGTGAGAGTGAACGCACAGAGCGAACGGCCGCGCGCGGCACCCGCACACCGGCGCGCCCGACGGCGGCCGATCTGATGCGCGGCTTCCGATGGGGCTCATTGCTCTTGTCGGGCCTTGGTGGGTTGCTGATGCTCGCGACCACACTCTGGTTCACCAGCTACGTCCAAGTTGCGCTCGCCCGCGAAGATTGGATCGGGTGGCTTGCCGTGATCCTTCTTGGGATTGTGGGTGTGTCAGCGCTTGCGATCATCTTACGCGAGATCATCGGGCTGTTTCGTTTGGCCCGCTTGGAACATCTCAGAAGCGAGATATCCGAGGCCCTGAGTGATGGGGACCTGAAGCGCGAGCGCCGCGCGATCGGTCATCTCAAGAGCATCCTATCGAGCCGTGCGGATCTGCACTGGGCGCTGTCCCGTTTTGCAGAGCACGAGAAAGCGGTCCTGAGCGCTGGCGAGCTTTTGGAACTCGCGGATCGCGAGCTGATGGAACCACTCGACCAAGAGGCGCGGCGCGTAATCGTGCGGGCAGCCAAACGGGTCGCGCTGGTCACCGCTATTAGCCCCATCGCCTGGATCGCAATGGCTTACGTACTGTTCGAAAATGTTCGCGCGCTGCGCGCGCTTGCGGGACTCTACGGCGGCAGGCCGGGAACGCTCGGCGCGCTGAAACTTGCGCGCATGGTCATCGGTCATGTCATCGCAACTGGGGGCGTAGCCCTAACCGACGACCTGATGGGTCAATTCCTCGGTCAGGATTTGTTGCGACGTTTGTCGACGCGGCTCGGCGAAGGTGCATTCAATGGCGCACTCACCGCACGCATCGGCGCGACCGCTGTCGAAGTCTGTAGGCCGCTGCCGTTCATCGCAAACCCACCGATTAGAGCCCGCGATATCCTGACGGAACTCTTTCGTCGAGCGAGCAGCGAAGGGCAACCTAGCTAAGCGGCGCGAGCGATCTGACTGGCAGCCTGCACCACATTCGACCCGTCCTGGCCTATGCGCGTCGACCAAGCCGCCGTGGCACTCTGCGCCTCTCGAAGAATGGCCGGCGGGCTGCGGTCCTCTGGCGTTGCGAGAATTGCTCGCGCAAAGGGCCCTGCTGGCCGCGACGTCAGAAACGTCAATACCGGCGCCAACACGAGCCCCAATATCACCGGCGACATCCAAGCGACCAACACGGGCGAAGCTCTCCAGCAAAGGAAAGCAAGCAGTGCACCGAAAAGGGTGTGGCGAAAATGATACCCCAGCGCAAATGAAAGGCTCATGTTCTCAGCTTCACGCCGTTGGGCCGGCCATCCAGCGTCAATCCTGAGCAGAACGCGGACCACACTTGCGGTTTGCGTCACCATCAGGATGGGCGCCAGGAGAATGGAGAATGCGGCCTCTGTCGCCACGCCGAGACAGGCGCGCAAGGCGCCATGGGGCTCGTGGGTACTGAGCGCACGTTTGACTTCGAGAATGAGCCCCAAAACTTTAGGAAGCAGCACGACCAGCAGCGTTGCAATGAAAAGGCGCAGAGCGGCCCCAGGGTCAATGGTTGGCCACACGGGAAAGAGCGTCTTTTCGTCCGTGAAGTAGCTCGGAATGAGCTGTTGTCCCTGAAGGGCCAGAATTACACCGACAATGAGCGAGGCGGCCCATACTGCCGAAACAATATAGGCGGCGGCCCCCAACGCGAGATGGAGACGGCCGATATTTGTAAGGCCAGGTGCATTGACGATCGCAAGGTGCTGCAGGTTGCCCTGGGCCCAGCGCCGATCGCGCGTCACCAGATCGGGGACCGTCGGCGGGTGCCCCTCATATGACCCTTCGATGGTCGGGACCATGTGCACGCCCCATCCTGCGCGCTGCAAAAGCACGGCCTCGACGAAATCGTGGCTGCGGATATCACCACCAAATGGCGGCCGCCCGGGAAGTGTGGGCAGACCGGCGGCAGCTGCAAAGGCCTTGGTGCGGATGATGGCATTGTGGCCCCAGTAGTTACCCTGATCGCGTTGCCACAGCGCCGTGCCGGTCGCGCTGAGCGGTCCGTATAGGTGGGCAGCAAACTGTTGCAGATGCTGCAGAAGGGTTGCGGCCCCCGTGAGGCGCGGAACAGTTTGAATGAGACCTGCCTTTGGCTCCTGCCCCATCGCGCGTGCCAGTCGAACCAGTGTTTCACCAGACATTACGCTGTCACCGTCGAGTACAATGAAGCTGTCGTAGGCCGCACCAAACCGTTGCACCCAATCCTTGATATTCCCGCACTTGCGCCCGCTGTTCTCGCGACGGCGGCGGTAGTAGACGTCGAATACGCGTCTCAGCTGCTGCCGAAGCGCGGCGTATGTGGTGACCTCCACGGCTACGGCGTCCTCATCCCGCGTGTCCGACAAAATGAAGACGTCGAAATCGTGTGCACGTCCAAGCGCGTGCAGCTCCTCGCCAATAGCCTCAATCGTACCAGCAATGCGGGCCGGCGCTTCTTGGTAGACGGGAAACAGGAGTGCGGTGCGCTGGTCGAACATACCGCCCACATCGGGAAGCTCGATCGTATCGGCGCGTTCCCCTGAAAAGAGAGGTAGAAAGCCGAGGGCCGCATTCAGCGATCCGAACGTGACCCAGCCGAACGCGATCGTCGAGAACAGAAGGAACAAGATCTGCAGCGGTGTGATCTGCACAAACGAAAGAACGCCATAAAGCTCGTAGGCAAAAGCCGCCGCCAGAAGAAGCGTTCCGCCAAAGATTGCGGCGCGCGGCACCCAGTGGTCCTCTCGTGCGCGCCGAGCGATCGCGGCAACAGAGCGGTGAAAGCCCTGGTCCGGCATGTCGAGCGGTGTTTCGCGGGGCACGAACTCAGGGTGGGGTGCGACCTCCGCCCGCGCATAGCGCGACTGGAAGGTGAATTTGGTGCTCATGATCTTGTCCATCGATAGAGCCAAGTTTCGGAGATCTGCCGATCGTTGGATTTCAAAGCCAAACGCAGCTCACATGATTCAGACCCTCGAGGTTCCAACTCGAAGGTCACGCGAACGCCATCGATTGGCGGATTGGGCTGCACAACAACGTTGGTGACCGTGCCTGGATTTGTGCTCACAGCCGCAATGGGAGGCTCACGCCCGTTGGCCACCGCCGGACCGGAAAAGTCGACCACGAACAGAGTGCGCTCGTTTCCTTTTCGCGTGCCGACACGCGTTTGCACGGCACGCGCACCTGCCCATGCCATCGGCATCTCGCCGGTCCAATACATCCGGTAGGCGAATTCGAATGGTTCGCCCGGGCTGATGTTTCGGGAAGGCTTCCAGTAGGCCACAATGTTGTCGTGGACTTCGTCGCCGGTGGGAATTTCTATGAGTTCCACTGCGCCAGGCCCCCACGCCCCACGCGGCTCTATCCAGAGTGTCGGTCGGAGTTCGAAACGGGCTTCCAGATCCTCATAGGCGTGAAAAGATCGTGCACGCTGGCACAGACCAAAACCCATTGGGTTCCGATCCACGAATGCGCTGACTTGCAGCATCTGCGGATTGCAGAGAGGGCGCCAGAGGCACTCACCGTTGCCGTTACGAATGGCAAGGCCGTTACTGTCATGCACAGAGGGTCGGAAGTCCCCATCAATTCGGTGATGAGCTGGACCGTGCAGGAACATGCTCGTCAATGGTGCCATGCCGACGTGGTTCACTTCACGCCGTGGATAGAGCGTCGCCTCGACGTCCATTGTGGTGGCACTGCCCGCTTGAATGGTGAACCGATAGGCACCTGCCGTCGACGGACTGTCCAACAGCGCATGGATAACGATCGCGACGGCGCGCGGTTCCGGCTTCTCGATCCAGAACGAACGAAA
>CAZUKP010000125.1:0-1266 GCA_964620915.1 uncultured Hyphomicrobium sp. | reverse complement strand
AGAACACGTCGGCTGCCATCCTCCGCAAAGCATGTTGTTAGAATTTTTGGCGCTGTTGACGCGCGATACAAACTTAGTTGAAGCGCAGATATCGGGCAAGAGTAAGAAGCGTCGCGCGTTAGGTGTTTAGCCGGATTCTATGCGGCCTGTCTTGTCCCTGGGAAAATCCACCTCGACACGCCGCTTGTCGGTGTCACTGCTCGGCCAATTCGCAGTTTCCCTTGCAATCCTCGAAGGGCTCGTGTTGCTTGCAGCGATCTACAGGTTGCAACGGCACGAAGTTGGGCACCATGCTTCAGGAAGCCACCCTCATTGAGGCAATTCTGTCAGAACGCGCACAGATCGATTTTCTGTGGCAGTTCTTCGTAACCGTCCATATCGCCATTTTCGCGCTACTGCTGATCTACGACGAGGCCGTGGAGAAACTGAACCTCGTGGCACGAGCGCTCGCGCTAGGTGGTGTCGCGCTTTTCGAGTGGATCAACGGTAAGGCGCTTGCCAACACTTATTTGCTCTTAGATGCGACGATCGAACAGTATCGGGTGCTCTATGGGCAACCCGAACGCTTCGAACCTGCATTCTACCAGCACTTCGTGCAGCAGAGCTTTGCCGACCGGCCAGGAACCGTGCTGATCACCCACAGCATGGCCTTTCTCGTCGTGGTGTTGGCCCTTCTGTCCCGAGAATTCATTCATCGCCGGCGCAAGGGGACATGAAGAGGTCCGCTGCCGACGGTTTGCGCCTGTGAATGAGTGCCGGGCCGTTGCACTTTGCGAAACAATTCACAACAAACTTACCCCCGAGCCGGTCTTATGACAGGAAAGAACGTGAAGATTCAACCAATTAGGGTGGGGAACGACATCGTTGCAGACATGCCACAACATCATTGGATTCCGCGCCATTTGGGCACGAGCCCGTTTCATGGGCAGGCATTATCTGCTTTAAGTTTTGTCCCGAGCGGTGATTCGGGCGAGCCCCACACCGCCATTGTATGTTGGGTTGGGAATTTGGTGGGAGTAGGCGACTCATTTGCGTGACGTCGCCATCAGGAAATGAAAGCAGACGGGAGTAGGTCAATGAAGAAGTACACTTTAAGTGCCCTGGTGGCAGCAGGCCTGCTGGCCGGCGGGCTCTCCGTCGGCAGCGCGTCGGCGGCGGACCTTGGGGGGAACTGCTGTGCTGATCTCGAAGAGCGCATCGCTGAACTCGAGGCCACGACGGTTCGCAAGGGCAATCGTAAGGTTTCGTTGACCCTTAGCGGTTGGG
>CAZUKP010000124.1:0-6968 GCA_964620915.1 uncultured Hyphomicrobium sp. | reverse complement strand
CGGTGGCAAGGAACGCACCGAAGAAGAATTCGGGGCACTATTCGCAGCTTCGGGCCTGCGGCTCAACCGCATCGTACGCACATCGCGCCCCATCTGCGTGACTGAAGCCCTCCCGGCCTGACGCTCCACTCAGCCTCACGGGCACTAAGGATAGAGGCTCTGAATGCTACGCTCAGAAGTTTCGCAAACCGAGACTCCCGCCACTGCTTGGCACCAAAAATATTTGGCCACCTTGCCTTCCAATCGTATTGCAGGTCTTATTGTAATACTGCTTGTAGCGGCCGTAGGCGTCGCATTAGCTCTGCAGGGTTGGAAATCTCGGATACCGTTTGTTGACCTAACGCCTCCGATCGACAACGCAGCCAAGCTTCTAGACTCTGGCATTATTCCGCAATGGGGTCAGGCGAACAGTCTTGGCTCTTATGCCCCGCCTGGATCCTCTTGGCTCCTTGTGCCGGGGCTATCTCTGTTTTCGGACCCGCGTCTCTTTGAATATGGCGGCGGAATCATTCTCTATCTCGGTACGCTTGTAGGCATATTTCTGTTAGCCCGTCAGTTCTTTAGCTTTAGATGTGCTGCTTTGGCCGTCATTCTATACGGCCTTTCCGAACTCGGCCTATACTTCGCCGAATCGTTGTGGCCTAAGGGACATCCCTTTTTCTACATTTGGACGATCTATTTCATAACTTTGTGGGTTAAGCGCAAAAATCCTTGGTATCTGGCTGGCGCGATTATCACGTCCATGGCCGGCATATACATACACATGGAAATGGCACCGGTCATATTCATTATTCCGATTGCTTGGTTGCTTTATCGTTCCCCCATTCACTTAATTCCCGTCCTAGTTGGAGTTGCAGTGTCCTTGTTGCTTTGGTCGCCATATCTCATGTTTGAGCATGACCGCAACTTTTACGACGTAACCACACAGTTATCACAAAAACAATTTTGGGGTGATTATAAGAGTTCATGGTGTAACAAAGACATTGATTTCACTTTAATTAGGGATGCCAAGCGCCAGCTGCCATCTTACTATACGTCGGCAGTTGGGCATGTCATGCAAAACAATTTGGCCATCGGGCTGTTCGGTAATTTTTCTCGGTCGCTCAAGGTTCTTGGTGTCCCTGATATCCTTTTTGGTCTTACCGCTGCCAGCCTTGCGATAATTTTAGGCGCAACCCTGGTAGCGGCCAAACCGCTATCGGTCCTTAGGGGCGCGTGGAAAAAATTTCCTTCAAGGTATGTACCGGAGGCGCTAGAACAAGGATTGATCGCACTCTTACTGCTTATCCCTTGGGGGCTTCTTCTATACGCCTCAAGAAACGCGACATACCTTGTAGAAACCAGATTTTGGTGGCTGTGGCCAGCCCAGATTATCCTTCTTGCCGCTTTGGCGACCGATCTCGCCTTGCGAATGGGCGTGCCGCACGCGATCGCCTGGGCTGGACAAGCACTGCTTGTGCTACTAATTCTTGCCAATCCGCTGTTGATAGAGAGAACCGCATCCTGGATTGAGAATGGATGGTCGGGAGAGGACTCTTACGAAAAAACGGCAGTGGATTACATTGCTGGTCGTATAATCGGCGAAGGTCGACGCGAGGCTAGTATCGGCTATGGAATCTCTGTTGCTCGTTACATGCCGATCCAAAATATTTTGGATCCGCGCATGAAAGTGGGAATGGAATTAGATCTCTTATTTCGATTTCCGTATGAAATTTGCAATAAAACTCGCTGCGCCGAGGGATCCTCGCCCAACGATGAGTATCGAATCGTGCAAACTGACGCGAGCCCGGCGTTAAGGTATCCCTTTAATTTCGTTGATGGGCTTCGTAGGAAAATTTTTGACCTTCCCGCGGAAGAAAAATTCGAAACAATAAAGCGTTTCGGGCCCTATTTGGTACAGATAAGAAAAGATCGCTTAGATCCGATACGGCAACGGAAGATTGGGCCGACGGTGCAGGGGCAGACAAGACCGGCACTGCCGCCAATCTCTTCGGGTGAGGGTTGCAGGTGATCCCCCTGTTACTGGAGCGATCTGACTGACGTAGGGCTTTTTAAGCCTGAGTCCGGATCCAACAGGAGCGCCAGAAGAAGAGCGATCCTAGCGGTTGCCAGTGACCAGGCGATCACGCAAGAGCTCAACGACCCCACCGGCTGGCGCGCGCGTCAGGATGCGGATCACCGTGCCGCAGATGGAACTTCGACCAGTTGGGAGGAGCGCCGTCCAGCGTGTCGATGCGCTCGACCGGCAGAGTGGCGAGGCCGTCCCAATCTCTCTCTCCACCGCCAGTCGACGAGTATGAAGCGCACGTTTCGGAAGGAGACGAAGTATGCCCTCCACTGCGAGGGTTGCGAGCGTAAGACTGAGAACGACGCCAAGGACAGCAAACACGAGCGTGCGTCTACGACTAGCCTTCATCAGTCCTCCACGAATTTCACTACGCAGTGCTTATGAAGCGCCAAAGGGCAGCGATCGGTCTGACATTTCGGGGAGACGAATCAAATCGGGAATATCTAGCCGCGTAGAGAGCACTCTGTACTCCTCGCAGCGCCGCTCGGATATGGGATCGGCTGACCCGAGTTCATTATCGGCGAAGCCCGGATGGCACATGATCATGTGCCGAGATCCCGGATATCGGATAAAGGCATCGAATTCCTGAGCATAGGAGATGCGACCGAAAGACGAGTAGCCGGAGAAGCCATCGTTGGTTTGGAACCCGTTTGCGGTAACAAGTTGACGAAAGCCGGTGGCCAGCACCGAGATGAAAAGCGCCTTACCCACAGCGACTCCTCGCCGGATGATGTTGGCAGGCACGTCCCAAGGATCGCGCAGCCAAATGCCGCTCTCGGGGAAACGTCGCTTGAGAACCGCAGTCACAGCTTGGCGGATGCCCGGGAGAATATGCACGTGCTGGTGGCCATCGAGGAAGTCGGGCAGAAACCCGGCCTCGGCCTCGAACCGTTCGAGCTGGCGCCCGATCTCGGCTTCGATTTCCGCAATGTCCACCTGACCACTAACCGCTTTGCGTATTAGTCTAATTGGCTGCGGAAGGATCCCATCTGGTGCGAGATCGGGCATCGGTCCGAGCGGAGTGCCAAGAGTGAGGTTGAGATGAAGGCCGACGGCGAGCCGGGCGCGCAGCCGGGCAGCCGCTTTGGCTTGAGTCGGCCAATGCCTCGCCGTTACAAGGGCGCTTGTAGCCGACAGTCGCCCCTCTTCGGCAAGAGAAAGAATCGCTTGGGAGATTCCCTCGGTCATTGCAAAGTCGTCAGCGCAGAGAATCATCGGCGCTCCTTGTGGCCCCTAAATGTTCGGCTGGAGTGCTCAATCTTGCCGCCGAGGGCTTTGGTGACCATAATTGAAATTCGGGGAACAGGGGGACGTCTCGGCAGAGCCCAACTGTTGCCGTTTAGCAACATCGTTACCGACTCGACGGGACGCTTAAACTAAACCATCATGAGCACACTAAGGCCCTCGCATTCCGCGACAGTCGACCGTTCAAAAGTATTACTAGGGCGCGGCAAATGACAGCTGACAGCCTTGGGCAGGATCCCGCGAAAGTTGCTTACATTGGGCATGAGGTTGAAGCTCATAGTGACGAAGTGCCTGATAGCATCTCGATAGTCATACCGGTTTTTAACGAGAACGCGGGCCTTGAAATCCTCGTCCAAGAACTCGTTTCAGCGTTGGAAACCCAGGACTTCCAGTGGACCGTTCTTTTCGTCGATGATGGTTCCACTGACGGTTCGCTTGTCAAACTGAAGAGAATTCACGCCGGCGATTGCCGGTTCAAAGCCATCTCGCTGAGCCGCAACTTCGGCAAGGAGATCGCAATAGCAGCGGGGTTGCGCTACTCACGTGCCGACGCCGTAGTCTTGATGGACGCAGACCTGCAGCACCCGCCGAGTCTCATCCCGTCGCTCATGGAACGCTGGCGCTCGGGTTACAAAGTAGTCTTCGCGCAACGAGAAAGCCGCGATCGCGATAGCACTCTCCGCAGAATTTGCTCGCTGGCCTTTTACGCCATTTACCAGCGCATTGCCCACACCCGGTTACCGGAAGGTATCGGCGATTTTGTTTTGCTCGATCGTACGGCTGTCGACGCAATAAACCGACTCGACGAACGCACCAGATTCTCCAAGGGTCTCTACTCTTGGATTGGCTTCCCGTCGACGGCAGTGAAATTTACCGTCCATGATCGCCTTATTGGCACGTCCCGTTGGAACTTTCTTAAGCTTGTGCGATTCGCGTTCGACGGCTTGATCTCGTTCTCCAACCTACCGCTCAAAGTGTGGTCATTTATCGGTGCACTCATATCTCTGGCCGCGCTTGCTTATGCTGTCTACATCGCGATTCGGACGATGATTTTTGATGCCGACGTCCCAGGTTTTCCGTCACTGATCGTATCCATCATGTTTTTCTCTGGCGTCCAGCTCATCTCGCTTGGAATCATCGGCGAGTACCTAGCACGAGTATTTGAAGAGGTAAAAGGGCGGCCGCTTTACATTGTCTCCGAGGAGGTAGGCATTTCGGGCGACGCGACCGAAACCAACCTGCCAGATAATTTGCAGCGGCTCGCTGCAAAGGGGGGCCGGTAACTGAGTGCGCTGGGTCTAATAGGCAGTCTTGAAAAGCCTCTCGCAATGAAGCGTACCCTTCGCCGGCCTCAAACGAAGACCCACAGCTTTAGGAGTAGGAAAACAACCGCAGGCGTTGCCGTGATCATCAGAATCGCAGCGACCCAGGCCGACATGCCCAGGGCGTCGACGATTATGAAGGCGAATAGCGTGTTCAGCATGAAGCCCACCGCCGTGGTCAGTCCGAACCGGCCGAAACGCCCGAGACCACTCCTGTCACCTTCGATCGCCTGGAATGTCCAGCGTGAGTGCCCCGCATAGGAAACGAAAAAGGAGCACAAGAAGGCAAAGGTGTTCGCCACGACGCCCGACATTCCGACCCGAACGAATAAGACGAAAAGGCTCGAATGGAGCGCCGCTGCTACGGCGCCCACAAAACCAAAACGCATGAGTTGCCGGTGCAAGCGGCTGTCAGTCCAACTGGATAGAAGTCGTACGGAAGCCATTATCTCTTCTGGCGAAGACTCCGCTTGGCGCTGCGTTTCATGGCTGCGTAGCTCGGAGCGTACCTATGATAGAAGGCGTGGAGTTCGGCATCGGCCTGTTCCGTGTCGGCTGGTTGACCGAGAATCTTCAGACGATGCACAGCCAGCTGTTGACGAAAGGCCGAACAGCCCTGGCGAACCAGACGAGGCAGATCTGGCGTCAGCTCCTCGCAGTCCTTGGCAGCCGGCCCACCGGTCTTCAGCCCATGGAGGCGCAGAGCCTGATGGTATCCAGCTTCATATTGGTGATTAAGGGCGAACAAATAGAACAATCGCCGTTGTATCGAAAAGTCGCGCGTTTCGTCGTAAGACGTTCCGGCCGTGATTGGCTCGGAGGCCGCGCTATTGGTTGATCTGGGTCCCAAAAGCTCACGGTCCATCAAAAGACCAAAGGCCTTCTCGGTAATAACCAAATTGGTTCGCGTCGTGGGATGGACGTAATCCAGAAACAGGTCGAAGCCAGGGGCAGCTTGGTCACTTTCACGATCCAAAATACGCTCTAGATCCAACAGAACAACGCCGTCCGTTTCCGCCGCGATCTGGCGCACAGACTGGTTAAAAGAAGAAAGAGCCCGGAACGGATTGTAATCGAGATCCTTGGCTAAACGATAGTTCTCCAGCGCTTGTTCCTTTTGGCCCGCCGCCTCGTACAGTCGGCCGAGCCAAAAGTAGGATTCGGCATGTTCGGGCTCCATCTCGATCGCTTGGTTGAGTGCGCTTATGCCCGCTTGCGGATCTTGCTCTAGGAGAGCCTTTTGCGCGCGTTCAATGAGGCGGGTCCATTCTTTTAGGCGCGCCCCTTTCAAACCGTTGTGTGAAACCGTGGGCAGCCAATCTCTGAGATTTGATGGCACGGTAAACAGGATAACTGGAATATTCCGTTGTGTGGCCTCCGTTACCATGTAGCGAATGCTGTCGGCGTAGTGCTCTTGAACCCGCGACAACAACCCTGGATCGCTTCGTAGTTTCAACGCTTCCTGTTTTACTTTTGCCCAGAAGAATCCGGCCACGTCTCGTAAATCGTCCCCGGGGAGTTTCGTTGGTGCCGGGCTGACCAGCGCCTGGATCCGGCTGACCAGCTGCGAGCGGTCGGATAGAGCATCGAGAAGGCCGGTCGCTCCGGTGTCGTATTCCCGGCTCTCGAGAAACTCATTATTCCCGCTCCAGATGATGATCGCCGTCGGATCAAGTTTGATGATTTCATCGAACACGCGCCGGGCCCGGTAGGAGGCAAAGCCATGTCCGGCTGCATTGATGACTTCTACCGAGCGCCCAGGGTACGCACGCTGGATCGCCTGTTGCAGATAGCTTGCAAACGTTTCAGCCGGTGGGTGGGGCCAACCTGCGATAGCCGATCCACCGAGAAGAAAGATGCGAATTCCACCATCCGGTTTCTTCACGGGGAAAGCGGTTCGCTGATTGTAGCCGAATCGGCTGGTAATGACGAAGCTGTCCACCCCGTCAATGGTTTCACGCGTGAAAAGCGAAAACGGCGTGAGGTTGATATATTTGTCGCGGGCTTCCATCGGAAACAGGCGGAAGCCGAATTCGAGCAAAAGCAGCACCACGAACGGCAGCATGATTGCCAGCGCTCTGAAAGTGAATTCCTTCGCTTTGGAGGGCGGTGTTGGCCGTACGCCCTTCGCCGATTTCACCGTATTGCCTTCCTCGATCTGCGGATTTGACCGTTGACCCCGGCAGAGCGCGAGCTGGGTGGGCCAAATTCTAACCCCCCGGATGCACCATGGGCAAATCTCAAGCCACTGCAACGCGGCGGCGCTTGAACGCGGGCGCTCCTTAGAGGTCATGCTTCGCCTACACCAAGCCCAATCCGGCGATTTGTGACCT
>CAZUKP010000123.1:0-7049 GCA_964620915.1 uncultured Hyphomicrobium sp. | reverse complement strand
CGTCGGCCGCGCCGGAATAGGCGGCGGCCTGCTCGATCAGCTCGCGCAAATTGTCTTCTACGATTTGGATGCGCCGCTCGACTTCCTCAAGCTTCGCCGAATTCGTCATCGCTGCTTCCCTTTCAAGTCCACGTCCTTGCGGTCTGCCCGCCGAACAGTCCCTAAAACTGCGCGCCGATGTCAATATCGCTTTGCGGCAAACTTCTGACGAAGGCCAAGCCCAGTTTAGAGCGACAGTTCCGCCAGCATGAGGGACCCATCGTCGGGGTCGCGCCGCAGGCGAAAGCCCATCTTTTTGGCAAGTTCCCGCATCGGCGCATTGCGCGCGTGGATCGAGCCGAAGATGCGCCCATAGCCCATGTCCTTGGCCGCGGCGAACACCGTCTCCAGAGCTTTGTGCGCAAGTCCGAGGTCTTCGGCCTCAGGCCGCAGAGAGACGGAAAACTCCGCCGAAATCCCGTCGCCTGCACCGGCGATCCGGGCGCCCCCCAGGATCTCGCCGGCAAGCGCGCCGCGGCCCTCGATCACGACACACAGATCGGCTTCAGGGTCCGGGCGGCAGAAATCGCGGGCCATATCCTCGGTGAGATGGGGAATGCCGGACAGCAGGCGGAACCATTTTGCATTGTCCGTCATGGCATCGTAGCCGCGCATGAGAGAGGCGGCATCGGCCGGGCGGATCGGGCGCATCACATAGGATTCGCCATCCTTGCCCGGAAGCGCGATCCCGCCGGCATCGAGCCGCTCCCGTACCGTCATCGTCTTCGCGGCATGTCCCATGCGTGGTGTCCCATTCATGCGCCGAACCGGCGCGATGCGGATGATTTTTCAAGATTTTGTCGGCGGCATGTCCGCTTCGAGGCCGCTTGATGCCCGTTGTTGCCCGGAGCCCAACATGTGAAGGTACCGGACCGCCGTTCAAAACCGGGGAGCTTCGCGATGCCGCTCATTCGCTTTGACCTGATCGAAGGCCGCAACGATGCCGAGCTGAAGACCTTGCTCGACGCGGCGCACCGCGCCATGCTCGCCGCCTTCAAGGTGCCCGACCGTGACCGCTACCAGATCGTGCACGAGCACAAACGCGCGCACCTGATCGTCGAGGACACCGGACTTGGCCTTGAGCGCAGCGATCAGGTCGTAATCGTCCAAGTGACTTCGCGCCCGCGCAAGAAGAAAGAAAAAATCGCGTTCTACCGGAATTTGTGCGAGGAACTTGAACGGGCGTGCGGCATCGCGCCCGCCGATGTCATGGTGTCGATCGTCGAGAACAGCGACGAGGACTGGTCGTTCGGGCTTGGCCGTGCCCAATTCCTCGAAGGCGATCTGTAACGCTTGAAACGCCGCCTGGGGGGCGTGAGCCATGGGTACGGAAATCGAGCGCAAGTTCCTGGTCATCGGCGAAGCATGGCGGGCGCTGGCCGAACCGGTGCATTACCGGCAGGGCTATCTGTCGATCGCCAAGACGTGCACGGTCCGCGTGCGAACGGCCGGCGATAGGGCCGCGCTGACCGTCAAGGGCGCATCCATTGGCGTGACGCGGAGCGAATATGAATACGAGATTCCGCCGGACGACGCCGAGGAGATGATCGGCCGTCTCTGCCAGCAGCCGGCGATCGAGAAGAACCGCTACCGGATTCCGATAGGGGAGGTGGTTTGGGAGGTGGACGAGTTCCTTGGCGCCAATCTTGGGCTGGTGGTGGCTGAAGTCGAATTGACGTCGGAGGACCAGGCCTTCGACAAGCCCGATTGGATCGGCCGGGAGGTCACCGGCGACCCGAAATATTTCAATGCCAATCTGGTCGCGTGTCCCTTTTCGGCGTGGTGAGCAAGAGCGGGCATAACCGCAAGCCTCGTCTCAAGCTACTTGCCCTCCACGCGCTAATTCGCCGGCTCTGTCAGCCCGGCTGACGGGACAGCGGATTTTCGTGCCGGGCAGGACGATGGATCCTTCATGCATCCGGTGATCCAATCAGCAAACTTGTCCACCCGCATATAAACGTGTGGCTTGTCGGGCACACATTCTTGTCCAAAACTGACGGTCCCAATAAGCTTGCTGTTGCGTGTCAGGGGACCTCCGCTATCGCCTTCGCAGGGGGTTCCTCTGTTTAAGTCGTAACCAGCACACACCATCCGTTCAGACAAATTGCCATCGTAGTCCTGGTTGCACCTGTCTATGCTTTGCAGCGTCACTTCCACTACCCTGAGCTGGGAAGACGCGTCCCCGCTTTCCGTGACACCCCAGCCTGTGACAGATGCCGTATCCCCGGGTACACCGATGTCGCTTGAGGTGCCGAGCGCAACGGGTTGACCTTTTGCCGGGTCATGAAGCTTCAGAAGCGCCACGTCGTAATCATTTCCTGTTGAAACATAGTCCTCGTGAACAAGTACCGCGGCCACATTGGAAGTCTGCCCCGACGAACGTAAGTCGGCGGTCCCGGAAAACACACGAACCTCCTCGGGATCCAAAACGCCCCAGAAGGGCAAGGTGACACAATGAGCTGCGGTCAAAACCCAATCAGGACGGATAATCGATCCGCCGCATACAAACGCCTCTTGATCTGGGTTCTCGGGATCTACGAGCATCACTGCGATCTGCCAGGGATGGTCTTCCCACTTCGCGTCCTCTCCGTCGATGATGAACGGGCTACTTAGAGCCTTCGAATGCCGGGCCAAAGCATCCCTGTATGCAGCCGTATTTTTTGCAGGCTCGGCGACAGCTTTTTGGCGGTCACTCAACGCGATAAAAGAGGAAATGAAAGCGACCGTAAGCCCCAATAAGACCGATGTTTTCATCTCAAACCCCGCTTCCCACTTGACGTTGCGATCGTGTTGGCAGGACCCCTACAGTAGCTGCATAAGCGCTCCTGTTCACGCTTTTTATCAGTGGTCAGATGAAAGGGCAGGGCGATGAGTGCCGTTGCCTATCGAAGGACGCAGCGCGCCACTGTGATCCTGGCGCTTTTTGCGGCGGCGATCGTGGGCGCAGCGCTCGCGGCGATGCTGGTAAGCCCGTGGTTTTGGCTTGTTGTCCTGGGGCTCGCGGCCGTCGCTTACCTGTTCTCGTCGCTGACCGTGCTGGTCGACGACAAGGCGGTGCAATGGTCTTTCGGTCCGGGCCTGATCTGGAAATCCGTCCTGCTGGCTGACATTGCCGAGGTGCAAAGCGTGCGCAACAAGTGGTGGTATGGCTGGGGGATCCGCTATACGCCGCATGGCTGGCTCTACAATGTGTCCGGCCTCGACGCGGTCCAGCTCGGCCTGACTGGCGGCAAGACGGTCCGGGTCGGGACGGACGAGCCAGCCCAGCTTTGCCGGGCGATCCGCAACGCCAAGGGCGACGCTTAAGGGAAAGTCCGGATTCGACACGCAGGCCAAAGACTTCGGCGCCGGCAATATCCGTTAGGATAAGCGGACATTTGCCATTATTAGCTCTTACAACTGGCGTCTTCTGAGCGTGCCTGGTCTTTGAATACTTAAGATTGTACTCGAACCTAGAGAGGGACACATGACGAAAGCAGGTTTGGCCGTCATCGCCGCCGCCTTGGCCGGAGCTGTTTCAACCGCAGCTCTGGCGCAAACCGCATACCCCGTCACCGAGGAGGAAAAAAATAACTGCGAGTATGACTACCGGCAATACTGCAATCAAGACGGACTCGGCAGTCAACTGCTGGCGCTTTGCATGAGGCAGCACGGCAAGGAACTCTCGGCCGCATGCATCAAAGCGCTGGAAGATGCAGGCGAAGTCACGCCGGAAGAGGAAGCCGAGCTGGAGAAGCGCGGCAACTGATCGCGCCGTCCAGGACCGCGGTTCCATGCGAGGCGGCGAATGGCCGCCTCGCACTGGGCCAACCTAACTCCCGATCGAATGCTAGTGGTTACGAGCTAACCATTCGCGTAACTAATTTGAACGAATTGCCTCGGCAATGTAGGCGGCAAGATAGTCGGCATATTTCTTATGCCCCTCGACAGAAAAATGCGGATCCCACGCCAAATAAACGTCATCCGAACCGACTTTGTCGAAATACGCGCGCGGATCCAAAAATCTCAACTGCCGTTCTTCGGCCCACGTTTTAACGCGATCCTGAAAATCGTGAAATTGCCGAAACTCAGAAAGTTGACCTTTAGCCGGTATGACCGCGATCAACACGGCGATGTCGTGACGGGCACAATAGTCGGCAATTCTGTTTAGGGACTCGAACATCGTCCTATAATTTTCGTCGGGTATGGTCACGCCGGTCAACACACGGTCGAAGTCATCATGGACATCGTTCAGAAAGAGATTAACGATCACAATCTTGGGGCTGAACACGGGAGCATATGTCTCAAGCATCCAAGACATCTCCAATGCGCTATAGCCACTGACGGCAAGATTTATCGGATTGGCGGGGAGCCCGCGCGACCTTAGTTTCCGGCCAACGCGGCTAACGAACGTATCCTTCGGAGCGGTCCACAATCCCTCCGTAAAAGAATCCCCCAAGAAAAATATGTTGCTTCCATCCGCAACGGGGGAAATGGATGGCTTGAAGCCATTTTCATCGGTGCGGAAGCGAATACAGTCGTGCGCTGTGTCTTTGAGCAAGGCCCTAACGTTCTTGCTGTTCCTTAGCACACGGCTCTTGAATCGCAGTCCGGACCAAATGCGACAATTGTATATGCCGATGTTCGGGCGGTAACGAAATTTGAGAGACCCATACATCTCTGTTGGGACAAAGAGGCGTTTTTGAAGCGCTACACCCTGATCGAAGTCCGCAACAGTTCTAAACCTGGGGCCTGATCGCGCGGCGGCGATAAGTCGGTAGTAGGACTCGTTGCTAAAGAGCAAAGCCGCAATCTTGGATTTTCGAACGAGCGGCGTGGTGTCGTGGCCAAACGCTTCGGCCCATTTTACGTGAAGGAAAATCGTACCGGCGACGATGGACAGGCCCGCAATCAAACCTAACATGACCGAAAGGACCGGAAATAAGATGCGCTTTGTGATCACGACGATTCCTGCGGCGCGCGAGGGCCGAACGCGCTGATTGCCGAAAATCAAGACAATCTGGCATATGAAATAGCTGACGTGATCGATGGCGTCGAGAGCATGGGGAACCTGGACGGCTCGCGGCGCTGAGGGGCAAGGCGGAGCAGGGCGCGCCGGCCGCGCCGGAATCGAGTTTCCAGGGCACCTAGCCGAAACCACGAGCATGAAGTGTCAATGCGAGGCGGCGGACGGCCGCCTCGCATTGCGGGACGCTAATGCGTCTTCTTGTAATAGGCTTGGGCCTTGGCAAGGTTGCCTTCCGGGTCCTTCATGAACTGCGTCTTGGCATCCTCACTGCCGAAGCAGTAGCTTTTGCCGCCAATTTCTCCGCTGATCGTGCAGTCCGTGTGGATATCCTTGCCGAGCGCAAGACCCATGGCGCACATATCGTCGAATTCGGCGGCGAGTGCGCCGGTTGCGAACAGCATGGCGCCCGACAAGGCCGAAATGAGGGTAAGCTTTTTCATCTTGATTCCTCCTGACTTGCAATTGGCAAAGAACAAAGCGCCCTTTGCAGATGCGGTCAGGCTAAGAGCGGATCGGCCCAAACCTATGTGACTTGGGTCACGAGGCTGCGCTCACAAGTTCGCGATGTTCAGTTGACCAACGAGCGTGACGCGGGGCGCTAAAGCGTCTTGTCGAGCAAACCTTCGATGGACAGCTCGCTCGTGTCGCCCACCGACCGGTCGAGCTCCGTATCGCCCTTGAAGACGATCAGCGTGCTCTGCGACCGGGCGTTCAGCGCCCGCGCGACCTCCTTTTGTTTGTCGAAGTCGACCTTGAATACGACCAGGTCCTTGTACTTGGGCTCGCGCGTAAGCTGGGTGAGGATCGGGTTCTGCGCGCGGCACACGTTGCACCACACGGCGAACACATCGACCAGGATCGGCTTGCCCGCCTGTTGCGCGGCGGCAAAGGCGTCCGGCGTAAACGGCTTCCACTCGGCAGCCGTAGCGTGCGGTGACCAAAGAAGGGCAAGGCCAACGGTGCCGGCAAGGAAAGCGCGATAAACGGCGACTGCGGCGGACGTGATATACGCTCCAGGCATAGGACAGCTCCTCGATGCGCTTGCGAACGGCGGACCGCCCGCTCCCTACCACTCCGCCCCGGCGGGTTCTGTGACCCCGGTTACGTTGCCGGCTGGCGCCGACCGACCTTACGATCGCCTGGCCCTCTAACGCTAAGGGGCGGCAAAGCTAGATTTATCTACCACGGTCCCGCAAAGCGCCCAATATCCGAAGGCTGAGCGCGGTGGGCGCTCTGCCAACCGGTGGAGACGTTCATGCAAAAAGCATTGACGCTTATATTCGTGCTTACAATGGTCGCCCTGCTCCCTTCGATGTCGCAGGCTGCGGGCGTCAAACTCAACAAAGACCAAGTTGCAACCGTTTGCGGCAAGGGACTGAAAACCTCGGGCAGCATTAGCGGCTGCAAAAAAGCGTGCGGAGTCAATAAAGAGCATACATGTGAATACGGGTGCGAGAACGGGAAGAACTGCGAGGGAACTTGCACTGACTGCGGAGTCCAGAGCCGCACCGTGATGTTCCCAAAAATCTATGCCAATCGTTTGGTAAGACAGTCGCTGAGACCTCAATGAGGACGCACCCATGACGTTCTGCGGCAGCCCATGATGATGATGGCTGACCGGCGGTAATCCGCAACCGAGCCGGAACGACGCGCCAGCTTTCGCAACCGTCGGATCCGGCTCGGGCTCCCGCAGTCGCTGCGACATTGCAGAGAGTCCCGGACCATTCGGCGGCATCACTTTGGCGGATACCGGCGCCTTTTGTGCTCGGCGCTCTCTCCGTTGGCAACAGTGCCGCACCCCACTACCTCCAATCTTGGCGCTAACCCATATAGAGGCTGAGTTTTTGCCTCAACTCGGCCATTGCTAAAACACCATCTAGGAGAAGCGACATGGCACTGGATGAGAACAAGCTTCACGAATTTCTTGGGCGCGCGCTCGTCGATCTCGGCGGCGCCGTCAACGCCGTTCTCATGTCGATCGGCGACGAACTTGGGCTGTACC
>CAZUKP010000122.1:0-7133 GCA_964620915.1 uncultured Hyphomicrobium sp. | reverse complement strand
CTAAATGGGCTTGTGCATACGTCAATCTGCGAAACGAACCCAATTTCGCCCGGCCAACCCCGCCCATAGGCTCTGCCTCAAGGCAATTACTCCAAGTGGTGAGTCCCGGTTCAAACACTAGTCACCCGCCGGGTTTCGCTCGCCGCCTCCGCCAGAAACGCCTCGTAGGCGCTGGCAAGCCCTTCCCTCAGCCCGATCCGCGGGCGCCACCCAAGTGCCCGCAATTTTTCGCCGCTCATCAATTTGCGCGGTGTGCCATCGGGCTTGGTCGGATCGCACACGATCTCTCCCTCAAATCCCACGACGTCGCAAATGAGTCTCGCCAGCTCGATAATCGGCAGATCTTCGCCTGAGCCGACGTTGATGTGCTCGGCCTCAGAGTAGCGCGTCATCACGTGCACCAGCGCATCCGCGCAATCGTCCACGTGTAGGAATTCGCGCCGCGGCGTCCCCGTTCCCCAAATCATCAAACTCGGCTCGTTGCGCACCTTCGCCTCATGCGCCTTGCGAATGAGGGCCGGGATGACGTGACTCGTTTCCAAGTCGTAGTTGTCGCCAGGCCCGTATAGGTTCGTCGGCATGGCTGAGATGAAGTCGCAGCCGTATTCCTTGCGATAGGCCTGGCACAGTTTGATGCCGGCGATTTTCGCCACCGCGTACCATTCGTTGGTCGGCTCAAGCGGTCCCGTCAGTAGTGCGGACTCCGGGATTGGTTGCGGCGCAAGCTTCGGGTAGATGCACGACGACCCCAGGAAGAGCAGCTTCTCGACACCGCATCGCCAAGCCGCATCGATGATGTTGGCTTCGATCAGAAGGTTCTGCTGCAGGAACTGCGCAGGATAGGTGTCGTTGGCCAGAATGCCGCCGACCTTCGCGGCCGCAACGAACACGGCCTGAGGCCGGTTGGCCTCCATCCAGCGCTCGACTTCTGCCTGGCGCGTCAGATCGACCTCATCGCGCCCAACCGTCAGGATCTCACAGTCTTCGCGCGCCAACCGCCGCACGAGCGCGGCACCGACCATACCCCGGTGCCCGGCAACCCAAACGCGTTTGCCCTGAAGCGCGTAGAGGATAGGGGCCGCGGCTGCCGGCGTTTCGCTCATGCTGTGTCGTCCTTCCGCGTGGGATCTTTCAGCGCGCCGAGCGGTCCTTACGCCATCTCTCCTGCTCGACGGCCTTCAAGTCGGCGTCGACCATCTCGGCGACGAGTTCGCCGAAGGTCGTCTTCGGCACCCAACCGAGTTTATCACGGGCCTTCGAAGCGTCGCCCAGCAGGCTGTCGACCTCTGTCGGGCGATAATAGCGCGGATCGATACGCACGACCGTCTTGCCGCTCTTCTCGTCGACTCCGACTTCTTCGGGGCCTTCCCCTCGCCACACGATGTTGCGCCCGACACGCGCAAAGGCCCTTTCGACAAACGCGCGGACCGAGTGCCCTTCACCGGTGGCAAGAACGTAATCGTCGGGCTCGGGCTGTTGCAGGATGCGCCACATGCCCTCCACGAAGTCGCGCGCATGGCCCCAGTCGCGCGTGGCGTTGAGGTTGCCCAGAAAGAGGCACTCCTGGTAGCCATGCTCGATCGCGGCAACCGCGCGCGTAATCTTGCGCGTGACGAACGTCTCGCCGCGCAACGGCCCTTCGTGGTTGAAAAGGATACCGTTCGAGGCATGCATGCCATAGGCCTCGCGATAGTTCACCGTGATCCAGTAGCCGTAGAGTTTCGCCACGCCATAAGGTGAGCGCGGATAGAACGGTGTGGTCTCGCGCTGCGGGACCTCTTGCACCTTGCCGTAGAGCTCAGACGTCGACGCCTGATAGAAGCGCACATCGTCCTTGATGCCCAAAATGCGGATCGCCTCAAGCAGGCGGAGCGGCCCCAACGCGTCGGCGTTAGCGGTGTACTCTGGCGTTTCGAAACTCACCTGAACGTGGCTCTGGGCCGCCAGGTTGTAGATCTCATGCGGCTTAATCTCTTGCATCAGGCGGATGAGATTGGTGGCGTCCGTCAGGTCGCCGTAGTGCATGAAGAAACGGGTATCGTGCTCATGCGGATCGACATAGAGATCATCGACGCGTCCGGTATTGAACGACGAGGACCGCCGCTTGATGCCGTGGACCACATAGCCCTTCTCCAGCAGAAGCTGCGCCAAATGTGCGCCGTCCTGGCCGGTGATGCCGGTGATCAATGCGACCTTGGAGTCCAATCGTTCGCCCTCGCTCAAGCCAACGCGCGCGCAATAGACCGCATGTTGGCGCGCATTTTTCTGTTTGTCACACAGGCGAGAGCTGGCGCTCGTCGACTTTGACCTTCACCGGCCGGCTCAATAAATCCATCAGAACGGTCAGCCTATCGTTATCGTCCATCTCGATGATCGTTGCGATGAGACCGTCGAAGGCCCCGCCGGCCATGCGGACCTGTTGGCCAACCTGATACGGGCTTGCCGGCCGCGCAATCACACCGTCGACCTCGCGATCCTTCAGGCCCTGAATGAACTCATCATCGAGAAGGCTCAGGCGATCGCCACAACGCACGACGGTGCGCACACCGAAGGTCGACAGCATCGGGCGCCAACGATCAACGGCGGGATCGACCTGAACAAACACGTAACCGGGAAACAGCGGCCTTAAGAGATCCATCACGCGCCGGCCGCGCGTGCGCCGCCGCCTGACCATGGGGCAGTAGGCGCGGAACGCCTGGCGATGGAGGTTCTCGATCGCGAAATGCTCTCGGTGCGGATGACTGTTGACCACGGCCCAGTTCGCCGGCGCGCCCAAATACTCGTGGTAGTCTGTACGCATTGTCCCCCAACCCTGGACACGACGGCCAAGACCCTCTCGGGACCTGCCCCAACCCGATACCGCGGACCACTCTACCCGCTACCGCGTCGATTGTGCAGCCGCAGCATCAGGCCCGCCTTCCAAACTCGCACGCCGCGGCGGGCCCGGTGTCGATCCGGTCCGACCTCCATCCAGCGTTGCCTTGTCGCCCTCGCACAGCTCAGAATTGCAGGGCCAAATATGGCGACATTGCGGCGGCACGCATCCTAGCCGCCGGTTCGGGCGGACTTGCGGCATGAGCCTTCAGGGCTGCCAGCTCTCCACTCCATTCCCCTTCAGCACGCTTTAGGATCTGTTCGGCCGGGGCCTCAGCTGACTGAGAGCGTAGGCTCGACCATCTTCGGGGCGTAAGAGCTGCTTTGCAGCAAGGCTCGTTCCTTCAATTGCACGGAAATCTGCAATCGGGTAGGCACTCGGCGAACGGAAATGCGCCGTCGGTGCTATGCTGTTGCTTGGCGTGGCATCAGCCGGAAATGCGGGGATCAAAAGGATCTCTTTCGGCCGGCCCCGCCCAAGCGCCATATGAATGGGACGTCAAAACCCAATGCTGATCCTGATCGATAACTACGACAGCTTCACCTACAATCTCGTGCACTTCCTTGGTGAGCTTGGCGCCGAATGCGAAGTTATTCGCAACGACAAGATCAGTGCGGACGACGTCCTGAAGAAGAAGCCCGAGGCCATTGTACTGTCGCCGGGCCCGTGCACGCCGAATGAGGCCGGGGTCTGCCTGGAGCTTGTGACCAAGGCGGCCGGCAAAGTGCCCCTCCTCGGCGTCTGCCTCGGTCATCAGGCGATCGGCCAGGCTTACGGCGGCAAAGTTATCCGTGCGCCCGAACCGCTGCACGGAAAACTATCCACGATCCGCCACACGAACGAAGGCGTGTTCAAGGATTTGCCGAAGACCTTCCAAGTCACGCGATACCATTCCCTCGTCGTCGACCGCGACAGCCTGCCAGCAGAGCTTGAAGTTACTGCAGAGACGGAGGACGGAATTATCATGGGCCTCCAGCACAAGCAGCATCCCGTGCACGGCGTGCAATTTCACCCCGAAAGCATCGCGTCGGAATGCGGGCACGCCCTTTTGGCCAACTTTTTGTCGCTTGCCGGGTTCACGCCCCGCCGGCGCAATGCGGCCTCGGCACGTGATGCGGCATGAGCATGGACGCCTCCGCCGCTGACCTGAAGCAGCTGATGCGTACCATCGCGGCCGGCGCTCGCCTCGAAGAAGATGAAATGCAGGCCGCGCTAAAACTCCTAATGTCAGACGCGGCGACACCTGCGCAGATGGCGGCCTTCCTGATGGCCCTGCGCGTGCGCGGAGAGACCGTCGACGAGATCACCGGCGCGTGCAGACTGTTGCGCGGATCGATGGTCCCGGTCGTGGCGCCGGCAAATGCCGTTGATATCGTGGGAACAGGCGGAGACGGCCACGGGACGTATAATGTCTCGACGTGTGCGGCATTGGTTGCGGCAGGGGCCGGCGTCCCGATCGCCAAGCATGGGAATCGCTCAGTCTCATCACTGTCGGGCGCTTCGGACGTGCTCACCGCACTTGGCGTGAAGCTAGACGTGCCTGCGCAAACAATCTCAAAGGCCATCGCTGACGCAGGTGTCGGGTTCATGTGGGCGCCCATGCACCATCCCACCATGAAGCATTGGGCACCTGTGCGTGCCGAACTCGGCATCCGCACGATCTTTAATCTGCTCGGGCCACTCTCGAACCCGGCCGGTGTTACGCGGCAGGTGGTGGGCGTCTACGATGAGGGCTGGGTGGAACCTCTTGCAGAGGTCTTGAAGAATCTCGGCTCGGTTCACGCCTGGGTGGTTCATGGCTCCGACGGCCTCGACGAACTGTCGACAACGGGAACGACGTGCGTTGCCGAGCTCAAAGACGGCGACATTTCGGTGTTCGAGGTGACACCGGACATGGTGGGACTCCCGCAAGCCACGCTCGCGGATCTGAAGGGCGGCGATGCCAACGTCAATGCGGCGGCCATCCGCGATGTGCTTGCCGGCAAGGCCGGTCCATTCCGCGATATTGTGCTTTTGAATGCCGCTGCCGCACTCGTTGTTGCCGACAAGGTTGCAAACCTTGCGGACGGCGTGGAACGCGCCGCGCGCGCCATCGATGAAGGCGCGGCCCAGGACGCCCTCGACAGGCTCGTTACCGCCACCAACGCGTCGGCGTAAAAGAAACGCACGCCGCAGCCCAAGGCTACGGCGTGCGTTTGTGACCAAATTGGCCTCGATTTAGCCTACGCGAAAGACGGCGCCGGCCACGGAGCGGGCCCGCGTGCGCACGCTGCCGCCGTCATTGCCTGAGCGCACGAGCCACTGGCCGTTTGATGCACGGCCGACGATCTCACCGACGTGATGGCGCCAAACGACAACGGCGCCGACCTGCGGGCCGGACGAGCGCCCCCACTTGCTCCAGTTCCAGGCGACATTCAGCTCCGGTCCGCCGCCGCGCTGCGTGCGCATCCACCAGCCACACCACTGACGTGGGCGCGCACCGGCACTGTGGCGTCCGCTCGAGACGCTGGTGCTTGTACCCAGCGATGCAACACGCGTTCCGCTCGTGCGACGCGTTGTGCCTGAGCGGCTCGTTGTGCTCGCGCTTGCACGGTTACTACCGCTGCGCGACGTATATCCTCGCTCTGCCGTGCGGCTCTTGGTGAAGACGCCAAGCGTCGACGGCGTCCCGGAGGTCACGACCTCCGCAGCTGTGTAGTACCTGCTTGCTTCGGCCTTACCGGCCACCCCGACTGCAGCAATCACGGCCAGAAAAGCAAAGATGCTAACTCTCATAACTTCGGTGTCCCCATACTGTTTCAACCGAGCGCGCATCGGCACAAGCAATGGGGCAGAAAAGTGAGAGATCGGACATGCGCGTCAATACGCGCGCAGAACGCGTCAATTCGCGCTGGACATTGCAACTTGTTCAGACGTCGTCGTTTGCACGCGTTGCGCGATGAGCGGCAGCGACGTTTGGTTGTCCTTGCGATGTTGTCGTGATCGACGCGCGCACGCTTCATTATTCTCGCGACGCGGAGCACGCGAAGGAATGACAGACAGGTTCGGGGCGCGGGATGTGAGAAGTGCAAGCGAAGGTGGGAGAGCGGGAATAACTTCGGAGAGCGCAGTGGGCGCGCGAGCCTTATCAAGGCGAATGCCTGAAGCGGGCCAGGACCAGGAGGTGCCCATTGCTCGCGCGATGTGGCACGCGCAGCAAGAGGCAGCAAAAAAGGTGGCGGACAGCGCGGCCGATGCGCTGCCCGTCACTGACCTAAAGTATCAGTTTGGCTGCACGACGTTGTCGATGACGTGAATGACGCCGTTCGATTGCATCACATTCGAGATGGTGATGCGTCCGGCATGGCCTTTGGCATCCCACACCGCAAGATGCTTGTCGTTGACGCGCTTGATCCAAAGCGTTTGGCCGTTGGCCGTCTTCAGCTCGGCGGTGCCACCCATCGAGTCGACCTTCTTCCAAAGGTCCTCTGCCGTCAGACGTCCCGGGACAACGTGATAGGTCAGGATGCTGACGAGCTGGTCTTTGTTTTCGGGCTTCAAGAGCGTCGGGACGGTTCCATCAGGCAGCTTCTCAAAGGCCCTGTTGTCCGGCGCAAAAACCGTAAAGGGGCCCGCGCCCGACAGAGTCTCGACGAGACCAGCGGTTTGGACGGCCGTCACGAGGGTCGTGTGATCCTTCGAGTTGACGGCGTTCTCGATGATGTTCTTCGAGGGATACATCGGTGCGCCGCCGACCGTTACGGACTTCTCGGCTAGGCTTGCTGTGGGTCCGGCGATGCCGATCGCGAATGTCAGCATCACGGCCGAGGCCGCCAGCGTGGCAGCGGATGAGACTTTCTTGATGAAAAACATTGGACGTACCTCCATTTTTGTTTGAGCTCCATCGCGTGGAGTTAGCTGGGGTACGGTGCCGGTCGCCTGTGAGTTCACTTGTCGCACCAAATTAATTTGAGCCGGGCAGGGAGGGCGTGGGCAGTAGGCCGTGGGTATTGGCCTCGCAGTGCTTCAAGCACCCGGAGGTATGACAGACAGGTTCGGGGGGCGGGATGCGTGACGTGTATGGGAAGGTGGGAGAGCGGGGATAACTGTTCCCCGCGTCGCGCTAGACGATTCCATCTTCAGGGAGCACAGCAATCGCGAAGCCGACGTTCGCAGGGTCCGAAGTCGCCATCCCGTCCGTAGCGGTAAACGTAAATGACGACCCGAAGAGGGTTGTGTCCGCCTCAAAGACAAATTCCCCTGTGTTTGGATCGAAAAA
>CAZUKP010000121.1:0-7237 GCA_964620915.1 uncultured Hyphomicrobium sp. | reverse complement strand
TCAATGGGGCGGCGGCGACGCGCAAGGCCGTGCCTTCGGCCTGCTCGATGCCGGCAGGGGATTGTGGGCCGCGATGATGGCGGCAATCATGGTGATGCTGTTCGCCGCGCTGCTCCCCGCTGACAGCGAAACCGCGAGCCTGGCCGAGCGCACGGAAGCCTTGCGGCAGGTGATCCTGCTATTGTCGGCGGTCACGGCCGGCGCCGCAATGCTCGTCTGGCTGGCGCTGCCGAAGCGCGACCTGTCGCAGCCGCGCGAGAAATCGAAACTGTCTTGGCGCGGCATTGCGCATGTGTTCGGCATGCCGACGGTCTGGCTCCAGGCCGCGATTATCCTTTGCGCCTATGCCGGCTTCAAAGCGATCGACGACGTTTCGCTCTACGCCAATCAGGTGGTCGGCTTGGACGAGGTCGGCGCGGCGAAGGCCGCGGTCGTGGCGTTCTGGGTCCGGCCCGTGGCGGCAATCGGCGCAGGGTTCCTGGCCGACCGGCTCGGCGCGTCCCGCATGACCACGGCCTCGTTCGCGCTGCTCGCCGGAGGAAGCTTGGTGCTCGCCTCCGGCATGATCGGCCCAGGCATGGTGTGGATCTTTTTGCTCACCATCGTCTGCGCCACCATGGGCATCTTCGCGCTGCGCGGTCTCTACTTCGCGATCATGCGCGAAGGCAAAGTTCCTATTGCCTATACCGGGTCGGCGGTCGGCCTGGTCTCGGCGATCGGCTACACGCCTGACGTCTTCATGGGGCCGCTGATGGGCTACCTGCTCGACGGGTCGCCCGGGCCGATCGGTCACCAGCACGTGTTCTGGGCGGTGTTCGGATTCGCGTTGGCGGGACTTCTCGCCAGTCTGCGGTTTACCCGTCTCGCGCGCGACGCCGCTTGAGCCGACATGCCCGCGCGGGGATGTAAGTGGGCGGCCAGCCACCAGATCGACTATTTCATCGGCCGCAAGGTCGCGCCTAGAAGCCCCCGATAGCCTGGGCCATCTCTTCCCAGGTCAGCGCGATCTCGTCGACGACGAGTGCTCCCGTGGCCTGGATGAGCGTTTCATGAAGCTTCACGATGTCTGGCAGGTCCTTGGCATTGTAAAATATGAAGGCGCAGCGCATCCCATCCTACATTGAGAAATAAGCCGCCTCGGGGTTCAGCTGCTCTTTCACAATCCGGAACGCCTTTGCCATTGAGCCGTCTTGAGCGGAACGACTGCCGCTCTCAGGCGGGATCTTGATCTTCATCATCATGCGCATGAGAAGGCTCCTCTAATGCGAGTTGAAACCGCGGCGAAGCGATCTTCGCACGCCGGTCCTAATATGTCGGTCCTTAATATAGAGGCCCCCACACATGCCCGGCGCGCGGGGGCCTCCTTTACACAGCGGCAAAGCTGCGGGTGAGCGAACCTTGCCACCGGGTTTGGCAACACGGCGGGGGCTTAAGTGTTTCCTGCCCGGACATCGATTTGCGCTCGTGACCTACGGCGCGAGCCTTGCCTCTAAAGTTCCGGCGCCAGCGTGACGGCGGATGGTTGATCGCCGCGGCGCCGCCAATCTGCCCCCATGTCCGCTAATGACCCATGGCGGACATTTGAAGAGTTGGCTTCCAGAACGTGAAGCTGGCTATTAAGCCGCCGTCCGCCTCTTGGACGGTATCGCCGAAGCGGCTCGTCGCGCGGGGTGAGCGAACAGACCCTGATCGCTATCTTTACAGGTCTTCCAAGTTGTCCATCAGCTGATAAAAGAACGCGATTGTTTTTCCGTATTCGTCCACTTCGATCCGCTCGTTGACACCATGAAAGCCCGCAAACTCCTTCATTGAATCGAGTTGCAATGCCGTAAATGTGTAGACATCCGGAGCGAAATCGCGTGCTTGGAAATGCTTGGAATCCGAGCCGCCGATCACAAAGAACGGCGCCACAATCAGATCATTGCCCCATGTCTGACGTATAGTCTTTTCGAGCGCCTTGTACGCGTCATTATACGGGTCCGCGACGTTGGTGGCCGGCGTAGACGCAGAGATGTCCCTGACGGTGATGCGGTCGTCGTCTATCGCTTTCTTGACATGCTCGATGATCACCTCGGGTGTATCGCCCGGCATCGGCCTAAAGTTGACCACGGCCGTTGCCGAAGGCGGCAGGACATTATCCTTGATGCCGGCGTTGAACATGGTGACGGCGATCGTGGTGTGCAGCATGGCCCTCGTGACCTGATTGGACGCCATTTCCTCGATAAACGACTTTTCGAGGTCGGTCATTTCACCGTCCTTACCGAAGGCGACCGCGGCATATATCGGCTGTTTGGCTTCATCCAGCTCAGGACCCATGAAACGGTACTGATGGCGAACCGCCTCGTGAATCCGGTAGGGGAACTGCGCGTCTTCGAGTTTTGTAATGGCTTCGGCCAGAATGCCTATGTTCGATTCATCAGGGGGTTGCGATGAGTGGCCGCCAACACCGTTCACCGCAAGCTCAAGGCTGACGAAGCCTTTTTGCGCAATGCCGATCAGTGCCGTGTTGTCCGGGATGCCCGGAAATATGCCGGGTATCAGCGGTGCCGACTCGTCGATAACAAATGCAAATCTTTCAATGCCGCGCTGTTCCAGTACGTCGGCAATGTGCTTAGCGCCTTCCGGTCCGCCCACTTCTTCGTCCTGGCCAAAGACGAAATACAGCGTCCGAGAAGGCTGCCAGCCCTCCTTGATCTTCATTTCCGCCGCTTCCAGGATGCCGTGGATCTGGTTCTTGTCATCCAGAACGCCCCGGCCCCAGATGTAGCCGTCTGCTACCGCCCCGGAAAAAGGCTCCTGCTTCCACTGATCCAGGGAATCATCCGGTACCGGAACGACGTCCTGATGTGCATAGAATAAAGCTGGCGGCAGGTCCGGGTTCTTGCCTTCCCACGTGTACAACAAGCTATAGGGACGCGGGTCCCCCAAGATCTCCCTTTTCAGCGTCCTATGAACATTGGGGTAAGCCTCCACCAGGAATGCGTGATAGTCGTCAAACGCTTTGGTGTCGAAGTCGTTTCTATCCTGGTTGGAGATAGTGGGGAACTGTACCGCCTTGGACAGCCGTTCTACGGCGCCATCGAGATCGACATCGATCGCTACCTGGTCAACGCCTTGCATCTGTAGCGATGAAAAATCGTTGTCCTCTGCATTTGCTTGCACGGCTGATAGAGCGAGCGCCAAGGCTGCGACAACCGAGGCGTAAGCGTTGCGCGTCATATAATTCCTCCCTGTCGACCGCCCAATCCTGGCGGAAAGCATTCCCTGTCGCCTGATCGCGCCAGCGATCTTAAGACCCTATCGCGCGCGCGCGCATTATGCGTCCGTCGATGATCGGGCGCGCGACCCTCGGCAAAAACTCCGCTCACAGATTAGGATCAGGAGGGCACTTTTTTGTGGCAGTGCACGAGTCTGCTATTGGCACTTAGCGGACATCAATTTAGATGCTAATCACGTCTGTTTTCGGGGCAAAGCGGTCACCACAAAGCGACACTCAGTGGCTGGATTTGAGCGGAAAACTAGTCGAAAATCCCCCAGCCAATTTTCAAGTGTAGGGAAAGTAAATGCGGATCCCGACCGAGCCAATCGGAAGCGTGCCTCGACCTGCTTATTTGATTGAGGCCGCGGCTCGCTACCGCTCGGGGGACCTCGCCCAAGCGGAATTCGACGCCATTTGTGACAAAGCACTCGCGGAGACAATTGCCGGGTTTGAGAAGACGGGATCGCCCGTTATCACAGACGGGGAGCAAACAAAATCGAGCTTTGCCACATATCCGCTGGATGGACTGACCAATTTGGCGGCCGACGGAGTAACGATCCAGTTTGCCGACGGCCACATCCGGCAGTTGCCGCGCCTTACGCATGGGCCTTTCAGATATTCGACCTTCGCCGGTGGTTTCGTTAGACGGGCGAAAGAATTTACTCGGCTCCCGCTCAAGCAGGCGGTCATTGCACCGTCGGCATTGAGTTTGATCTATCCGGCCTCTGGCATCGACCATTATTCTCGCGAAGAGTTCATTGCGGCCCTGCTCGACGAGGCAGAGAAAGATATCAGAAGTTGCTTCGATGCCGGCGCTGCAACGGTTCAGCTGGACTTCACCGAGGGTCGATTGTCGGTAAAACTTGATCCATCCAAGGAGCTTTTGGTGCACTTCGTCGGGCTTATCAATAAGGTTCTCGACCGGTTCGGTGCGGAGGAGCGGGAGAGGATCAGAGTTCACACCTGTCCCGGCGGTGATCGGGATTCAACGCATTCGGCAGATGTCGATTACGCCGACCTTCTGCCGCTTCTCTTCAATATAAGAGCTGGCGCCTTCATGTGCGCACTCGCTGGTGAGAAGGATAGGCCAAGAGTGCTCAAACTTATGCGAGATGGCATTGGAACGGACCGTCAAATCTTCGTCGGTGTGATAGATCCCATCGATCCAAAAATCGAAACGCCAGAGGAAGTTGCTGCCAGGATCATGGAGGCGGCGGAGTACATCCCTCTGAATCAGCTCGGGATCACCGATGATTGCGGCTTCTCTCCCTTCGGCGACGATCAGTCCAGAGCACGTGAAATTGCATTTGCCAAGATTAGAGCGCGGATCGAAGGACTGGCGCTGGCCGAAAGTAGATTGGGCTTCTAGTATTCCCCGAACGAACAAGCATCCGTGAAGGGTGGTTATGCCAAGCCAAAGTTCCTCCAGTTCCTCCGACAATCTCACGCAGCAAATCCACGATATGGCGAGGTTTCCGGAGGAAAATCCGAATCCCGTGATGCGGGTCAGTGACACAGGCGAGATTCTTTTCGCAAATGCTGCAGCGCGCGGGCTGGCGGGGTTGCTGGCGAAGGAGGGTGGCTGCCTGACACCAGAATTGGGCCACGCCGTCAATGCAGCCTACACAGCCAGGCAGAACCGCGAATTTGAATTCTCCTCAGGCGAACGAGTTTTCGTTTTTGCCCTGACGCCGGTTCCCGACAGAACATATGTGAATCTCTATGGACGCGAAGTCACCGAAGAGCGAAAGGCGCAACAAAAGACCCGTGACGCAGCGAAATTTCCGGAGGAAAACCCGAACCCGGTCCTGCGCGTAAGCGATACGGGCGAAGTTCTCTATGCGAATGCCGCCGCCCGCATGTTGACCGAATTGCTTACGAACGACGGCAGTCGTCTGACGACGGATTTGGGTAGCGCGGTCGATGCCGTTTACAACAGCCAGAAAAGTCGTGACGTAGAGTTCGCTTCCCGCGAGCGCTGGTTCTCGTTCGCTTTGACAGCAGTGCCCGGCGGAAAATATGTGAATCTCTATGGACGTGAAATTACTGAAGAGCGCAACGCGCGCGCCGAGGTCCTAAGGATCAAGAAATTAAATGAAAGTATTCTGAACAATCTTACCAACGGCGTGCTGACGCTCGACGCATCGCTGCGAGTGACGTCGGCCAATCCGGCGGCTCAAAGGATCCTAGGCTTTGCACATGATCAAATCCTTGGCCGCTCGGCGGCCGATCTCATAGCTGGGGTCGGCGGCGATCTTGCTCACGCCGCGGGAGAATGCAGAAACGGGGCTAGGCCGATCGTTTGGATGGACAAAGAACTGATCGATATGGCGGGTTCACGCAAAACAATTAACGTCACGCTTGTGCCGCTGCGAGGGCACGAGGGGCCCTCCAGCCTGATGCTCGTTATTGAAGATATTACGCGCGCCAAGCGCATTCAAAGCACGATGACCCGGTTTATGTCCGGAAACATCGTTGAAAAGTTGCTTGAGACTGACGAGGGACTATTGAGCGGTGCCACCCAAGAAGTTTCGATCGTCTTTTCCGACATCAGAAACTTTACCGGTCTTTCGAGGAGGCTTCCCGTTCGCGATCTAGTGGCCTTGCTCAACGACTATTTCTCGATGATGGTCGATGTGATCTTCGAACACAGCGGCACGCTCGATAAATTTATCGGTGACGCGCTGATGGCGGTTTTCGGGGCCCCCTTCGTGACCGCCGAAGACACTGACAATGCGGTGGTTGCGGCTAGTGCGATGCTGCGGCGGCTGAGAGAATTTAATGCCGAATGGGTTCCTAAGGCCAGGACGCCAATCGACATTGGCATCGGCATTGACACCGGCGCCGTAATCGCAGGCACAGTGGGCTCGCCAAAGCGCATGGATTACACGGTTATCGGTGAGCACGTTAATCTTGCTTCCCGGATCGAAGCGGCAAACAAGCATTTCGGAACGCATATCCTGATCAGCGAGCATACCAAGAACAGGCTTTTGCTTGAGTGTACGCTCAGAGAAATCGACGTCGTACAAATTCCGGGTATCGACACGCCCTTGTGTCTTTACGAGGTGCTCGATTATCACACCGAAGAGACGTTTCCGAGCCTTGGGCGCGTTTTGGAGGTGTTTGCTGAGGGCCTCGGTCACTACCGAAAACACCGTTGGTCGACCGCCGCCAAGGCCTTCAGACACGCACTAACCCTCAATCCCCAGGACCGACCTACCCAAATTTACCTCAGCCGATGCTGGGCCAATCTGGCCCGAGCACCAGGCCGTAACTGGACAGGGATAACCGAACTATCCGTCTAATTCATGCCCTTGTCCCCCCAAGGCAGCCGATGTCCGATTCTGGCACTTAGTGGTTGCGGCGCTGCGCGGCTTCGATCCGATTACCCCGTCCGCGGGCTATATCGGCGGTCTTGAGACGGTCGCGCCCATCGCTATCGATCCCGCAGGTAATGCCTGGGTCGGCAATGCCTGGAACGACACGAAGGCCGGGTTCAGCAAAGTCCCACCTGAAGCGCAGTCCACCCAGGCCTCCGCCCACACCATCGTGGTCTTCTTCGGCGTGGCCAAGCCGGTGAAGACGCCGCTGATCGGGCCGGTCAAGGCGCAGTAGGCAGGAAGCTTCCATGTGTGCGGCCTGAACAGCCACACGTCCGCTCCCGCGCGTAAATCGATGGACCCGGCCTGACGTGCTAGCGGAGACATCGCAAATCGGGCGCCGTCATAATATTGGTGGATCGGCGTGTTGACCGCACTTCACCGGGCGGGCACCTTGTCCCGTGCGTGTGTTGTGTGTGAGGCGTAGGGCGCGCGGCCCGAGGGTGCTTTTTGCCGGCGTTTGGGAGGTTTTAGCGTTTCGATGAGGGCTGACGCAGTCAATCCAGCATATTTTGGGCGATTGCGTTCGCTCCCGGTCCTGAGTGGAATTCTGAGGAACCCGATTTCGGCCACAAGGCGCTTGCACGCCGAGAACGGG
>CAZUKP010000120.1:0-7311 GCA_964620915.1 uncultured Hyphomicrobium sp. | reverse complement strand
GCGCGTGCCCGATGTGGATGTTGCCGTTGGCATAGGGCGGCCCATCATGCAGCAGGAACTTCGGCCGGTTTCGCCCGCTCTCGCGCAGACGTTGATAAAGACCGATGTCCTCCCAGCGCTGAAGCAGGCGCGGCTCAAGGTTGGGCAGGCCAGCCTTCATGGGAAAATCGGTCTTGGGCAGGAAGAGTGTCTTGCTCCAGTCGCGCTGTGACGCCGGCGCATCGGCGCCCGCCGCCGGCTCTGCGCCCTTGGTCTTTCCGTCCGTCTTTGTCATGTGCGCGGCCCCACCCTTGCCGCCGTTGGGTTCGCCATCATCGGTTCTCGCGAGTTGTCAGGCGGGGTTCTAGCAACAAGCTCCCCGCATATCTAGGAAGGTGCGGCTATGAATTCGGCGGCTTCGGCCCGGCGCCGCTCAAGATCTGCCGGACCCAGGCGCAATCCTCGTGCATTTGGGCGATGAGCTCTTCGCTACTGTCGAACTTTCGATCCGCACGGATAAAGTCGATGAACTCGACCTCAATCTGCCGGCCATAAAGCTCGCCCTCGAAGTCGAATAGAAAGACCTCCAAGACGGGCATCCCGTCGTCATATGTCGGTCGCGTGCCCAAATAGGCCGCTGCGTCATAGCGCTCCAGCCCGATATAGCTCCTCACCGCATAGATGCCATGGCCCAACGACGTGTCACGCGCCAGGGGCACATTTGCCGTGGGAAAGCCGAGAATCGACCCCCGCTTCGCACCACCAACCACCGGGCCGGCAATGCGCCACCAGCGCCCCAACATCTCGGCTGCGCCTTTCACGTCTCCTTGGGCCAGATGGAGGCGGATCGCGCTCGACGAAAACGCCTGGCCGTCCTCGGCGACGGGCGGCACCACCGTCAGTCCGAACCCATAGGACTTAGCGGCTGCACGCATGGTGTCCGGATTACCGCCGCGTTTGCTGCCGAAGAAGAAGTCATACCCGATGATGACATGACGCACTGCAAGGCCGTCGATCAGCACCTGCTTGATAAAGTCATCTGCCGAAAGCCCGGCAAGTGCAGCATCGAATGAGATCACAGCAGCAAAATCGAGACCGAACTCTTCGAAAAGGGCGAGCTTCTGCTCGAGGCTCGTGAGCTGAAAGTGCGGCTCTTCGGGATGAAAGAACGCGCGCGGATGGGGCTCAAACACAAGCGCACCCGCCGGTGCCCCGATCGCGCGGGCCGTCTCGATCGCCGAAAAGATCAGCGCCTGGTGACCTTTGTGTACACCATCGAGGTTGCCGATCACCAGCACCGCACGGCGGGCTTCTGCAGGCACATCCCGGAAGCCATGAACAACCCGCATTGCGGACGATGCTCCTCGCGCGCTCGCGTTCAAGCCGGCCGGGCCGGTACCATCAGGACCGCCTCGCCCTGAACGACAGGCTTGTCGTTGACGCTGCACACACAGTCAAAACGCGCGCGCTTCTTTTCAGGCATCAACTCTGCCACCTTCACAGTGGTCACGACCGTATCACCGATCTTTACAGGCGCCTTGAAGTTCATCGTTTGCGAGATGTAGATCGCACCGGGACCTGGCAGCTTCATACCGAATACGGCCGAGATGTAGCCAGCTGACAGCATCCCGTGAGCGATGCGCTCCTTGAACATGGTCTTGGCCGCATATTCGGGATCGATGTGCACTGGGTTCTTGTCGCCTGAAAGCTCGGCGAAGGTGTTGATGTCGGCTTCTGTCACGGTATGCGACATGCTTGCTTCCTGGCCGACGCTCAAATCCTCGAGGTAGACCCCACCTGCCGCCGCTGCCATCCAACTGCTCCTACTGATTGTCGTTTGCATCTTCGCTGCGGGACACTATCTGCGCGCGCTTTTCGGGGCAACAACGCCTGGAGCCCCCGAAAAATTGGCTCTTGCGGAGCGTGATCGACAGTTGCGCTGGCGCGTCCCGGCAAGCTATAAGGCGCCATTCCCCAGTTGCCTGGAAACGTTTGGCCCCTGCGGACGTGCCGTAGGACGCCGGAGATAGAGCTATTATGAGCGATCGCAAACCCCTTATGCCCAAAGCCACGGCTGTCTGGCTGGTCGACAATACGTCTTTGACGTTCGACCAGATCGCAGCCTTCTGCGGTCTGCATGTGCTGGAGGTCAAAGGTATTGCCGACGGTGATGTCGCCCAAGGCATCAAGGGCCTCGACCCCGTGACCTCGAGCCAGCTCACGCGCGATGAAATCGAAAAGGCCGAGCGTGACCCCACGCACCCGTTGAAACTGGCCGAGCCAAAAGTCGCCGTGCCGGAGACGCCCACCCGGAAGGGCCCGCGTTATACGCCGGTCTCGCGCCGGCACGACCGGCCGAATGCGGTCCTCTGGTTGTTGCGCAGTCATCCTGAGCTGAAGGACAGCCAGATCATGCGCCTGGTCGGCACGACCAAGCCTACGATCACGCAGATCCGTGACAGGACCCACTGGAACTCACCCGGTCTCGTGCCACAGGATCCGGTAGCCCTTGGGCTCTGCTCGCAGACTGATCTCGACAACGAGGTCAAGAAGGGCGCAAGGCGCCTGGAACGCGAGCGCAAGGACGCCCAAAAGGAGATGGGAGCCGCCGGTACTCTTCTGCCGACCGAGGAGACGACAGCGCTGGAGGCTGAGGTGAGCGCCCCCTCAGCTCAGATCATGCAGCCGAGGGTCGAGGAAAAGACCGAGGAGACACCCGAGCAGGAGCAAGCGCGGGTCTTTGCCAAACTCAAGGGGATGACCGGCGGCGATGAGGACGAGGGTGACGAGGACGACGCGCCGAAGCAGGAGTAAGTCTTTTGCCTTGCCCCGCGCTCTGCTTAACTCGTTTGGCAACTGGATCGATTGTTCAGACATGAGCGTTGCTGAGGCCGCCCGCTTTCGGTAGCGTTTGGTGAACGTCAGCAACCTCCTGCCATTTCGAGCTTCTGGAGCATCGGCCGCATAATGCCCGCAAGCCCTTTTAGTCAAAACCTCGACAAGACACCCGCCAATTACCAGCCACTGACGCCGCTTCAATTCCTGGAGCGCGCTGCAGCTGTCTATCCCGATCACACCGCGATCATTCATGGCAGTCTGCGAACGAGCTACGCCGACTATTATTCACGGTGCCGCCGCTTGGCTTCAGCGCTTGCGGCACGCGGAGTCGGCCCAAACGATACCGTCTCGGTCATGCTGGCAAATACCCCGTCGATGCTGGAAGCCCACTACGGCGTGCCGATGACGGGAGCTGTGCTGCACTCGATCAATACGCGTCTTGATGCTGCGATCATTGCGTTTCAGCTCGACCATGCGGAAACCAAGGTTCTGATCACGGACCGCGAGTTTTCCGACCGCGTGAAGGAAGCGCTAGCCCTTGCCGAGGTGGACCCTCTCGTCATCGACTACAACGACAGCGAGTTTCCGCAGGACGGAGCGGCACTGTCCGACTTGGACTACGAAGCATTCATCTCCGGTGGTGATCCTGATTTTGCGTGGCGCATGCCGGAAGACGAATGGGATGCCATTGCGCTCAACTACACGTCCGGCACCACGGGCAATCCCAAAGGCGTCGTCTATCACCACCGCGGCGCGGCGCTCATGTGTTACGCCAATACCATCGAAACGGGCATGGGCATGCATCCCGTTTATCTATGGACGCTGCCCATGTTCCACTGCAATGGGTGGTGTTTCCCATGGTCGCTGTCGGTCACGGCGGGAACGCACGTTTGCCTGAGGTGGGTGCGCGCCAAGGCGATGTACGACGCCATCGCCGACCATCGCGTCACGCATCTGTCCGGCGCCCCGATCGTCATGTCCACACTGCTCAATGCCAGTGACGACGAACGGCGCCCCATCACACACCAGGTGAATGTCAATCACGCAGCAGCCCCACCGCCGCAGACGGTGCTCGACGCGATGACAGCCGCGGGCTTCCGTCTCACGCATCTTTACGGACTGACCGAAACCTACGGACCAGCCACGGTCAACGAATGGAATACTGAGTGGGACGACCATTCGCCTGATGACCGCGCGCAAAAGCGGATACGCCAGGGCGTGCGCTACGTGGCGCTCGAAGGCCTGACGGTCATGGACCCGTTGACGATGACGACCGTTGCCGCGGATGGCGGGACGCTGGGCGAAGTGATGTTTCGCGGCAATATCGTGATGAAAGGCTATCTCAAAAACGCTGAGGCTACCCAAGAGGCCTTTGCCGGCGGCTGGTTCCATTCCGGCGATCTGGGCGTGCTCTACCCGGATGGGTACATCCAGCTCAAAGACCGCTCAAAAGACATCATCATTTCTGGCGGCGAGAACATCTCGTCGATCGAGGTGGAGGACGTTCTCTACAAGCACGCGTCCGTTGCCTACTGCGCCGTCGTCGCCAAACCCGATGACAAATGGGGAGAGACCCCGTGCGCGTTCGTTGAGTGCAAGCCCGGCACATCGGCAACTGCAGACGACCTCATCGCCTGGTGCCGCCAGCACCTCGCCCACTTCAAATGCCCGCGCCACATCGTCTTCACCGAGGTTCCGAAAACCTCGACGGGCAAGATCCAGAAATTCAAGCTGCGTGAAATGGCCAAAGAAGCGTGAGGCGCGACAGCAAACCGCGGGCCTTCGCCGCTTCTTTAAGAACGAGCTGAACCGCTTCCGGCCGTGAAAAGCCGGACAGTCATGTCAGGAACCACAAGAGGCGAGCGCAAAGCGCTCGCCGGGTTCGTCAGTGCCGCGTCTCACTGACTTGCAGACGCGCCATCTGGTCTTTGATCTTCAATTTTTCGAGTTTTAATCGGTGAATCTCGATATCGTCCGATCCAAGTCGGGCGACTTCTTGTGCAATCTTCTGCTTCAGTAGCCGATGCTTTTCCGCTAGCTCTGCGAGGTGAGCTGATAGCGCCATCGTGGCCCTCCCTGAGACTGATGAAGACACTCGTATCGTGACAGATCTAGGACCGCTTGTCCAACAAACAAGGTCACTTTTGAACACGCACATAAGTGCGTCACAAACGTTGATAAGCTGTCTTGCAACTATTTTGTGTTCAAACTTAAGTCTCAGTATTTGTAGGCGTATTCAGCATGCGTCGGTAGCACTTGCTTGCCATACGCAAAGAACACGACGATAGTTCGCGCGCCCGCAAGCGAACGGATGCGGGGAATGTCCGGACCGGCAATATGCAGCGTCGCGACGACAGAGAGCTTCGTGAGGAATTGGCCAAGCTCAGAACGGAACACCGGGAGCTCGATGAGCAAATCGTCGCTCTCGAAGATTCCGGGAAGGCTGACCAGCTCATGATCAAGCGGCTCAAGAAGAAGAAACTCTCCCTCAAGGACCAGATCAAGTCGGTCGAGGACCAGTTGCTTCCCGACATCATCGCCTGAGCCACAAAGCCTTTTTGAACAGGTCCCACAGCCCAATCCCCCAAGCCCCTTGTCATGATGGGGCCACTCCTGTAATCCCGCGCTTTCTTTGCCCACGAAACGCAGAAAACAATGAGCAACGGCAAGCCCCTCGTCGGCATTATCATGGGCAGCCAGTCGGACTGGCCGACCCTAAAGCGTGCCGCCGAGGTCCTGGACGAGCTTGGGGTTGCATACGAGACCCGGATCGTCTCGGCCCATCGCACGCCAGAGCGCATGTTCACTTACGCCAAATCCGCAAGCGAGCGCGGGTTAAAGGTCATTATCGCGGGCGCCGGCGGGGCGGCGCATCTTCCCGGCATGACGGCCTCCATGACCCCCATTCCGGTTCTCGGCGTGCCGATCCAGACCAAGGCAATGGGTGGTCTCGATAGCCTCTACTCTATTGTGCAAATGCCAGCGGGCATTCCGGTGGGAACGCTCGCCATTGGCGAGATGGGCGCAACGAATGCCGGATTGCTCGCGGCGCAAATTCTGGCGCTCGAAGACGGAGAGCTCTTGAAGCGAGTCGAGAGCCGCCGCGCCGAAAAAACGGCAAGCGTTGCACACGCTCCAAAGGACGATTGAGGGGCCGTGGTGATTGAGGCACTTCCGCCGGGTTCGACAATCGGGATCTTGGGCGGCGGCCAGCTCGGGCGCATGCTGATCCTTGCCGCTTCGCGGCTAGGCTTCAAATGCCACGTCTACACGGACGTACCAGGACCGGCCTGCGATGTCGCGGCAGCTTGGACGATCGGCGCCTACGACGATCAGGCGAAGGTCGAGGAATTCACAAGAACCGTCGATGTCGTCACATACGAATTTGAAAACGTGCCGGTCGCGACTGCAGAGGCAGCCCAACGCATCAAGCCGGTGCGACCGGGACCCAAGTCGCTTGAAGTGTCACAGGACCGGCTGACCGAAAAGCGCTTTGTTTCCGAACTGGGCATTCCCATCGCGCCCTTCGCGTCCGTGCAATCTGTCGGCGATCTGGAAAGCGCAATCGACAACATTGGTCTGCCTGCAATCTTGAAGACGCGTCGGCTGGGATATGACGGCAAAGGCCAGGTTCGTATCGAAAATAGAGACGAGGTCGCATCGGCTTTCGAAAGCATTGGCCGTACTCCGGCCGTGCTCGAAGGGTTCGTTCGATTCGACTGCGAGGTTTCCGTCATCGCCGTTCGCAGTGGCGCGGGTGAAACGCGCTGCTACGACGTTCCAACGAACGGGCATAAGGATGGCATTCTGCGGCGGTCAACGGTTCCCTCCGGGCTGCCCGCAGCGCACCTGGCGCGAGCCAGACAGATCGCCGAAACGATTGCAGGTGCGCTCGGCCATGTTGGTGTGCTCTCAGTGGAAATGTTCCACGTACCCGACTCCGATAGCGAACCCTTGATCGTCAACGAAATGGCCCCGCGCGTGCACAATACCGGCCATTGGACGATTGACGCCTGCCCGGTCAGCCAGTTCGAAAATCACATCCGCGCCATCGCCGGTTGGCCCCTTGGCACTAGCGAACGCCATTCGGACGCCCAGATGGACAATCTCATCGGTGCCGAGGTCGAGCCGTGGCGCGAACTTGCCGCCCAGGAGGGGCTTTGTGTACACATCTACGGCAAGGGAGAGGCCCGGCCGGGCCGCAAAATGGGGCATATCACCCGGATTGGCCCCAAATCCAACCTCAGATAGGGAACCTTCCGTGTCCCGCTGGTCATGGACAATTTAAGGGGTTCTTGCTAGGAAGCGCCCACAATTCGCGGTAAGCACCGTCCGGAAGCCGAGCTTCCGGGTGCTTTTGCTGTATTTCTTTTTGCTCGGATAAATCAGAGGAAGGTTACGCTTGCAGGTTCTCGTTCGCGACAACAACGTCGATCAGGCTCTCAAGGCGCTCAAGAAGAAGATGCAGCGCGAGGGCATTTTCCGGGAGATGAA
>CAZUKP010000119.1:0-7380 GCA_964620915.1 uncultured Hyphomicrobium sp. | reverse complement strand
CAGCAGCTTAGTCTTTGTACCATGACCCCGTGGAGATGTTTTCGCCATGGATATGGTAGATGAAGTGCTGTTCGTCCCGGGAAGTCATTATCATCCCCGGAACTTGCACCAGATGGCGGCGCCACTGGCTATCCTCGAACTTCCCGTTGTCCTTGATCAAAGTCAGCGAGCGTAAGGCCCTTTGGGACAATGCAAGTGTCGGCGGCATGATGTCGGGAATGCCCAACTTCTTTTCCCCTTCGGCCAGTCCGAGACCTGTAAGGACCCCGTTTGGTTTCCACCGGAAGCCGTTCAAATGGCCTCGTGAAGGGCCTCCACAATAGTCCCAGCTGTGCCGTTCGAAGTCCCGCACGACGCCGAGTACATAGTCCTGCAGATAAACATCATCGTCGTCCACCTTCAGAAACAAATCGTAGTGGTCAATTTGCGCAAGTCCGATCGCCTTAAGATGATTTTGGTGAGGCGTGCCTGAAGGCCCGTAGGCGATCTTCAAACGCTCTCGATTGTGGCAGAGGTCTTCCAGAAGTATTCCGTAATCGAGTGCCGTGTGTGCGTCCGTTTCTCTTTCCGTTGAGTTCACGTATATCACGTGGTCGACAGGATAGGATTGTCGTTGCATCTGCATGATGCAATGGCGGAGCAGGATTGGCCTGTGCCGACTGCTCGTGAACGCCAATACCCGGGTCCTCGTTTTTCGAGGGTTCGTTTGCCGATGCGACGTTTCGCGAGCCTTGAAAGTCATCGTCGACCACCCAACCATCACAAATACGGAGCTGTCATATTGGCTCGGTCGAGGCCGGCACTTCAACGCGAAAGTGTTTTGGCGGATAGTAAGGACTTGTCGGTCTTGGAAAAGACTAGTTCTACGCCCTAAGCTGCAGCCGCGTCTTCCGGTGAATGTTCTACGGCGCCTCGCCATTCAGGGTGTCCCATTTGAAGGTTTAGGACTTACAAGATCGTTCTGCCTTGCGATGCTCATAAAAATTGGGGACACGGGCATCGAGAGCAGAAGGTTGAGGCAAATGAGCCGAGGGTCCGCTTTTAGCTTTATCTGCGAGTGCCTCGCCACCATACCCGGCGGGCACCTGATCGCAGAACCGGCCTCTAATGTTGACTGGACCGGCGTCGTCGCTCTCGCGCATGAGTATCGCGTTAGCCCAACGCTGGCTGCGGTACTGGGGAGCTCCTCAATTTTGCCGACCACCCTTGGAGGGCTTTTCACCAGCCTCGCCGCTCACGCACGGCAGCGAAACGAAAAGATACTCAAACAGGCGATCGAAGTCGCGCAAGTTCTGAACGGCATAGGTGTAGATCCACTCTTTATGAAGGGTGGCGCCCATCTGTTCACCGGGCTCTATCCCGATATGGCCATGCGTCACATGTCGGATCTCGATATCTTGGTGCCCGCTGCACGTATTGAGGAATGCGTGGCAGGACTGGCCGCCGCCGGCGTTGCGCCGTTGACCGACTATCTTCATCCACGCGCTCATCATTTACCGCCACTCGGCCGCGAGGATATGCCTGTACCGATCGAACTGCATCATCATGTGATTGCGCACCCCCACTCGAACTTTCTCACGCCCGAGCAAGTGATTGCTTCATCGGTTCAGATCGAAAGCCATGGCGTACGCGTTACGGTTCCCTCGCCCACGAACGCCGCTATTCTGAATATTGCCCACGCACAACTTAACGATCACGACTGTCTGTATGGGAGGATAGATTTGCGGGGCCTGCTGGATCTAGCGCTCCTCTCACACCTGCACGCAAGCAGCATCGACTGGGACGCAATCCGCCCGCGTTTCGTCAAAGCGGGACGCCGGCACGCGTTTGAGTTCCATATCGAATGGGCGCGGAAACTTAAGGCGCATGTGCCTTCGCATATCCGTACAAGCAACCTGTCGCGCGTGCTGTGCCGACGGGCCTCGTATCACGTACGTCACCCGCAGAGCCTCAGCCTGAGCGTCAGGCTCTTGCGCCCGTTGGTACTTCTGAGGCGCGAGCTTTCAGAGGCAGGTTTGCGTCGGCGGCTGGCAGCGAATGTCTTTAAATATAGCTGGTGGCAACGGCACTTGCGGATGCTTGCGGATGGATGACGGCTTTGCTCGGAATGGCTTTTGCGTGCGTTTGTCCACGCACGCGGTCAGACAATTAAGTCCAAGACAGCATCTATCGCGTCTTGCAGCTGCTGAAATGCGCCATACTCCACCTTTATCGCCGGAACTTCTTGAGCGAAGGCGGTCACGATCCCGAACCCATGGTCGGGAAGATTTCGCGCATTGACATTGCATGCCATCAGTTCAAGGGCTGCCTGTGCCGGACTAAGCTTGTCGAGGCGAAACTCCGAACCACTTGCAAAGCGCGGAAACAGCACGAGGTGGCAATTGTGGGGCTGGTCGGTCAGCACGGAGTTCTTGGGCCAGAACGCGGCGCCGGCACCCAGAGCAAGTAAATTCTCCGCCCCACCGTTAAGCAAGGATAGCGACGTCTCCTCCTTTAATATTAAGGGGCGCGGCAGGGCGGTAAAGCAGGGGACGTCCGGCCGCAGGACGACGCACTCATCGGAGAGGTATTTAAATCCGTGTCCAGCGAGCCAGGCGCAGAAGCAACTTTTGCCGGCGCCCGTCGTTCCCGGAAGAATAATGCCTTTTCCATTCCATGATACGGCACCTGCGTGTATCGCGACGCCTGACTGTATTTCGGTGATGAGCGTTTGCACAACCTCGCCGATGAGCGAAAGAAAAAGGTCGTCCTTATCGAGCCCCTCGAACTCGATCTCATCATCAATTTGAAGGCTGAAGCCTCCGGTGTCTTGTTCACGTATGGTGATCCTGTGCGAGGGCAGACGCAGTATTGCCTCTCGCTTCCCGAATAGGGTTTCGATGTCATTCTGCAGTTTTTCGGGATAGATCAGCGCGACGACTTGATCTTCTAACGCAAGGCGAGTTTGCTTCACGCTTTATCCAACCTGACAATGCCCGCGTTTACGAACGCCTCGATGACATCCGAGACGTCAAGGCTGATCCGGCTCGCCGGCACGTCCGAAAACGACTCGGTAAGGACCTCTATGATCTCCGGCACGGTGCGCCGCCCATCACACAAGCGCCAGACAACGTTGGCTGTCTCGTTAAGATGAAACATGGTCATCTTCTCGGGGCAGTACAGAATACCTTCGCTTTCCATTTCAGCGAGTGCGATCCCAGGCTCAGGTATCGGAATGAAGTCGTTACCTGCCAGCTCAGCTTTGGTTATGTCCATGTCTTACGACCAGTCCTGCCAGACCTATTAGGCTGTCTAGCAGTTTCTTCGGCAGCCGGAAACGTCCTAGCTGTTCCAATTGCCGGAACCCAACCTGTCCAACGACCTTGGAATGGCCAAAGCTCTTTCCCTACGCCCATGTGCCGGTAACGCAGGTGCTCAGGTCTCTAACATATTGATTTTGTTGCGATCGTGACCGCCAATCGAGGCTCCGGTGCATGTAGCGTTTTCGGTGTCAACGACAGCTTGAACGTGCTAATCTTTTCATATTCTTTGTTGGCAGAGTCGCATCATGCGGGTTTGAGCCTGGTAGGGGGGCACAATGACAGACAAAGAAAATCAGGGATATGGCCGCAGACGCGTGCTTCGCGTCGCCGGCGTCGCCGGCCTCGCCGCTATTGTTCTTCCTCAATCGTGGGCTAAGCCAGTCCTGCGGTCCGTGGTGGTTCCCGCCCACGCGCAGACCACCCCTGCGAGCAAGGCGACCGAGACGACTTCAACTACAAACACCACAGAAACCAAGAAGACGAAGAGAACTCGGACAACGAGGACGACAAGTACGACCGCCACAAGCACCACCGCCACCATCACGACTGTGACGCTCACGACTTTCCCCACTGATGCGAGCTCTCTTCATGGGGAGCCACAGAGAAGTCGCCTTGCCATGATTATCGACTCGCTGGGTCTCATGAAGAGCTAAACGGGCTCGTCGGCACGAGGGGTCTACCGCCGGTCATCGTCACATCAAAGGTGACGGGGCGTCTTAATCGCCTTGAGACCGGTGCTGCTTCTCTTCAACGAAGTCGGACTGCATGAGTTCGTTGATTTGGCGCTTAAGCCTCGATCGTTCGTCGTTGAGGGCGTAGATTTTCCGGGCGGCCTCCACGAAAGGCTCGCCGAAGCGGCTCTCGGCCTCGCAGGCTCTGACGGTGTCTTCCAAATCCCAGAGTTTTTGATTGACCGCCCGAAGCGCGTCTCGCTTGCGCTGCACGGCGATCGGCAGTGTGGGCGCCACGGCGACGACCTCCGATCTCAAATGTTTCATCTCGCGCCGTACATTGCCGCGTGCAGCCGCGGACGTTATTCGTTCGGCCTTGATCTCTAGAATTGAGACTTTGTCGAGTAACTCGCCCCACGAGACCTGGACGCGTGGCGACGCCGGCGCTGACTTGCCAGCGGCGCAGTCCGCGGATTGAACATGCGGGGCCGTCTTCGGCCGATGCAATGCCTCGGCCATACGGCGGAACACATCCTCCCACTCGCCCGGACGCCGCTGGCGAAATAATCGCGCGGTCGGATACCAGATACTGTCCTCACGCTCCTTTTGCCATCGCCATTCCGCCGGTTCGTTGAGAGCAATCCATAAATTCCGCCCCAACGCTCCGGCCAAATGACACATCGACGTGTCACAGGTAATCATGAGATCAACCAATCCGGCCACTGCGGCAGAATCGAGGAACCCATGTTCACCTCGATCGAAATCGTCGCCGAGCCGCTCCACACTCATGCCGGGGGGCAGATCGAGTAACTCTTCGGTGCCTTCTCCGAACTGCAGACTAATGAGCCGTACGCCCGGAACTTGCGCAACGGGATGAAGCGCGGCGAGGGGAAAAGATCGTAAGTTTTCGTCGTTGTAAATGTGACCACGCCAAACAATGCCTATCTTGAACCCCTCATCTCCGACGAACGCCTTCCATCGTTCGACCCGATCCGGCTCGGCGGCCAAGTAGGGAATGTTATTGGGGATGGGATGCCCCATTTGCTCGAAAAGGCCCGGCAACGTCATCAATGGGCATTGAAAGTCGAACCGGCTGTTGTCCGGTATTTCGGATATCAAGTTGATATCGCCGCGCAGCGTTCGAAAAAGCCTGTGAAGCCGCTGCGGCGCGAGGAAACTAACTTCAGCCCCCAGATCCCAGAGTTCCGGAACATAGCGGCAGAATTGAATCTCATCCCCATTTCCTTGTTCGCCCAGAACCAGAATGCTCTTGCCGTTCAAGTCTTCACCGGTCCAGGGCGCAGCGTGGGCTTCATCGCGCAGCCACCTCTCCCCGTGCATAGCGTGTCTGTAATTATAAGCCAGCCATCCCTCCCGAAAGTTGCCGAGGTTCAAGAGCATGGTTCCCATGTTGAACGCGGGCACGGCAGAGTTAGGTTCGATAAAAATCGCTTTGCGGCTTGCCGCTATGGCCTCTTCGACCCGCCCTAGGCCCGAAAGAGCCAGAGACATATTGCAGTACGCAACCGCCGAGCCAGGCTGAATGGCGAGCGCTTCCTGAAAGGTCGTCAGCGCCTCGGCGTAAGCCCTTGCGCCAAGAAATGCAGCGGCCAGACCAAGACGAGCGTCGAAATGGTCCGGATCGAGGTCCACTGCCTTTTTATAGAACGATGTCGCCTCCTCAAATTGCCGCTCCTCCAGCAGCAGTCCGGCGAGATCGATAAGGTAGTCGAGGCGCCCGGGGGTCAGGGCAACGAGACGCCGGAAAGCAGCGATGGCCTCGTCGTTTCGCTTCAGCGCGCGCAACGTGTTGGCAAGCGCACAAGCGGCATCCACATCGTCCGGAGAGAGTTCGCAGGCTTTTTGAAGCCACGGCAATGCCGCGTCGTCTCGATGAAGTGATTGAAGACAAGATCCAAGGTTAAAGCACGCCAACACATCGTCCGGTGTTACGGCGACGACTTCCTCCAGGCTTGCCGTCGCCTGCTCGAACTTTTCCATGTGGCGCAACGCCACGCCTCGGTTGAGCTTTGCCGCGACAAAATCCGGGTCGATTATTAGCGCCTTGTCGAACCAGCCTACGGCTTCCTCATAAAGCTCGACGGAGGTAAAGACAGCGCCGAACTCATTCATGATTTCCGGGTCGTGCGGAAGGTCTTCGAGTAACTGCTTATAAATTTCGGCTGCCGATTCAAACTCGCCGCGGTCCTTAAACGATCGCGCTTGCGTCTTGAGTTTATCGATTTCCAGCGGAACCATCGGCGTGACACTCTTCAAGACACACAGGGCGCGTTCAGGGATTGTGACGCAGGGTGTCGGTCTCTTCCCTGGCACTTCTCGTAAGCGTTGCTCACCCTCGATGCATGCTCATATCGCCGGGGCGCCAGCGTGCAAGCATTTCCCTGAAGGCCCCCGAGGTTCCCCCTGAAGCGCCCAAGGGTCACAATGTCAAAGTTTGGAGGCTTTTTCCAGCCTCGAGCGGGTTCCGGATCCTCCAGCAAGCGGTCGGATCATCTCAATAGTCAACCGTCTCCCTTTTCTTAAAATCCGCCTGTGTCCAAGGCTGATAAGTCATGGGTTCCATCTGTCCTTCCAACCGTCGATCCATTTCAAGAATTTTGTTGTTACGCACCCCTGAGATCTTCCTGCAGTATCTTCGAAATATCAGTTTCACATTTGAACCAACTAGCCTTTGATTTGGCAGCAAACTGGTCCTTCCTGCCGGCGGACTATCGCTTCCGATACGATTCCGGGAAATGAGTCCGTCCCGGTCGTCTCGCCCCGCCCAACTCCGCAGCACCCGGCGGCGCCTCAACCCTCGGCCGGCGTCCTTTCGAGCGCGGAAGCGAGATATCTGCGCGCCTCGGCCCGCTTGCGCTCGAGGATCGGGCCAACGTGCGCCATGCCGCGCGCGAGCAGGCGCTCGACCTGGTTCACGCCCATCCCCTCGCCGAACTTGTGGTGCTCGAGCTTCAGGGTCGCGAGCAGCGTGTCGAGGCGTGAGCCCATGTTGAGCCAGGCGCGGTAGAAGCTCACGAACGGCGTACCGAAGATCACCGAAAAGATGGCGCCGTGGAACGAGTCGGTGAAGTGAAGGCGGGCGTTGCGCACGAAGCCCAGGAACTCCGCGGGGTCGGCGGCATAAAGCGTGCCGGCCGAGAAGTCGTTGAGGTGCACGACCTTCAGGCTTAGCCGATCGGCACAGCTCCGGATGAGATCCTCGCACGCCGCCGCGCGCGGACCGAGGAAATAGGTGAGGATGTAGCCCGTCCCCGGCCGCGCCGGGTGCGCCGTCGCGAGGGCGGCCCAGTCTGCCTCGCCGAGCATGAGCGTCGGATCGATCGTCACTGGAACGGTCCGCCCGGTCAGGTCGTGCACGATCGCGGCGGCCGCATCCTCGCGCACGG
>CAZUKP010000118.1:0-7633 GCA_964620915.1 uncultured Hyphomicrobium sp. | reverse complement strand
ATGTTCGGCAATCCGGAGACGACGCCGGGTGGCAATGCGATGAATTTTTATTCGTCGGTGCGCCTCGACATCCGCCGCATCGGCGCCATCAAGGACCGCGACGAGGTCGTCGGCAACCAAACGCGCGTCAAGGTGGTCAAGAACAAGGTGGCTCCGCCGTTCAAGCAGGTCGAATTCGATATCATGTACGGCGAGGGCATCTCCAAGACGGGCGAGTTGCTCGATCTTGGGGTCAAGGCAGGCGTCGTGGAGCGCTCAGGCGCCTGGTTCTCCTATGACGGCGAGCGCGTCGGCCAGGGCCGCGAGAACGCCAAGGTGTTCTTGAAGGACAATCCCAAGGTCGCTGATGCCATCGAGCGGGCCGTCCGCGAAAACGCCGGTCTGATCGTCGACAAGATGCTGACCGAGCCAATTGCCGATGCCGAGGGAGAAGAGCCCGACGAGGACGGCGTGCTGCCCGACATTGAAGCAGAGGACGAGCCGAAAAAGGCGGCACGCGCCAAGCGTTAGGTCTTTTCCCGGGCTTCCAGCGCTCAACCCGTAGGGCATTTGTGTGATGGGGAGAGGGGATTGCTAACAGGGCCGTCTGCCCGCTTGACAGGACGGCTCGCGAACCCCATGCGATAGCGTCCCTGGCGCGCGCCATTTCCGGTGCGCGCCGCAGCCATTGCAGAAGCTTCCCATCGATGACCGGCGTCAACGAGATCCGCAAAGCGTTCCTGGACTACTTCGATAAGGAGGGCCACGTCGTTGTGCCCTCCAGCCCGCTGGTGCCGCACAGCGACCCAACGTTGACGGTCACCAACGCCGGGATGGTCCAGTTCACGACCGTGTTCACGGGCCAGGAGACGCGACCCTACACAACGGCGGTGAGCTCGCAAAAGTGTGTGCGCGCGGGCGGCAAGCACAACGATCTCGATAACGTCGGCTATACGGCGCGCCACCACACGTTCTTTGAGATGCTGGGGAATTTTTCCTTCGGCGACTATTTCAAGGAGCGCGCGATCGAGCTTGCCTGGAACCTACTCACGAAAGAGTTCGGGCTCGACAAGAAGCGCCTGATCGTCACCGTCTATAGCGAGGACGAGCACGCCTACAAGATCTGGGAGAAGCTGACCGGCTTCGGCCCCGACAAGATCCTCAAGATCTCGACGTCCGATAACTTCTGGCAGATGGGCGAGACAGGGCCGTGCGGGCCGTGTTCGGAGATCTTTTTCGATCACGGCGAGAAGATCGCCGGAGGACCACCTGGCTCTCCCGACGAGGACGGCGATCGCTTCGTTGAGATCTGGAACCTCGTGTTCATGCAATACGAGCAGGTTTCCCCCGGCCAACGCGTGGACCTGCCGAAACACTCCGTCGATACGGGCATGGGGCTTGAGCGTATGGCGGCGGTGCTGCAGGGCACGCATGACAATTATGAGATCGATCTCTTCAAGGCACTGATTGCCGCTTCCGTGGCCGCGACGGGCGTGTCCGCGGACGGTGAGCACAACGCCTCGCACCGCGTGATCACCGACCACTTGCGCGCTACGAGCTTCCTGATTGCCGACGGCGTGCTGCCCTCCAACGAAGGCCGCGGCTACGTGCTTCGCCGCATCATGCGCCGCGCCATGCGCTATGCCCACCAGATGGGTTGCACCGAGCCGCTGATGCACAGGCTCGTGCCGTCGCTGATCCATGAGATGGGCGACACCTACCACGAGTTGCTACGCGCGCAGCCGCTGATCACCGAAACGTTGTTGCTCGAAGAGACGAAATTCAAGAAGACCCTTGGCACCGGCTTGAAACTTCTCGACGAGGCGTCGCGCGGGCTCAAGAAGGGCGCGACGTTTTCGGGCGAGACCGCCTTCAAGCTCTACGACACATATGGATTTCCCCTCGACCTGACCGAAGATGCGTTGCGCTCGCGCGGGATAACCGTCGGCACCGATGCCTTCGACGCTGCAATGGCACGACAGAAGGAAGAGGCGCGCAAGGCGTGGAAGGGCTCGGGCGAGGCGGCCACCGAAGCCGTTTGGTTCGAAGTGCGCGAGAAGACGGGTGCGACCGAGTTTTTGGGCTACGAAGCGGAAACCGCGGCGGGCGAAATTTTTGCCCTCGTTGAGGGTGGCAAGCCGGTCAAAAGCCTCAAAGCGGGGGACGAGGCCGCGATCGTTGTCAACCAGACTCCGTTCTATGCGGAATCGGGCGGCCAGATCGGCGATCAGGGTGTGATCGTCGGTGCGAAGGGTGCGTTGTTTCGGGTGACCGATACGCAGAAGAAACTCCACGATCTGTTTGTGCACGTGGGGCGCGTCGAGAAGGGCTCGTTCAAGGCAGGCGAGGTCGTGGATCTTGAAGTCGATCACGAACGCCGCACGGCCACGCGCGCCAATCACTCGGCCACGCACCTCTTGCATGAGGCGCTGCGCCAGGTGCTGGGCACGCATGTTGCGCAAAAGGGCTCGCTCGTGGCGCCCGACCGACTGCGCTTCGACTTCTCGCATCCCAAGCCCATGAACGCGGAGGAGGTTGCGGAGGTCGAAAAGCGCGCGAACGCAATCATTTTGCAGAATGCGCCGGTTGAGACACGGCTGATGGCGCTCGATGATGCGATGGAGTCGGGCGCGATGGCGCTGTTCGGCGAAAAGTACGGGGATGAGGTGCGCGTTGTGTCGATGGGGGAACCTTCCGCCGGCGCCAACAAGGCGTGGTCGGTGGAGCTGTGCGGGGGCACGCACGTCAAGCGTACCGGCGACATCGGCTTGGTGAAGATCGTTGCCGAGAGCGCGAGTGCGGCCGGTGTTCGGCGCATCGAGGCACTGACGGCCGATGGCGCGCGCAACTATCTGGCGGCCCAGGACGAACGCGTGAAAGAGGTGGCCGCGGCCTTGCGCGTCCGGCCCGAAGACGTGCTTGAGCGGATCAAGGCGCTTGTCGAAGAGCGCAAGACCTTGGAGCGTCAACTGGGCGAGGCCAAGAAGCAGATTGCGCTGGGTGGCGGGGCGGCGGGCGCCGGCACGGCGACGGATGCCGTGCGCAAGGTTGGCAAGGTGAACTTGCTGGCGCGTACGGTGCAGGGCCTCAACCCGAAAGACCTGCGCGGCCTCATCGACGACGGCAAGAAGCAGGTGGGTTCGGGCATCGTCGCGATCGTCGGCATAACGGAAGATGGCAAGGCGGGGTTGGCCGTCGGCGTGACCGAGGATTTGACGAAGTCCTGGAGTGCCGTCGATCTCGTTCGCGCAGGTGCGGAGGCACTCGGCGGCAAGGGTGGCGGCGGACGGCCTGACATGGCGCAAGCCGGCGGTCCCGATGGCGCAAAGGCCGATGCAGCGTTGCAGGCGATTGAAGCGCGCCTGGGCGAGGCGGCCTAGGTCCGCATTGTCGCGCTTTGACGCCTCAGCGTCAATTCCCCAGCACTTTCTGCTATTGATAGTGTGAAGCGGCCGGGCTTCGTATTCGAAACTGCCTGCGGTCGCGCACGAGGGATTGTAATGACCGAAGGCCACGACCTCAGCGCCTACCGAGAGGCGATGATCGTGCTTGCGACGGCAGCCATTCTGGTTCCGCTCGGCCAGAGGTACCGTATCAGTCCGATTCTGGGTTTCCTCGTGGCCGGCGCGTTGCTGGGCCCCGGTGGCCTCGGCTCGCTCTGGTACACATTCCCGGAAGTCCGATGGATTGCGATTACGGACGAACGCGGCCTCGGTGCGATCGCCGAGTTGGGCGTGGTGTTCCTGCTATTTTTGATTGGACTTGAGCTTTCGTTCAAACGCTTGAAGGCCATGCGCCGGCTTGTGTTTGGGCTTGGCGCTTTGCAGGTTGGGATCTCCGCGTTGCTCATTGGCGGTGCGGCCAGCCTGTTTGGGGCGTCTCCGGCTGGTGCTGTCCTAATCGGGCTCAGCCTCGCGCTGTCGTCGACGGCGATTGTTGTTGAGCTTCTCTCGCGTCAGCAACGGCTCAACACGGTAACGGGACGCACGAGCTTTTCGATCCTGCTGCTGCAGGATCTCGCAGTCGTTCCGCTGTTGTTTCTCGTCACGATTTTGAGCCCCGATCGCGAAGGCTCGCTTTTGGGCGGCCTGGCGCTGGCCTTCGGTCAGGCCGCTTTGGTGATTGCCGCAATCGTCATCACCGGATCGCTCGTGCTGCGCCCGCTGTTCCGGCTCGTGGCATCGATTGAGAGCACGGAGCTATTCGTGGCGGCCGCTCTTTTGGTTGCGGTGGGCAGTGGTCTTGCAACGGCGTCGGCCGGCCTTTCGATGGCGCTGGGTGCGTTCGTAGCCGGCCTGCTGCTTGCAGAGACGGAATACCGCCGGGCCATTGAAGCCACGATCGACCCCTTCAAGGGGTTGTTGCTTGGGGTCTTCTTTTTCTCGGTGGGGATGAGCATTGACATAGGAGGGCTCATCTCCAATCCGCTGCCGATCATTCTCGGTGTTGTCGGGCTCGTCGTCGTGAAGTCGGGCGTTCTGGCGGGATTGTTGCGCCTGTTTCGCGTGCCGTGGCAGGCGACCACCGAAGCATCGCTTCTGTTGGGGCCAGGAGGGGAGTTCGCGTTTATCGTCGTCGGTCTTGGGGTCGTGCACGATATCGTTGATCGCGATGTAGGTACGTACATTTTGGCGATTACGTCAGTCTCGATGGCGCTCATTCCGTTACTCGACTACCTGGGCCGGCGCATAGGGGAACGTTTCGGCGAGCATCAGGAGCCAAACCCGTTGTTGAGCGAGGAACCGCCGCACGAACAGTTCGATGCCATTGTGATCGGATGCGGACGTGTAGGGCGCCTCGTGTCGGAGATGTTGAGCCGCCACAACGTTAAGCACTTAATGGTAGAGCGCGATCCCGTCGCCGTCACCAAATGGCGCGGAGAAGGATTCCCCGTCTATTTCGGAGACGCCAAGACGGCGCCGTTCCTGAAGCGTTGCGGGCTCGAGCATGCGAAAGGCCTAATCGTCACCATCAACGATCCCGCTAGCGTGAACGACATCGTCTCAGCGGTGCGTGCGCTCCGCAAAGACATCCTGATTGTTGCGCGTTCCAGCGACGCAGATCATGCGCGCCATCTTTACACGCTGGGCGTGAGCGATGCGGTGCCTGAAACGATCGAGGCAAGCCTACAGGTGACAGAGGCGGCACTCGTAGGGCTTGGCGTTCCCACTGGGCCCGTCATCGCTTCGATTCATGAGCGCCGTGACGAATTTCGCGAGGCGCTGCAAGGGGCTGCTGGGCGTCCGACGCGCGGCTTACGCGCGCGCCAATCGACGACCAAAGAGTAGCAATTGCGCTGTCTCGGCGTGAAGCTCACGCGCGTTAGGAGCCCGCGGCGATTTAGCGGGTCGATCGCGACAGAATCGCCGCTATTGGGGTGCAGACTCGCTGAGATAACACAGGCCAGCTGCGTGTCCTGGCCTGAACACAAGGGGGAGATCTCGTATGCTCACGTGTCGTTCAATTTTCGCAACAGGTGTCGTGCTGGTCGCCATTTTGGCTGCTGCACCAGTTCAAGCACAAACCGTCAAAGTTGGTGCGCTGACATGCAACGCAGCCGGCGGATCCGGTTTCATCTTTGGATCGACGAAAGACATCCGCTGCAAGTTCAGCAGCATGAGTGGTAAGAGCGAGTACTATCACGGAGCGATCAGCAAGTTTGGCGTCGATCTCGGGTTCACCGGGAAGACCACCATCGTATGGGCGGTGTTTGCGCCAAGCGCGAGTATCCCTGGGGGTGCGCTCGCTGGGAACTATGGTGGCGTCTCCGCCGAAGCGACCGTTGGGCTTGGGGTCGGTGCCAATGCGCTTGTTGGCGGCTCAAAAAACTCGATCGCCCTTCAGCCGCTAAGTGTGCAGGGCCAGCAGGGTCTCAACGTAGCACTTGGTGTATCGGAGCTCTCGTTGCGTCCGGGACGTTAGGCGCCGGCGAGGGCTGCACTAGTTGACGGTGTCCTGGACGAGCGGCCCTATGATATCGATGCGGTTCGTCCAGATGCCGCCGTCGAAGTGCCCTGGGAGCGCCTGGAGAGCGGCTTCATCGTCTATGCCCCTCGAGCCAACATCGTTGGCGTCGCGAGCGCCGATGACGAAGACTGGGGTTCCCGCGCCACGCATGCGTTGGATAAACCGATTGGGCCAGCCCCAAAGGTAGCCGGCATAGTTGATTGGCAAGAGCAGCAACGTGTGCCGGCATGCATTGGGCACATAACCGGTCCAGCCGACACTGAGGTAGATGAGACCGCATCGCTTGATGGTCGCTCCTGACATGGCACGCACGTCGGGCAGGCGGACACGTAGAGCTGCGATTGCGCGCCTGCCGCCATAGACCATCAAGAGCTCGCGCTCCGAAGGCGGTAGCTGCGCAAGCCGATCAGCGAGCTTTTCGCCCTCATCGGGATCGTCGCTCTTGATGTTGATCAGAAAGCGCTTGTTGGGGAGGGCCGCGAGCACCTCGTCGAGCGAGGGCATGAGGCCCACACCTTTTCCACGAAAGGGAAAGGTCTTGCCTCCGTCAGCCGTGTAGCCGTAGCCAATGTCGAGGGTCTTAAGGTGGCTCAGCGTTTGCTCGCGGGTTATGCCCTTGCCTTCGGTGCGGCAGCCGACCGTCCAATCGTGAATGACGGCAAACAGCCCATCTGTCGTCGGATGGATGTCAAACTCGACGATATCAGCCCCGGCCGAGAAGGCGGCTTCGATCGAGGCGAGCGTATTTTCCAGGTAGTCGTGCGCGGGCGGGAAGATTCTGGTCGCCGTGCAAGTGTCGTTAGTGAGCCCTTCGTGGGAGAATGGTTGCGCCATACCGCGATGGGCGAGCAGAAGTGGCTTTCCACTCATTGCAGGCGCGAGACTGTTCGCGTTGTTCGCGTAAACAAAAGTGGCCAGCAGCAAACAGACACTAAGTGCGATGCGGACCATGCGCTTCATGGAGATTCCCAGACTAATTCTCTGGCCATTCGGCATACCGAATGGGGCAAAAGAACGCCGGAGGGGAGTGGCCTGTCGTGCGCCTACGCCGTCATCGCCTTTTTGAGGTTCTCGTCGACCTTGTCGAGGAAGCCGGTCGTCGAGAGCCAGTCTTGCTCATCGCCGATCAGAAGAGCCAGGTCCTTCGTCATGAAACCGGCCTCGACTGTTTCAATGCAGACTTTCTCGAGCGTTGCGGCGAAACGGGCAAGCTCGTCGTTGTCGTCGAGTTTGGCGCGATGGGCGAGCCCGCGCGTCCAAGCAAAGATCGACGCAATCGAGTTTGTAGACGTTGCCTTGCCTTTCTCGTGCTCGCGGTAGTGGCGCGTAACGGTGCCATGCGCGGCTTCCGCTTCGACGATCTTGCCGTCTGGGCTCATGAGGACGCTGGTCATCAAGCCCAAGGATCCGAACCCTTGCGCAACGATGTCGGACTGCACGTCGCCGTCGTAATTCTTGCAGGCCCACACATAACCGCCGTGCCACTTGAGAGCCGACGCCACCATATCGTCGATCAAACGGTGCTCGTAGGTGAGCTTTCGCTTATCGAACTCGGTCTTGAACTCAGCATCGAAGACCTCCTGGAACAGATCCTTGAAGCGGCCGTCGTACGCCTTGAGGATCGTGTTTTTTGTCGAGAGATAGACGGGATAGTTGCGCGAAAGCCCGTAATTGAACGAGGCGCGGG
>CAZUKP010000117.1:0-7690 GCA_964620915.1 uncultured Hyphomicrobium sp. | reverse complement strand
AGATTTCTCAACCGCGGAAGACCGTGCAGCAAGCCGGCGTATAGCGCCGCGATCGAGAGCAGGAAGATCAACGCCGCAAACTCGAGTGAGCCGTCCGGCAATATGGCCTCTAACCGGCCCTCGCGATTAAGCAGTATCGGCCAAATGCCATAAAAATAGCCGAACAGGGGCGCCAAGAACACGGCAGGATGCAAGGGATCGCGCAGCAGCGTGATCGCCCAGAACGCACCGCCGGCAACCACAACAATTATAAGTGCGCACATCAGCTCAAACACATTGCACCCCGCTGTTTGAGCCGCGGGAGGCAACAGGCGCACAGCCGGCCACCTTCATGCCTTGACTGCCCTGACATAGATTGAGAAAGGCCGCGCGCGCTCTGCCTGCTTATCCTCGAAGACAAGACAGGGGAGAGCAAGAAGAAACAGCGGGAGGCCCCAAGCTGCGCCCAGCCGCGCCTGCAGCGTCTTTATTCGCCGGTTGAATCCCTGTCGAACGGGGCCACCCAGGGCATTCCAGGATTCGATCCGAAATCCGAGCGGCTCCAGCAGAGATTTGAAGCTTTCCAGCGTATAACCGGGCCGTACATGGCCGCCTTGCTCCTCCATCTCGAGGCGATGCGTGGCGTTATAGGGATGGGCCGCGTTCGGTGCGGTAATGTGCAGAACGCCGCCGGGCTTAAGAGCGTCATACAGCTTACGGCAGATAGCGCCGTCCTCTTCGATGTGTTCGAGGACCTCAGCGCACACAATTTCGTCGAAGCTTTCGGGTTCGAGTTTTACGTCGTAGAGGTTCTCTTTGCGGAAGGAGAGCTGATCCTCCGGAAGCCCGAGATAGCGATTGAACAGAGCGCGGCAACCAGAGACTTCGCGGTCCTTGATACTGATACCGGTGACGCGATTGCCCCTCAGGTAACTCTGATAGGACAACATGCCATTTCCGCAACCTGCATCCAGCACGAAGCGTTCCTCGCCTGGCTTGGCCGTTACAAATTGCTTAGGAAGTCGTCGATACCTGAGCCGGGCGTGCAGATTTAGACCCGGGAATAGAAACCATTTTAGCCCCACGAAAGCCGCGCCCGACCTCTGCACCTCTTCCTGGCACGGAACCATGCTCACAGCCTTGACCGCGCGGCAGTGAGAACCGACTCGTCGGTCTTATCTTGGGCGCCCACAACGACGTCGGCGAGCGCGCCAGCATATGCCTCAAAACACTGTTCCGAGGCTTGGGCGAATGACGCACGTCCGAGCCTTCGGCGGAGCTCTTCGTCGCTCGCCAAACGTGTGATCGCGGAAGCCAACGCGATGGGATCCGCCGCCGGCACGATTAGGCCGTGCGTCTCATGCTTTACTGTCGATCCCGAGTTCGGCGTGGTGATCACTGGAAGCCCAGCAGCCATAGCTTCGCGGCAGACGTTTGCGGACCCTTCAGATAGCGTGGGAAGAACGAAGATATCCGCCCACTCATAATGGGCCGTAACCTCTGAGCGTAGAACAGATCCAACTAATTCGAAATCACGCGCCAGCGACCGGGTCGCCTTCTCCGACAACCGATTGGGCCCTACCAGCCGAGCTTCCATGCTTCTTGGCGGCAGCTGGCGCAACGCGTCGGCCAGGTACTGAACGCCCTTGCGAAGTTGAAGGGTCCCGACGAAGAGGATGCGAACCTTCCGGTTCTCAGTCTCACTCCTTTGAGGGACCGAGACGGAAATATCGCGTGTTTCGGTTGGAGCGTTGATGATGACACACTTCTCGCGTGGTCCTCCAGCCGCACCAAGCACATCCGCGGTGAATTCTGATCCACAAACGATTCGCTCAGCGAGTTCCCACTCTTGCTCCTCGCGCCGGCACAGAACTCCCGAGGCGTCAATATCCTCGGGCTCGTTTTCCCAGCCCGGCCAGCGCCGGCGTTCTTTGCAAAGCATATTGCGATTCCAGCGCCAGGGTGCCGCAGTCTGATCGAGAATGGTCCGCAAGCCCCGGCTACGCGCAGCCTGAAAGATTTCAAGCGCGGCACCGTTAAAGGCATAGACCGTGTTGGCATTGCCAAACCCGGCTTCGGCGACCCTTCGGCCAAATTCCGCGTTCCGCCTCGCCCATCGCGAGGTCGCAACTTCGTGAGAGCTGCGGTCCCACGCCGCGGATAAAGCGAATATTGGGAACCCGCGAATCTTGCTTGCCGAGATGCCGTCCGCGCGGCGCCCGATAAGGCGGCGCATGGATTTCGGCGCGAGCCTAGCGGCGAGCGGGCTGTCGAACCAGCGCCAGGGCATAACGTTGGCGCACGCATCGGTGACCAGCCGTTCCAGCAACCCTGATTCTTCCAAGCTGCGCGGAACCAGGTAATGGCGACGGGCGCCGATCTGGGCGACAAGCACTCTTGCGGGAGAGTCCGCCCGGCCATCTGATCTCATGGCGCTCTGGAGCATTCCTCAAGCGCCGAAGCCAATCTCTCGACACACACGTCCCAGCGAAATTGCCCGGCGCGCGCGCGTCCTTTCGAGATCATTTCACGCCTTAGGCCTTCGTCTGCGACGACACTGAGGGCGGCGTCGCAGACTTGTGCCGGTTTTTTCGGATCCACGAGAATGCCCGCATCGCCCACCACTTCCGGTAGGGCGCTCCGGCGGGCCGCGATGACAGGCACGCCCGCGGCCATGGCCTCAAGAACCGGAATTCCGAAGCCCTCATATTCTGACAGGATGACGGCGCCCAAGGCGCCCCTCGTCAGCCGCTTCATGTCGGCGCTGTCAAAACCCCGGGGGAGCAGGCGTATATTCCCGGCATTCGACTGGACGCCTTTGAACCGCGGCTCCACCGGACCCGTCACCACCAACTCCAGCTCCGGAGCCTTTTCTTGTAACGCCTCGGCGAATGCGACGAGATCGTCGCCTCCCTTCTTTCGTGTCAGTCCTCCGACAGACAGGAAATAGCGGGCCTTGCCCAATGGCGATACGGCTTCCGGCTCCGCGTCGAACACATCGAAGAAATCGTCCTCGACGCCATTTCCGACCACGCGAATCTTCCCGTCAGGGACTTGCAACAGCTCGACAAGTCGCTGCTTGGTGAACTCCGACACCGCGAGCACGATGGCAGCTCGATCGAGGGATCGCCGGAAGGCTTGACGCCAAAGAAAGCGGCCACGCATCCGGCCGTCGGAAAGATGGGGCTCCAAATGATAAAGATCGTGCACCGTTACGGCGAGTTTTGCTCTTCCTGCCGGCACGTAAAGCTCCTTGGGGCAATAGATCCAGTCGCACCCGTCCATCAACGCATCGACGGGCGGCCAAGAGACCGTGCGCCAGAGGAGCTCGGCGGCGCGTCGGTTGATCGGCATGTTGACGGCCGGAATACCACCGAGCAGGGATTGAGCGTCCCTGCCGTTGTCTCGTTTGGCAATGTCCGAAGTAAACAACAGCCGGACGGTCCAATTGTCCCGCTCCGCCAGCCCCCTCACCATGTGCACGATGTGCTTGCCCACTCCCGTGACATAGGGACCGGGCCGGCCGACGGCGGACCAGGCAAGGACCCGCATCACCGAGCTATCCCGAAGAGCGTTGTCAGGTGGTAGCGCACGTTACGGTCTATCTCTCAGTCGCTCCAGGCAGGCGGCCGCTGATCCGGCGCAGGAGGTGTCGGGTTGTCATGACGGAAAGCAAAAACGCCGTCGGGAGCCGCAAAATCGTCGAGGCCGAACGGCTCCACGCTGTCGCAAAGTTTTTGGCTAGGATCAGCGCCTCACGGGTCTCATCCCCTCGCTCGGTGTAGATATACGCCCTGTAAGCTGTTTTCACTGCATCCCGAGTGAGCTTGCGCCACTCATGTCGATCAGTAATCCCGGCTTTCCTTAGAAGGGATGCGCTGGCCTCTAGAAGCCTGAGCTGGTTCACAACCCACTGCCCAGGACCCGATCGTGTTAGGGCGTTCGAAGACCCAATCCGGTAAAAATAGAGAACGTGAGGAATATACACAATCTGGGCGCCACTGAGCTTTACGCGTACGACAAACTCGGCGCCTTCTCCAAATCGTATATCCTCACGAAATGGTCCGACCTTGTTGAGGATAGCCCGCAAATAAAGTGGTATGGGTCCGTCCCACCTGAGGACAGAGTAGTACGGAGATCGCGTAGGATCGCTTCGATTTGGACGGTATGCGGGGGATGCGACCAGGTTGGGCGGATTCTGTGACGCCGATGAAAACCGCGCCACATGCGCGACGGCGACGCTGGCGCCTTGAGCCCTAGCAAGATTAACGCTTCGCTCGATTTTTTCAGCGTGAAGCAGGTCGTCGCTATCTAGAAACTGGATATATTCTCCCTTGGAGAGCTTCAGGCCCCGATTCCTTGCTGCCCCCGCGCCGAGATTGTTTTGGCGAACGTACACCAGTGACAGTGCGCCGTTACAGAAACGCCGCTTCCATTCCTTAATAATCTCAACAGTGCCGTCTTCCGACCCGTCGTCGATGACGATCATCTCGATGGGCCGGTATGTTTGCCGACCCACCCTATCGAGCGTCTCTGAAATCAGATCTGCGCGATTGTAAGTGGGAATGATGACTGAGACCAATCCGGGCCGGTAATCTGGCGCGATCCAGTTGTCGGGTTCTGATCCGGTCATTGTCGGGCCCAACCGATCACCACGCCGATCGATAGAGTTCGAACACGTCTTCGGCAAACCGCTCCACAGAAAAGTCTTGCAGGACCCGCCGGCGGGCATTTTGGCCGAGCCGCTTGCGGAAAGCAGAATCCGTCAGGAGACGCCGAAGGCCCGCCGCAAGGCCTTGCGGGTCACCCGGCTCTACGATGAGACCTTCTCTATTTTCGCCTATGAGCTCAGCGGCGCCGCCGATACGCGTGGCGAGCACCGGAAGACCCGTTGCCATGGCCTCGAGGAGCGCCAGAGGCAAGCCTTCGTGCGTCACAGACGGCAGAACGAACACATCAAGCGAGCGATAGAACGCCGGCATGTCCTGCACCCGGCCCAATAGGGTTACGCGGTCTGCGAGACCCAATTGTTTCGCCCGACGCTCGATCTCGGCCCGAAGCGGACCATCTCCGGCAATTCGTAACTGGGGCTTCAATCCGTCTTCGGCGATGAGGTCCAGCGCTCGCAACAGGTCATCGATGCCCTTAGCCGGAACCAGTCTTGCCGCGGTGCCGATGACGGGGGGGCGGCGGCTGCGCGAGGTCTTCGTTGGCCGAAAGCGGCTTACATCAATGCCATTGCGGATCACCACGGTTTTCCCGGAGTTCTGCGGGAGCACGCCGTGCCAATGTTGTCTCACGGCTTCGGCAACGGCAATGACGCGCGTGCCTCTTGGTGAAAATGCACGCCGCGTGAGCCATCGTCGGACTTTGTGTTTGTAGCGCGGTGAAAAGAGCCAGTCGGGCGTGATGTGGAGGTGAGACACGTGCCTACACTGCGTCCCTCTCGTCGCAAGCCAGCCAATAATGTCGGCATCCCAACCGTGCGTATGAAGAATTTCTGGGCGAGAGCTCCGCACGTAGGCCTTCAGTTGCCTCGCCGCATGCGTCAGCGTCTGAAACGAGTTATAGGAACCGTCATAATCGACGATGGTCTGGGCATGGCGTTCGAGTGACGGCTCTTTGCAGCCGAGCAGCAGCAGTTGTATCGCGAGTTCCGGATGCTTCGTACCTTGCTTGAGCAGATCGAGTGCGACCCGCTGTCCGCCGCCGAACATCAAGCCGGAGATCAATATCGCTACGGAGCTTCGACCGTCGCGCTCCTTCACTTTTGTCGAAGTCAGGCGTCTGTTTGAAAGTTTGGATGCGCTTCCCCGCCCGTTAGCCAATGGCTCGCTCGCGCAGCAACCGGCGCTTCCAGCCGACGAACCGTTCCGTCAAGATCGGTCCGACCAGACGCCGCATCAGACGGGTCTGAGGGGCGTACGCCCGGTCGATTCCTCCTGATGGATGCAAGCGTTCGGCTTCGCAGAACAGGCCGGCCGCAATCTCGCGCTGGCCGAGGCGAATCGCGCGCCGCCCGGTTGATGCCAAAAACCCGGCGATCGCCTGGGCGCGCTCATCGCTCAAGCCGCCAACGCGCCTTAGGGTTTCCGCGGCGTCCAGGCCCAGCTTTTGCTCCATCCTTATCCCGCGGGCGGGGTCGCTCTTGGAAAGGCTGCCGTTAACTCTGCGCACGGTGACCAGCAGCTCGGGCAACTGCCGGAAACGAAAGCCCGATGCGGCTAGTCGAAAATGGAGATCGGGATCGGTGCAAACTGGCAACTCGGGACGGAAGCCACCCACCCGCACGAGGTTGTCTTTTAGATGGAGCGGTGCTGCGGTCTGCAATGTCGAGCTAAAGACGTAAACAACTGGATCCGTATCGGGCTGCAGCTTCCGCCCCCACTTCCCCAAAGGCTGCCCACTCGCCATGTCTACGACCAAAGCTTCACAGAAAACCATACTTCCACGATCTTCGAGCACCAATGGGGCCATCCTCTCCAGCTTATCCGGGTGGAGCAGGTCGTCGGCATCAAGAAACTGGATCAGTTCACCCCGCGCCAACTCGAGCCCCAAGTTCCGTGCGGACGCAGCGCCTTGGTTCTCGATCGACACGGATCGGACTGCATCACCGAACGACCGAATGACTGCAGCACTCCCATCACTTGAGCCGTCGTCGACAACGATGACCTCAATCGGGGCATAGGTCTGCGCCAAGGCGCTGCTGATGGCCTCGCCGATATGGGATTCGGCATTGTAGCAGGGAATGACAATGCTAATGAGCGGGTCGGTCATGAGTGCCCGAGCGCGACCAAGTGGCGTTCAATCCTGCAAAACTCGTTGAGGTTCGTATGCCTGACCAAAGTCTACTCAGGCCCGAATGACGGCTTCAGGATGCGGCGCTTCCACCCTATGAGACGTTCCGTCCAAACCGCACCAACCAGTCTTCGGACCTTGCGCGCAAGCGCGCCGTAAGCCAAATCGGGGCCCGCTGGATGAATCTCACGCGCCTCATCGAATAGCTTGTCAGCCGATTGCAAGCGCCCAGCCTGCACGTGCATGCGGGCAACGTAAGCGACGGACTCCGCCAATGCGGCGCGCCTTTCGTCGGTCATCGTGCCGGAACGATCCAGATGTGCCTGGACTTCACGGTGGAGTTCCAACCTCTGGCGCAGGACCTTGAACAGATCGCTAGAGATACTCTGTGCGCGTCGCCGCACCGTGACCAGCACCTCTGGGAGGCGTCGAAAACGCCACCCCGCCAGAGCCAGGCGAAGATGCAAGTCGCGTTCTTGGGCGCATGGAAGACCTTCGCGATAACCTCCCACACGCAACAATGCCTCACGAGAATAGATGGGGGTGGCTGTTTGGATGACTCTTGTCAAAGCGAAAACGACCGGATCCGGGCCCGGTGTTGCCCTGTCGACCCACTTCTTTGTCGGATCCTCGATGAAGTGACTTTCCCGGTCGCAACAGACGATTTCATCTGCATAAGCGCATGCGACTGGCACTTGACGGGTCAATTTTTCCGGCTTGAGCAGATCGTCAGAATCCAGGAACTGGATGAAGGTGCCGCGCGCCAATTCAAGGCCTCTATTCCTGGCGGCGCAAGCGCCCCGATTCGGCCTTGTCTCCCAGCGTATCCGATCACCGAACGACTTGATGACGTCGAGGCTTCCATCGGTTGAGCCGTCGTCAATAACGATGACTTCGACTTGGCGATAGGTTT
>CAZUKP010000116.1:6171-7716 GCA_964620915.1 uncultured Hyphomicrobium sp. | reverse complement strand
CAGCTGTCCTGGCCTCCGCTTCACTGCCTCCTCGAACGCACCGCACGCGCTGGCGTAGTCGCTGCACAGGGCTATCACCTGTTCGACGCGGGTGTCCGCATCGTCCCAAAGCTCAACCTTATAAGTGAGATCGTCGTCCCTGCCTGCCATGAGGCATGTGAGAACAAACAGCGAACCTCGTCAACAGTTTTAGTTAACCTGTCGCGAACATATGTACTCTTGTGGGAGGCAACCCCATTTTTGATACGATCTTCCCTCGTACAACCAGGGGATTTGACCGAAGGAGGGTCAATATGGCTGATGAAGCAGTCGTTCACATCGGTGAAAATTCGCCAGAAGAGGTCGCTTTAAAGCTGATGCACGTCATAAGCAGCCTCGAAGGCTTCCACCTGTATGGACACGGTGAAAAGCCTGCAAACCGTGAATGGGTACTCGACACGTATGCTGAGTGCCTTTCAGCGGTGCGAGGCCAACGAACAAAAAAGAAGAAGTAGAAAATAAGGGGCGAAGGACGGAGGTGTGCAACTCATCCCTCGCCCCCAAGTGCGCTAGGCTGGCTCTTACAAAAGCCTAGCGTGTTAAGCCGTCGTTGCAGCCCCGCTAAAACTACCAGCGACCAAAGCCGCCACACTCGCTCCAAGCACGAGTTTGAAGCCTGCCGTGGACTCGTTGGTTATGTTGAGATCCACGCTGTAAGGGTGCGGATCAATTGCATGTGCCGCTGCGGGAATCGTCAGGATGGCTGTCGTGCCGTCCGATAGCGTCACCGCTCCAGCGCCCGTTGTATTAGGAACCACCACAAGTTTGGTGAGGGTTGCCGCCGTCGAAAGAATAGTCGTGCTGCCAGCGGCCAGCGCGAAATACTCCGTTCGTGAGTCATCAACCGGCACCGACCCCGCGATGCGCGTGCTGACATTTACAAGTTCAAATTCTGCCGCCATTGAGGCTGCCTCCTAAGTAGATGTTCCGATAGTCGCGCTTGGATAATCGGTTCGCATCGTGCGCATGTGCAGATGGCGAGTTGGTATCCGGTCGATCTTGTTCAAATCCATTTCGGCTTTTATCGCTCTCGCAGAAATTGCCGCATCGTCCAGCAGTCCGAACTCTGCTTGTGCCTGGCCAGCCAAGACATGACCGAGATGCGTGAAATGCTGGTCCTGAAATTCCGACGTGCTCATGATGTGGATGATGTCACGAGCGATCAGGTCCTCGATCATCGGCTCAACGAGATCATTCACGGCGCTATATTCCTCTGCCCCTGCCACCTGGCCAGAAGCGAGCACGCCAAGATTACGCAGCGCCCGATGCACCAAGTCGGAGCGACTCTTCACGCCCATTGATCCAACAGCCATTTCAAATCTCCTAGTGAGAGTGGGCCGAGTGCGTCCACCCGACCCACCTCTACGCTTACGTCGAGAAAATCACGCCGTTGAGCGTGGCAGACGCCACAATGTCGGGATGCACCGACATGACGCGCCACTGAGTCGAGGATTCTCCGATCAACGTGACCGAAATGTCCTGACCCGCACCCGCAGTCGTCGGGTA
>CAZUKP010000116.1:0-6071 GCA_964620915.1 uncultured Hyphomicrobium sp. | reverse complement strand
TATCTCCTACAGACACCCCCGAGCCGAGCACTCGGGCTCAACCCAGGGGCGTCCTCTCTAAAATTAGTTCGTGCCAGACAGGCGGGTAGCCAGTCGCGGATCAATCGCCTTCACACCGAACAGGATGTCCAGGCGATAGTTTGAAACGTCATTGACGCCGTCATAGTACGGGATCACGCGGACGCTTAAGCCCTTGTAGGTCTTGCGAGCGACATCAACCGCACCTGCGGGTTTCTCCATCGGCACCATTGCCAAGGCGAAGGCGTTCTTGTGGAACACCATGTTCTGGCGGTAGCTGGTGCCAGCCGTGCCCTGGAAAGTCATGGCCTTGCCGGTGAGGTCCGTCACGCCCGACGTGATGCTCGCGTTCTGGAAAGCGCCGTCCCAAATAATGGCAGGCGAGAACGTCAGCGAGTTCGAGGAGTAGCTGATCACCGTGAACTGCTTCTGCTGCCCTGTCGAAACCTTCGTGACCGGGTTGACCTCGTACACATCAGCGATTGTGAACACGTCGCCAGCATTCACGTTGCCACCGGCAATCGTGATGGTCTGCTGGTGATTGTCCTTCACATCGTCATAGCTGGTCGTGAGGGCCGTCAGGGCTTGGTTGACCGTGACGTCGGTAACGTCAGAGCCCACTACATGGGCTGGCACGTTTTGCGCCATGTACGTATCAACGCCACCAATCTTGCCGAGCGAACCTTCACGATAGGCACCCTTAGCCGCGTCCTGAATAAAGAGCGCGGTCTGCGAACTGAGCATGCCCCAATGGTCGGCAGGCGACAGGACGGCTGAGCGGTCCGACATCGGGACTGCCGTTTCATCCAAACGCTCAGTGGCCAAGGAAAAGTCAGCAAACGAGTTGACCTCCTGGCCGGGTGTGCCAACCCAATTCGGGACGTACTTGTAGAGTCCCATCAGTTTCACGTCGACATAGTTGGCGAGCTGCACCATGGCGGGCTTGATCACCCGTTGGGACAGATCCTTGATGTTGAGCGTGAGGTCCTTGGAGGTGAACTGAAAGTCCACACCGGCCTGGCTATCCACGACCAGCGGGACTTTGCCCTCAATCACTTCCTGATTGGACGCAATAGCGCCTTCACGCACTTCAAAGTCGGCAGGCTTGCGAAGATTGACGGTATCGCCAGGCTTGTAGCCGTTGACCATCTTTGAAAACTCATCTTCCGCGCGATGGACCTGATTAGCCATCACGAGGTTGTTGTCCAAGACCATCAAAGCCTCAGCGGCGATGATGTCGGACGTTAGGATTCTCTGAGTCATTCACATAGTTCCCTATTGTGCCCGCGCAGATGCGCGAGCGACTGTTTCCTTAGTGTTTTGAGGGAACCGGCTGATCGCCTATCCCGTGGGCTGTCCTTCTGAGGACTGCCTACTGAATTCCTATTGCGCGCCCATCAGGACCGCGCAGAATTTCCCTGGTCTGAACGGCCTGCCCATTGACCACCGTCTCAATTGCTTGAATACGGCCATCCGGGCCTCTGATCGCTCTCTTGGGACTGTTTAACTGTTGCACCGTTTCGGTAAGCGCCTCGGTGAGTGCCTGCATCATCGTTTGCAGGCTGGTCACGGCACCGCCAAACGTCGCATTCGGATCTATCGTCTGAAGCTCAATCTGCTTCATGCGAAGATCCAATTCCTTCTCCTGCAAGCTGAGTCGTGCCTTTTGGAGATCCGCTTCGTTACTGAGTTGCTCCGCTTGGAGCTCCGCCTGCTTCAGCAACAATTCAGGCGGGGGCGGCGGCGTTGGCGGCGGCGGTTCCCCGCTCTCTTGCGCTTCCTTAGCTTGGATTGGCGCAGGCAAAAGCGTCTTCAACCTCTCCGAAAACTTCTCCGCGTTTGGCCAGTCCTGGGCCTCCGCTATCAGGTCGAGCACCACGGGCGCAGCGTTCGGGGCTTGCTGCAAGAATGTCAGCATGCCTTCCCTCGCTTCTTCCCTCTTGGTGGCATAACTCGGGCCTTGATCGAGCACCACGTCATAGGCGGCCACCGTCACGTCATTGAGCATTCTGCCGAGCTCAGGAACTTCCTTGTTGATCTCGACCAGATCGACCTTGTTGTCCTCGCCAACAATGCGAATGACCCTCTCCGTGTCGTAAACGGTCGGAATCAGATCAAGCAGGATGCGGCCCGTGTGCCGGATGGCGCGGCTGAAGTTCTCGACATAGACGTAGGTGCCGACATCGGACTCACGCTGGCGAGCCATGATGGCTTTGCCGGAAGTCTCGTTTGACCTCTCACCCAGACCCGCATCGTAAATGCCGCTTACATCTTTCATTTCCTGGGCGCTGATTTGCAGGCCCTCGGTGATGCCTGCGGTGTTCACGCCAGGACCGACACGCTGAGGCGCAGCATTGCCATTGGCACTGTCGGGCTTATAGACGAGATACGGATAGTTCCTCGTGTTGGCAGACAGCCATTGGTCCGCGTAGTCCTCGACGTTCTTCTCGGTCAAGAGCCACGGAGACTTGGGCTGAAGCGCCACGGTCTCCGTCTCAGCGGTGCGGAAATAGTTGTAAGCCCGCTGCGCATCTTTGAGATACCGAACCACACCATGGCGGACGGTGCGGCGACCGAGAATCACCTCCTCACCGATCACCGGCACGATAGGGATATAGCGCCCGGGCCAGGGCTTGGGCTGTTCAAGAACGTGACAGGCAGAGATCACGCTGCGATAGACGCGATGCGAATCCCTCTCCTCGATACGCACCCCAGCCTCCCGCAGCATTCTCAAGCGTTCAGGCTGGTCGGTCACGTCATCAATGGCACCGTCGTCTAATAGCGCCAGCGTGCGCTTCTCAGGCCGACGCTCCCAATATTCAGCAACCCGAACGAAATCATCTCCGAACCACTCATCAATGAGCGCGGTGCGGCCTTCCAGGGTCAGCGAGAAGTCCTCGATTGGCGCGTCGGGATAAAGTTCCTTAAAGGCGTCGTGGCTCATGTCCACCGGGACGAAGCAGCACTTCGCGTCTTCCTTGTTCGGCAGTTTGGCGTCAGGGTCCCAAATCACTGAGACACCGTCGTCGACGGCAGAAATGCGGATTTCCTGGTTGAACGTGGAATCGTCCGCGTACTCGGTCAGCACACGCCAATGCCCTATGCCTGCCACCACCTGGCTGTCTGCGCCGGCAGTGTAGGCGTGGCGTGCATCGCTCCGGTTTTCAATGTAGCGAATGAGGCCACCCAGAACCTGCGCCGTCTCAGGGTCTCCGCGTGAGTCAACAGGCACCACCCGAATAGATGGGCGCATCAGCCGAATGTCGCCCGTGACCTGACGCACGAAGGTCGGAACCTTGTTGATCGTCAGAGCGGGACGATGGTCGGCCTCACGCTCACGCTTCACATCTCCAGGCCATTGCTCGCCAACGCGGAACTCCAGGTCCTCGTAAGCAAGAATGATATTCGTGCGCTCTTTGTCGTAGGCCCGCTCATACTTGGCGAGTGCCTTGCGGACGAATTCCTGATCGTCGTCTTTCTTTGTGCTTTTCTTGTAGGCCACCTATGCCCCCCCCAAAAATGTCCCTCACGCCCCCAGCCACGAACCCGTCATCTGCGGAACCCAGCGGCGTTTTTTGAAAGCCCTTGCGGGTTTGCGCTCTTCAAAGCCCATCGCGAACGTGCGCAAGGCATCTGCCCCATGACTCGACCAGTCGTGACGCGGCCTCGCCTTCCAGGTTTTCAGTTTGTCGTCCCATTCGCGCCGGTATTGCTTCAGCGCCTCAAGCCCCCGCTCGCATCGCTTCGGATCTATCCAAGTAGAGTCGAGCATGCGTCGGACGGCGTTGATGCCATCGAGCACGGCGGCTTGCGGTACAATGATAGGCTCGATGCCAAGCCCACGGAGGGTGTCGACGCGCGAGAGGCCGGTAGAAAGTTCCTTGTTTGCGATGTCGTGAGGGAAGTAGTGATCCCCCCATACGTAGTTCTTCTCCTCTAACACCTTGGCGTAGTGATCGAGGCCCACACCGGAAGCCTCGTAGTAGTCGATCAGTCGGCGCTCCTTGCCCACCACCTGAATGAACCAGATGGCGGTCGAGTCGGAGACGCCAAGGTCCCATCCCGTGTGAACCCTCACTCCGCGGTCGATGGGAATAGTGGTGATGCGCTTCTGCTCTTTGGCCCGTTCAAGTTCCTCCGCATAGAAGGCACCCGTGATGGCAGCATCAAAGCTGCACTCGAACTCCTGAGCGTATTGCTCGCGAGACATTGCCTTGCGTGCGTCTTCAAGCTCCTCATCGGGGATCAACCCTGTCTCGGAGCTTTTCAGCATCGTGGTGAACCAGGAGTCCGACTTCTGTGCCACCTGCCAAAGTTCCCAGAATTCATTTTTGCCTTTTGGCGTACCGATGAACGTGACCCTGCCCTGATGCTCGGTCAGAGCGGGTCGCAGGATCTCTGACCACACACCGGGTCTCCAATCCGCGAACTCGTCAGCAATCAACCCATGAAGGCCGATGCCACGCATACGCTCGGCGTTGTCCGCGCCGTACAGCCTCACCCTTGCACCATTCACGAGATCAACACGCAACTCCGACTCATTCGGCGTGTCGGCAAGCAATGGCGCGGCGTAGTGCTTGAGGTATTCCCAGGCCACGTCCTTCGCCTGGGCATAGAACGGAGCCACATAGGCAAAGCGCCCATTTGGCGTTTCGCTCGCGTCCTTGATCGTGTCGTTAATCGTGGCGACCGTCTTGCCGCAGCGGCGATGCGCAACAATGATCGCGTAACGTTGCTTGCGTGCGTGGTAGGGCACGAACTGCGAGCGCGGCGCGTAATCGATTGTGATGCTCTTTTCCTGGACTCGCGTCACGCCGCTTGATCCTCAATAGGCAGAGCATCGGGGGTAACGTCTATCGTTGCTCCCCCGTCCTCGGAGTGCTTCCAGGAAATCTTGTAGTGAACCTTCACCGGCCCTTCGCCGCCTTCGCCCGTGACTGCATACGGGACACGACCAAAGGCACGGTCCAGCACCATTTCGCAGGCTTTCAAGGCAAGCCTCGGGGACCGCTTCTGACGCATGATCTCAAGCACACGCTCGAACGCTTCAGGTGCATGCGTTCGGGCGAGTTTCTGCAATTCCCGGAATGCCTTTGAGCCCCCTGAAGGGTTTCCAGAGACACCCTTGGGCAGCGGCTTCAGATTGGCAATGTTCCCCCGTCCAGCCAATTACGCCTCCTGCCTTCGTCGGGCTCGGATGTAATCGTCAACGCGGTCAGACTTGGCGAGGTTATTCAGATCCTTCGGCGCACCTGTGCCGCCCCCCGAAACCGGACGCATAGGCGCAGGCGCTTTCGTTACCCTCTGTTGCTGTTGCTGCTGAAGAATTTGCTGCTCGTAGCCAGAGCGCACCGCCTGTTCCATAGCTCCGAAGGCTTGGGCTTGAGCAATCGGGTTACCGGCCAGAGACTGTACGTAGTCGAGAAAGCCCTGGCTGTTCTCGGACCAGACATCCTTGGCACAGCCATAGACAATCGCCGGTCCATAGTCGGAGTGGGCAATCATCTGGCAGAACTCGTCAGGTATCTGGTAGAGGCCCTGAATCGACTCCAACGTCTCCTGGAAATCAGGGACATCCCGCGCATACGCCGCCGCACGAGTATTGAATGCCGTTGCCGCAGCAACGTAATCATCGCGCTGAGACAACTGGTCAGCCGTCTCTGCCTCGCGCCGTCCCTGCTCGATTGCCTCTTCGTACTCGTTTTCAGGCTGTTGGTTTTCAGAGGAAGGCTCATCCACCTCCTCAAGCCTTTTGCGAAGCTCGGCATTCTCCGCCTGCGCCGCATCCCTCGCACGCTTCAAACGCTCATACCGGGTTGCACGTTTCTTCTCAGGCTTTAGCTCATCAATGTTCTTCTCAATCCGGGCAATGTCCGGGTCTTCGGATTCCTGCTGCTCTTCCCGCTCCTCAGCGTAAACGGTGATGTCGTCAGACTTGGCCAACTCCTCGGCAACCGCCGTGTCGTCGGAAAGGTCTACCGACTTTACGTCTCTTAGATTCTCTTGGTTCATCGCTTTCCCTTTCGGCCTGCCGGGGGGGGCTGGCCTTCAGC
>CAZUKP010000115.1:0-7816 GCA_964620915.1 uncultured Hyphomicrobium sp. | reverse complement strand
CTGATCCCACTTTTCACCGACACCCAGAAGCTTGATCGGCTTGCCGGTGACCGCGCGCATCGACAATGCGGCGCCACCGCGGGCGTCACCGTCGGCGCGCGTCAATACAATGCCGGAAATGCCGATCCGCTCGTCAAACGACTTTGCGACGTTGACGGCGTCTTGGCCGGTCAGGCTGTCCGCGACGAGCAGTGTCTCGTGCGGATGCGCGATGTCGCGGATCTCGGCCGTCTCCGCCATCAACGCTTCGTCGATGTGGATGCGGCCGGCGGTATCCAGCATCACGACGTCGTAGCCGCCGAGCTTGCCTGCATCCATCGACCGCTTAGCGATTTGCTGCGGTGTCTGACCGGCAATGATAGGCAGCGTGTCGATATCGGTTTGCTCACCCAGAACGCGAAGTTGCTCCTGGGCTGCGGGGCGCCGCGTATCAAGCGAGGCCATCAGCACCTTCTTCTTGTCGCGGGTCGTCAGGCGCTTGGCGATCTTTGCCGTCGTCGTCGTCTTGCCCGAGCCCTGCAAGCCGACGAGCATGATGGCAATGGGCGGGGCGGCGTTGAGATCGATCGGTTCTGCTGTCGAGCCCAGCATGGCGATGAGCTCGTCATTGACGACCTTGACGACCATCTGCCCGGGCGTCACCGAGCGCAGAACCTCTTGTCCGATCGCCTTCGCCTTCACCTTCTCGACGAAGTCCTTGACGACATCGAGCGCGACATCGGCCTCGAGCAAAGCCCGGCGCACTTCGCGCATGGCTTCGCTGACGTCGCTATTTGTGAGCGCGCCGCGGCGTGTCAGCTTCTCGAAGACGCCCGAGAGGCGGTCTGACAGCGATTGAAACATTCTATTCGCTCACGGCGAAGTCGCTTCGCTCCCCGCCTCCGCGGGGGCAGTGCAACGCACTGGCGGCCCTTGGCCGTTCGTCTCGCTGCGCTCGTCGAAGTGATGTTGTCGCCGGTCTCCTTGGTTCAAAGATGCAAAACGAAAACGCACCCGCGGGCGCAACGCGCTGGCGGGTGTTGACCTCCCTGCCTCGAAGGGCTTTGCCTCGGGCAGGGCGGCGGCTCTGAAGTCAGGGCCGTCTTGATTGGCGCGGACAATGCCCCGGAGGGGACCAGAGTGTCAACCTTGCGGGGCTGTTTCGCGGGCCTTGGCCCGCCCTAGGGCTTCCTGGCGCGCCTGGCGGCGTACGTGGCGTTTCAGGGCGCGCACGATCCTGCCCACGCGGCGTAAGTTCCGCCGCTCCGACCACGTCAGGCAGATGCAGCCCGGGCACCGGCACGGGCGCAGCGTGGCGACGGACTGTTGCAGGAGCCGGTGGCTCGATTGGGCAAGTTGCTCGGGCATTGCGGGCCGACCTTAAAGGATAAGCAGGTGACGGCACCATACCGCTGGGGGTGGGGCGGCGGCATGACCTGGGTCAACGCTTATGGGGAGAGTTGGATCCGCTTGGGGCAATGCAGATGCGGAAGTCGGCCACTCTTTGATCGGCGAGGCGGGAGCCGTCGCCGACTTTGGGTGGATGAATTCGTATGCTGAACATATGATCCTTGCCGATCCCGCCTTCGGGTTGGTTCATCACATGTAACCAACCCGAAGGGATGCAATTTTCAATGCAAGGATGCGTTGATTAGAAGCGCGAGCACGACCAGAGCCATTGCCAGCGATCCCGTTGCCACCACGTGCCGCCAGATACGCATTTGCAGCGCAAGCGGCAGCGATGGCGCCGCCCAATCTGGAGCGTGCGCGCCCCACACGGATAAGAAGCCGCCTCCGCCCTCTACCATGCCGAGATCGCGCAACGGGACACCGGCATGCTGCACGATAGCGGCCGCGATGGGTCCATACATCGGTGTTTCGAGCGGCGTCCCGAGCGCACGATCCTCAAACAGGAAAATCCGATTGCCCCCTTTTAGGGTCAGCACATACGGACGCTGCATGTTTTCCATGCCGAGCGAAGGGAAAGCTTCGAGCCGAGTTTCGACGGCCTCAATGTCGGCGTAGGGAATGGTCACATGCTGCGCAACGGGCTGGTGGATCAGCGACCGTCCAGCCGGAAGATTGAGCACCATGCGGTCGTCAAGAAACGCGACGCTAAGGCCCCATCGTCCCAAGAGATCCCGCAGCACATAGCCGTCGAGCATTGCCATGAAAATCCCTAATGCCGCGAGGAGGGCGCCCAGTCCCCATGACCCTTCGAACAGAAGGACGATCGCAAAGCAGATCATGAGAGAGGAAACGGCGGCGAGGAAGAGCGTGGCCACCAATGAAAAATAGCGTATGCGGGCGGGCGGGCGGAAGATCGCGGGCTGAGCGGACTTGGGAAGATCGGATGAGGTCGTGATTGGCGGCACCATCATAACAATCTCTCCCGCAAGGAGGTTGCGGACGGCACCATACCACGTTGAAGGAATGTCACGCCTCGTCAGGTTGCCTCTTGGCCCCAAGTGGAACTGAAGATCGTTCTGGCGTCACAAAGCTTGACTGTCGGTTGCCCTCATACCCGCATTCGGCACCATCTTTTTGTGGCAGGTCGGAAATATGAAACTTTCAGCGAAGCGGCACACCAAGCGATTCCTGCTTGTCGCGACGATACTGGTGATCCTCACAGTCGCATGCGGAGCCTTCATTGCGCCGGCCATGGCAGCCTATGCTTGCCCGAAATGCTATGGGCTGCAGCGCGTAACCGGCGGTCTATTCGTCGATCCCGCAATCTCGGTTGAGGAAAGGGTGGAGCTAGAAGAGGTTATCTCCCGCCATGTTTGTGCGGCGAGGCAACCGAAGCGCCGAGATGGGCTTGTCCCCGCCTTTCCGCCAAACATTTCTGACGTTGGCGTTCCCGGTACCTGGCCCGTTGTTCTTCGCTGCGCTCGCCATGGCACGCAGGACAACTGACGCCCGGTTCAAAAAGCTCTGATTTAAGGTCTGTCTCGTTCACCGGCCGCCGGCACGCGTGGCACAGTGCGTAGCTGCCAGGTGCAAGGCCGTGGGCAACCGTTACCCGCTGGTCGAACACGAAGCACTCGCCCTGCCACAGGCTTTGCTCGCGCGGGACAGTCTCCAGATATTTCAGTATGCCGCCTTGGAGGTGATAGACGTCGTCGAGACCTTCCGCCTTTACGAATGCGGTTGCCTTCTCGCAACGGATGCCGCCCGTGCAGAACATGGCGATTTTCGGCTGCCGACCATCGCGCAACAGGCGCTCGCGTTCAGCGCGGAACCACGTAGGGAATTGACGAAAGGTCGTGGTGTTCGGATCGATCGCGCCGCGAAAGGTGCCGACGGCGACCTCATAGTCATTGCGCGTATCGATGACGATGGTGTCGGGATCGCTAATCAACTCATTCCAATTCTCAGGCGAAACATAATGGCCGACGTCTTGCAGCGGATCGATGTTGGGCTGCCCCATCGTGACGATCTCGCGCTTAATTCGCACCTTCATGCGGTGGAAGGGCTGCTTTCTTGCGCGCGAGAATTTCACCTCAAGTTTGGTTTCGCCAACCAAATGTTGGATATGATCCAACACTTGCCCGATCGCGTGATCCGATCCCGCGATGGTGCCGTTGATCCCCTCAGGCGCCAGGAGCAGCGTGCCTTTGACGCCTTGCGCGCGACATAAGCTTGCCAGAGGCCCGCGAACTTTCGCGCAGTCGTCAATGGCATTGAACTTGTAAAGTGCTGCAACGCAGATCGGGAAGTCCGCTTCAACCATGCCAGACGTTTCCGTTGAATTGGCCGAATGGGACCTCGGCCGCTTGATTACCAAAGTCTGCTAGCGAAAACGGAGCTGCAAGACGAGTAAAAATCTGTGGCCTACTTCGCCGGGACCACACGCAGGATTTCGCCGCTGTCGTCGGTCAGGAGCCAGAGGGCGCCGTCGGGTCCGGATCGGACATCGCGGATACGATCGGCCGCGTCCTCAAACAGCGTTTCGGCTGCAATCACGTCGTCGCCGTCAAATACCAGTCGATCCACGCGCGTTCCCGCCAATCCGCCGACGAAGGCGTTGCCTTTCCAATCGGGAAATAGATCGCCTTCATAGAAGGCCAAACCGGACGTCGCGATGGAGGGGACCCAATAATAAACGGGTTGCTCCAGGCCCTCCTTTTCGGTGAGCCCCTCGCCGACTTTCTCGCCGCTGTACTCAACGCCATAAGTGATGATCGGCCAGCCGTAGTTTTTGCCCTTCTGCGTCACATTGAGCTCATCGCCGCCTTGGGCGCCGTGCTCGTTGGTGTAGAGTTGGCCAGTTTCCGGGCGTATGGCCGCGCCTTGAATGTTACGGTGTCCCATCGACCAAACCTCGGGCGCCCAGCCTTCGAGCTTGGGATTGTCATCGGGAATGGAACCGTCCGGATTGATGCGGATGACCTTGCCTAAATCGTTGGCGGGGTTTTGCGCTTCATCGCGTTGATAGTTGCGCTCGCCGGTCGTGATGAAGAGTGTGCCATCGGGCGCCCAAACGAGGCGTGAGCCGAAATGTAAGCCGCTGTCGAAGGCGGGCTGCTGACGGAAAATGACCTTCACGTCTTCGAGCTTCCCGCCATCGTTCTCCAGCACAAGCTTGGCGCGGGCCACGCTGGTCGCGTTTTTTCCGCTGCCACGAGGCTCGCCGTATGAGAAATAGATGACGCCGCTCTCTTCAAAGTCGGGTGCCAGCAGGATGTCGAGCAGGCCGCCCTGGCGGATCGCCGCAACTTTCGGGAGATTTGCGATCGGTTTTGAGAGCTTGCCGTCCTTGGAGACGATGCGCAGGCGGCCGGGCCGCTCAGTGACCAGGAGACGGCCGTCGGGCAGGAACTGAAGCCCCCAGGGATGCTCCAGTCCTTCTGCGACGGTTTCGACCTTGATCTTGCTAGGCTTTGTGGGGGGCGGAGCGTCGGTTTGTACGGCAGTTGCCGGATCGGCGAAGGATAGGAGCGCCACGGCCGCTAGAACCAGGAAGCGCGAAAAGAACGTCTTGTGTTTCAACATGTCTCGCTTGCCGATGCTTGATTGTCTTTTGGGTTCACACAGCCATATATGGGGCTCATGAGTGCGTCTGCTAGCATACCCTTCCGCAAGATGAACGGACTCGGCAACGATTTCGTGATCCTGGACGCACGCGGGCGCCCAATTGAGGTAACGGCCGAGGACGCGCATCGGATTGCTGATCGCTCGCGCGGCGTGGGGTGCGACCAGCTCATTGTGCTGGAGCCATCTCAAAGGGCCGACGTGTTTATGCGCATTTATAATTCGGATGGATCCGAGGTTGGCGCCTGTGGGAACGCCGCGCGATGCGTAGCTCTTATCATCGCGCAGGATAGCGGGCGCTCCGACGTCACAGTGGAGACAAGCTCGGAGGTGCTGCAGGCCAGCGTGGAAAGCGCAGATCGCATTACGATCGACTTGGGCGCCCCGCACTTTTCCTGGAACGAAATTCCGCTTGCCGAACCCGCCGAAGATGCGCGCTGCATCGACTTGCAGATTGGGCCGGCCGAGGCGCCCGTCCTAAAGTCTCCGTCTGTCGTTAACGTTGGTAACCCACATGCCATCTTCTGGGTGGACGATGTCGGGGCCTATGACCTGGGGCGCATCGGCCCACTTCTGGAGAATGATCCGATCTTTCCCGAGCGTGCGAACATTTCGCTGGCTCAGATCGATTCACGCTCGGCGCTTACGCTGCGCACCTGGGAGCGAGGCGCGGGTCTGACCAAGGCTTGCGGCACGGGCGCAAGTGCCGCAGTTGTGGCGGCAGCCCGCAAGAACCTCACGGATCGAAAAGTGACGGTCTCGCTGCCTGGCGGCAATCTGCTCATCGAATGGACCCCCGAAAACCGCGTTCTCATGACCGGCCCGGCCGAGCTTGAGTTCGAAGGCACGCTGGAACCGGATACTCTGTCGCGTGCTCCGGTCTAGCCGCCGACAAAGTTGTCGACTATGACCGGGGGATCCTAGCTTGGCCGAACTGATAAACGGGCGCCTAGCCCTCGGGTTGTGACGGCCTTCACTTCAGCGCCGCCACGGGAACCAAATCGGCCTTGTTGGCCGCGTCGCGATTGGAAAGATGCCGGATCCTCAGATCATAACGCTTGGTTGCCGCCTGAATGCCTACGAGTCGGAAGTCATGCGAAAGCATGCGTCGGGTGCGGGGTTGGACGATGCGATCATCGTTAACACGTGCGCGGTGACGGGAGAGGCTGTGCGTCAGGCGACGCAGACGATCCGTAAGCTGCGCCGTGAAAATCCCGATGCGCGCATCATCGTGACGGGCTGCGCTGCGCAAATCGAGCCGGAACGCTTTGCTGCATTGGCAGAGGTCGATCACGTGATCGGTAATGCGGAAAAGCTTGAAGCGGAGACGTTCGCTGGGCTTTCGACATCCGACTCAGAGCGCGTTCAGGTGAATGACATCATGAGCGTGCGCGAAACCGCAGGGCATTTGATCGACGGCTTCGGTTGCCGGACACGCGCTTATGTTCAGATTCAGAATGGCTGCGACCATCGCTGCACGTTCTGCATCATTCCGTTCGGGCGAGGGCCATCGCGTTCGGTTCCGGCCGGTGAGATTGTTGCGCAAGTTCGCAAGCTTGTTGAAGGCGGCTACCGAGAGGTTGTGCTGACGGGTGTGGATATAACCGCCTATGGGGCGGATCTTCCCGGCTCAACGACGCTTGGCCGACTGACTCGGCAGATCTTGAAGCTCGTGCCGGAGCTTGAGCGCTTGCGGCTATCGTCAATCGATCAAGTTGAGGCCGATGCGCATCTGTTGGATGCCATCGCCGAAGAGGAGCGGCTGATGCCGCACCTGCATTTGTCTTTGCAGGCTGGCGACGACATGGTTCTGAAGCGTATGAAGCGGCGGCACAGCCGTGCCGATGCGGTTAGTTTTTGCACACAAGTCCGCTGGCTGCGGCCGGATGTGGTATTCGGCGCCGATCTGATTGCAGGCTTCCCGACCGAGACCGAGGACATGTTTGAGAACTCGGTGCGTGTCGTGGAGGAGTGTGAGCTGACATATCTCCACGTTTTTCCTTTCTCGCCGCGCAACGGCACGCCGGCGGCGCGCATGCCGCAAGTGCCAAGGCCAATCGTCAAAGAACGGGCCGCCAGGCTTCGCCAGACGGGCAGTGAAGCACTCTCCCGGTTCCTGGATGCTCATCGAGGCTCTGAGGTCGAAGTGTTGATGGAACGCCACGACATGGGACGCACGCGCCAATTTGCCGAAGTCCGTGTTTCCAGTAGCGCTTCGGCCGGCAGCATTTTGCATGCCCGCGTCTATGGCCACGACGGACGCCGTCTGACGGGCGAGGTGCTGGCGTGAGTGATCAAGGCGCCAAATCGCGCGGAGTCTTTGGGCGGCTCCTGGGGTCAAACTCCGAAAAGAAAGAAGCGCCTGCTGCAGAGGCGGCAGCCGAGTCTCCGGCCAAGCCAGAGAAGTGGTTTGACCGCCTGAAGGCGGGCCTGGGCAAGACATCATCGCGTTTGACCGAGGGTATCACCGGCCTCTTCACTAAGAGCAAGCTTGATGAAAGCACGCTTGGCGATCTCGAGGACGTTCTGATCGGAGCCGATCTTGGGCTCGATACGTCGGAACGCATCATCGAGGCTCTTTCCAAGGGCCGTTATGAAAAGGGCATTGAAGCTGACGATGTCCGTGCGGTTTTGAAGGAAGAAGTCGAACGCGTCCTTGCCCCCGTTGCGCACGGCCTGACGAACGATCCGGCAAACAAACCGCACGTCATTCTGGTTGTCGGCGTAAACGGCACCGTCAAGTCGACGTCGATCGGTAAGCTCGCCGCGCAGTTTCACCGCGAAGGCAAGAAGGTCATGCTCG
>CAZUKP010000114.1:0-8265 GCA_964620915.1 uncultured Hyphomicrobium sp. | reverse complement strand
GCCGCAAACGTTTTATAATCTCAACGAGTTTCCGGGACCGCTCTTGAGACCGCCCTTGAACAGGAGGGTAAGGAAGACAGCCAATGTGCAGCTCCCAATTGGGCACATTGTCTTTGTTGTAGCCTATCATATCCATCTGAAATACACCGACGATCAGTTCTTTGCGATCGAACTGGTATTTGGCGTATTTCTGACTTCCAATGAGACCTTGCTCCTCCGCATTAAACAACAAAAACCGAATATTCCTCCCCGGCCTTCCATCAATGGATAGCATTTTTATCGCCTTTGAAATGGCTAGAACACCTGCGACTCCGCTCCCGTCGTCATCTGCTCCCGGTGCAGGCGAAATTCTTCTCGTCCCTTGAAAAGACGACTTAGCCGTACTATCGAGGTGGGCTGAGACAATTACAGCTTCTCCCGCTTCCTCAGTTTTACCGGCTAACACGGCCTCGACATTACATAGTAGTTGCCAGTCCATCTTGAACGGATATACTCTTATTGTAAACTTGCCTTCGCCGATTCGTTCAAAATCTCTGACCGCTTTTTTAACCGCCTCTCTATTGCCCCGATGCCGGACATGACGACTGCCATCATCGGCCGAATAAGAATTCAAATGCTTTGCAATCGCCTTTGAATCGATTTGCGAAATAAGCAAATTTGCATCGTCTTCGCTAAGAATGCTCCCTTTCTCATCTTCCGTCTGCGGCTCAACGTCTTTTTGTGATTGGAAAAATTCAAAAGGATTTGTGAACTCGTCCGCCGGTATCAGCTTTTGCGTATGCCCATGGCGCGCGTTATCAGGATGATAATCGTCTATAAACTCGCCTCCTGGCAATGCGATCAACACGCCATCGTTTGTTACATCCACGATCCATGGTTGCACCTTGGACAAGAATTTTGCCCAATCTTCGATTGTCGGGTCTCTTCGCACAAGAAAGAGATCTGAAACACGGGGATCGGCACGTGAGGGCAAATTCCTGACCTTAACTTGAGAAGACAATAAATTTTTTTGGGCCGTTTCTGTACCAATGGCAATCAATTCCGTTCCGTTTTCTCCCGTCGCCAGCAACGGCACAAGGGGAACGCTGACTAGAGCACTGGAGTATAAATTTATTTGGCCTGATTTTGACTGTGGCTTGAGATCAATGGTAACATAATACAGCTTTTCATCATCAATAACGCTTTGTGCCATTTTTAGATTAGAGCAAACACCCATTCCAAGCTGTTCAGCAATCTTTCGCTCAAACCCGTCTTCTCCTACGAAGATGCAATCCGCCGCTTCTTCACCTGAGCGCTCGATAGCTAATTCGAAAATGTCCGATGTGTTTCTCTCAAGCCCCCTCTTTCCGCTATAAATCAGCAGATTTTGATGCTTGAAAAACTCTGCTAATCCACTTCTTTCTAGCGCTTGATTTACTTGAGCGACGTATTTCTGTCCCGAACTCGATATTATTCCTAAATTTGTACCACGCGCCAATAAGGATGACAGATGTTGTTTTGTATGTGGAAATGGATGAATTTCCGCAACAATTATATCATCCGAGTCTTTATCGAGTACGGCTTCGACGGTACCAAGCGTTTCACATATGTCACAATATAGCGTCGTCATAATGCCACACGACACCTTCTGCAAGCGCTAATAAAATAGCCCTCACAACTAAATCGCAGATTTTCTCATTACTCTACTGTGCCCCACTCCTGCTCAAACTTCAATCACATTTCACAAGAAACGCATGCCACAGACGGCGGATGTATGCGCCGCAACCCTACTTCTAAATAGCCAGAAATGGTTTGGCATCACGTCTGGTGCTATAAGGTCAGGCCGAATTATGGAGTCAGCCAATGCCGCCAAGCCTTAACAACACAGGTGCTGACCAGCGCTTTAACGACATTCCGCCCGGCGACAAACCGCCCTTATTGAGCCTGCCGCCGAGCTTGAACTTTGTCACAGTTCGACAGCATGCCGGCGTCGTTTGGCTTGCCGGCATGGTGCCCTTTCTCCCGAAGAAACTTCAGCCGCCGTCCGAGCCGGGACAGATTCCTAAATTTGTCAGGGGTAAAATTTATGATTCTGGCCAACCGCCAACGGGCTCTGAAAACTGGGGATACTCGGGATACGAAGCCGCGGAACTGGTCGGCCTCAGTTTGCTTGTGTCGCTCCAGAACGCCCTCAGCTCCCTCGATCGTGTGGAGGCCATCCTGCAAGTCATCGGAGCCATAAACAGCGTGCCCGGTTTTGCGGATCAGTCCGCTGTACTGAACGGGTGTACTAACGTTATGGTCGAAGTGTTCGGCGAAGAGATCGGCCGACCGACACGCATGGCCTACGGGGCGTCCGAACTGCCCTTCGATGCCACCGTTGAGGCTTTGATGGTTGTTGCAATCCGACAAGAGGACCAGTACGGCCCACTTGATATAAGCCCCTGAGTGTTCCAGGGATTTTTCAGGATTGGCGACTGGAATGAGCAAGGAACTGTGGTTTAAGAAGCACTGAACCTGTCGTTCACGCGTCGCCTATGTCCGGAAGCTTGTCTGCGGCCCGCAGTGGCTAAGCGTAATCATCGACCCTGAACCTGCCAAGAGGCCAAGTATTAACGCAAGGCATACTCCCTCGTTCCAGTTTGAGGCAGGCTCAATAAACGTAACCGTATACTAGATTGAGCTGCACGCCTCCACTGGGTCGATTCTTATCCTCGACGGGGAAATAGACGTTGACGTTCATTTTATTGTTTTTGTCGAAATTAAAGTGGACGCCCGGGCCCATATACAAAGCTTCTTCCTTCCCGCCGCTATAACTCACACCATTCAGCTTGTCGTCCGTTAGCTGTTTTAGATAGTAACCAGTCAACCCTACCTTGAACTTGTCCGTGATGGAATATCCCAACGTAAAGTTGGTCCAAGTGGCCTGCCCTGCCTGGCCGTTCCTAAAAACCTGGCCCACGTTGGGAATCATCGAGGATGCAATTCTGGTTGTTTCAAAATTGTATAGATAATGCGCGCGCCAGGTAATCTCCCATTTTAGATGGGGGAACCATGTGCCTGCCCAATAAGGGTTCAACGACCAATAGCCAGAACCCAGATTGAGGTCTCGGGTGGCGTCAAATTCTCCTACCGGCGCGATTGCTGTAAGCTCGAAGCGCTGCGAATATACCGGCCGGCCATTTCGTATCACAGGTGGCATTTGTAAGTAGGCCGCAACGAAAAGATCACCAACGCCAAAGCCATTATCGCGCAATACAAGCCCTGACGAATCAAACGAGCTGTGGATATCACCGGCAGGGAGTAGAGTATGAAATCCCAGGGTTCCACCAAAAATCTTCACGTGCGTCGCACAAGCGAGCTGAGACGCCTCTCCCGTTGCATTGATTTCGACATCTTTAAAGGCAGTTATTTTATTCCCATCCTTGTCGTTAATTCTGTTCCAGGAGTTTCGGCGTAAGTACTGAAAATAAGAGCAGCCCGGTGTGGTCGGGAGAAATCCATCTACAAAAGTCGTCGCACCGAGATTGAGAAAGGGCGGCAACCTCATCAAATCCGGCGTCTGGGCATGCGCCGACGTCGTCACACATATTGAGAGGACGGTAGAGACGACGCCGACCCGCACGTTAGAATTCCTGTTGTCGCTCATAGCGCTTCCCTGTGTGTAGGAGCGATGGCTTACTCGTAGACTTAAAGATCGAAACAAATGGTGACAATTTCTATGCTAATGCTATGATTTGTTATACCTTCTCGTGAGCGAATATAATATTGACTACAAACTCGTAAAAGAACGGGTAGCCTAGCACTGTTCATCATGCCGATGTGTGGGCGCGAAGCAACATCCATAGAATTTATTCAGCTGTGACGATGGGGATGCGTTGACGGCCGACATCGTGGCACCCGCCTCAAAGTATGGTCGCTACGGATATCGTCGCATTCACGCGCTGCTCCAAGCGAGAGGCTGGCGGGTGAACGTCAAGCGCGTCCATCGCATCTGGCGCCGGGAAGGGCTGAAAGTTCCGTCCCAACAGCGCAAACGGAGCCGTCTGTGGCTCAACGACGGATCGTGCAACCGTCTTAGGCCGCAGCGCCCCAATCACACCCTATGGAGCTATGACTTTGTCCAGGATCGCACGCAGGATGGCCGGCCGTTCCGGATGCTTACCGTGATTGATGAGTTCGCACGTTGATCTCCTGCGATTGTGGTTGCGCGGTGCTTGAGATCTGACGATGTGCTCCACTGCCTTGCTGACCATTTCGCCAAGTACGGACCGTCCGATCACATTCGATCCGACAATGGGCCCGAGTTTATCGCCAAGAAGGTGCGCTCCTGGCTTGGCCGCATCGGCGTCAAGACGCTTTACATCGAACCGGGGAGCCCGTGGGAAAACGGATACTGCGAGAGCTTCAACGCGAAGCTTCGCGACGAGCTGTTGAACCTGGAGATCTTCACAACCTTGCGGGAGGCTCAAGTGCTCATTGAACAATGGCGACGCCATTACAATGGCCTGCGACCACACTCTTCGCTTGGTTACAGGCCGTCGGCACCGGAAGCGACCTTGCCGCAAGCATCTATCCTGCCGTACGCTATGCTCCGGGCCAGCTCGGATGGTGGCCAATAGCGACCGGATTCTAACTTAGAAACTGGTATCGTTCCCTGGAGCAGCCCAGAAGGGCGGCTAACGCAGAAGGGAAGTGCTGACGCCCCTTGCGAAGGGTAGTAGGAGTGTCCCAATGCATTTTCGACCGGAATCTGTTTTACCCTGTGTCTTTAGTGTCTTGCTCCCGAGATTTTGCAATGTTTTCAGTAAACTTTTGATGGGCGTGCTCACGATCTGCAGCACGGTCTCTGTCTGCTTCGCCGCAGATTCGAATAAACCACCCTGGTTGCCGCAGATCGACGAAATCGTGATGATCGAGACATGGCGCGAACCGGACGGCAGCAACGAAAACCAAGTACGCAAGAACATTGGGGCGATCCAGAAGAAATTCGCAGGCTGGATCAATGCTTTCGTCAAGCGACACAGAATTCAGAATCACATTCCAGAACCCTTCAGCTGGAAAAGTGACGACGATAAGTACTGGGTTTTTGGTTGGCGCGTGGGCGACGGCAAACGCAAGATCTCATTATTGACTCATCTCGATACGGTATCACCTGGCAGTTCCGATTGGAAGCCATTCAATCCACGTCAGGAAACCCGCAGTTATAACGGCAAGGACACTACGTTTTTAGTCGGGCGTGGCGTTATTGACAACAAGGGGCCCGCGGTCGTGACATTAAATGCACTGCTTGAAGCGATTGCTCAGCTGGACAGCCAACCTGACGCTTTGGAGGAGGTGACATTCGAATTGCTTTTCGACACGTCGGAGGAAACCAATTTTTCGACGACGAGGTTCTATGACGCTAATGCCGATGCGTTGCCGGACTTGGGGATCGTTTATGATGCATTTTGGTGCATCCGTGCCGAAAAAGGAATCGAGCGGCCCGTCTTCGGGATACCTTTGGTCGCCAACCCTACTGAAGGACTTTGGGTCGCCGATTTTTACAGTGCCACGGGACCTACAAATCAGATCCCGGGATCGGCCACAGCCCGGATCACCGGGGCCTCTTCTAACGCGCTGGACGCATTCGCAGCGCAGGTCCCGAAGCTCTATGAAAGCTTTGGCTTCGACGACCCACACTACAAGCGCGCAAAATTAGCGGTAACGCGTAGCGACTCGGGCGATGTGATACTGCAAACGGCCGTGGCAGGAGCCCAGCACGGATCGGCCCCTAATGAAAACCGAAAAAATGGGGCCAACCCGCTGGTGTCACTTGGCGTGTTTCTGGATGGATTGGCCGACGACAGTAAATTGGGCAAAAACCATTACACACAGATCGCCGACTTTATGACCTGGGCGTGGGGCACGCGCGTGTTTGGCGAGAACCAACCCGACCTGCTTTATCGTTATGACACCATTTTCAAAGAAGGTAATGGCACCACCTATGCTCTAACACAGCTCCAGATACCGCATGAGGGCAATTTGGCAGGCATGGTCAAGCTATCCATGGATATTCGCTATGCCATCGGCCACCACGCAAAGGGCTGGGACGGGTCCCAAGGGCTGATAGAGGGCGACAGCCTCTTTCAATCGGCGTTTCAGCAACTCGTCGAGCGTTACCGGGAAGGGACAAACGCCACGGTGATGTTCATTCCCAAAACCGTGGCCGGGCCCGACATTCGCAACCCCCAGAACAAATACTTGAGCTTGGTCAATGATGCCTATGAGGGCGTGCTGGGCGAGGATTGCCCGATGCGCGCCATCGGTGGCGGGACGGACGCCAAAGGCAACCTGCAGCTCGTTGCAGCAGGAGCACTTTTTACCGGCAGCCTCGGCCCGCCAATCAATTTCCATGGACGCAACGAGGGCGCGCCGATCGAAGATCTGATTAAGGGAAAAAAGATTCTAAAAGCACTGCTTTTGAACGAGGCCGCGGCAAACTGAATAGATCTGGATTAGTGATCCGCCCCGTCCCACTATCACTCAATTCCAGGCCTTGGAGGATCAGCATAATGGTGAACTTAGGTCTACCGACGTCGATATCGCGCGATCATTGGCGCCGGGATATCCGGCCGCTATCGTGCTTTGGAGGTTGATTGAGCACGGTGCCGTCGGCGCGAAGGGGGATTCGCGACGTAGCTTCCGTTCACGTCAGAGATTACGTGCTGCGCCTACGGCCGTCATCGGGCGGATTGCGCGTATCGGCTCAATCGGAGTGAAGTTCGGTACAAGTGGCATCGTGCCCCCGCAATCAGCCAGAGCGTGTCCGCTTTTGGGGGAAAAGCAGACGTCCGAAACGCATGCTCCAATGTCCGCTTATGACCCAAAGCGGACATTGCGATGAAGGGCAGCTTCTCAATTCCGGATCGGCACATGGCTAGCCTGAGCTGCAACTGGAAAAATCGGCTGTTCGTCTAGTCTCACTTAATCGTGAGCCGATTTGGAAGATCTAACTGCCCAATGGAGTGAAATCATTTAAATTAATCCCAACTGCTTGCTCCAAAGTATAGAAAGGATTGAGTTATGGGACCTATCTCACAGCAAAACAGCACTCAACGTGTTGCATGGAAGGGGCTCGCCATCGGAATTTTGATCCTCCCTCTGACGGTGATGTGCATGTCCGGTCGCGGTTGGGCGGAAGAAGAAGAAGAATCCGTCAGGGTCGTCATCGTGAACAACACGTCCGAAGATTTGGGTCTGTGGTGCACTGATCGTGACGGCAAGGAATGGTGTGCGGGTATTGGGATAAAACCCGGCTGTTGCCCAGATTCTTTCGACGTACGTTTTCGTATTGGATATACGCTCTTTTTGAAAGATCGCGACCGGAAAATTTTCGGCCAGTACAAGGTCACCACCTTAGAGCCCGGCCAGAGGTTTGTGGTAAAACCACCGTCATCCAAATCGGCCGAATGAATATCTGGCCGCCGTAAAAGAAATACTCGCGTTTTATCTTCTTCAGATTCGATCCAAGACAGGGCCGTTCCGAGGTGCCTATGGGGGCCACTAGGGCGAAGGGAACAATGTCTGCTTTTGATGCTGTGGACGGCTCCTCCAGCGGGCGCGCAAGCGCCTTGGAATCGGTTGCCGATGAGGTGACCACGATCCGGAGGAGCTTATCATGCAGGCAATCACGACGGTCGGTCTCGACATCGCAAAGTCAGTCTTTCAGGTCCATGGCGTCGACGTGCAGGGCAGTGCCGTCATCCGTCGACAGGTGAGGCGTCGTTATGTGCTGGCGTTCTTCAAGAAGCTGCCGCCGTGCCTGGTCGGTATCGAGGCCTGTGCCACCTCGCATCATTGGTCGCGCGAGCTGCAGGCCCTCGGGCATACCGTGCGTCTCATCCCTCCGGCCTACGTGAAGCCCTACGTCAAACGCCAGAAGAATGATGCTGCCGATGCCGAAGCCATCTGCGAGGCGGTACAGCGGCCGAGCATGCGCTTCGTGCCGACCAAAACGCCCGAACAGCAGAGCTGCCTGGTCCTCCATCGCACGCGGCATCTCTTCATCCGGCAGCAGACCGCTGTCATCAACACGATCCGCGCGCACCTGGCCGAGTTCGGCATTATCGCGCCGGTCGGACGCAATGGCGTGGAGGAGTTGCTCTACGCTGTCGCCGATCATGAGGATGACCGCATTCCCGAGGTTGCGCGTGCGTGTCTCGAAGCCTTGGGGGCACTGCTTTGCAAGTTCAAAGCCCAGATCCTGGAGTTCGATCGACAGATCAACGCGTGGCATCGCTCAAA
>CAZUKP010000113.1:0-8403 GCA_964620915.1 uncultured Hyphomicrobium sp. | reverse complement strand
TTTATCTCCGACGATGTCCTCGCGTACTTCAAGCGGCGTCTAACCCAGGCTCCGCGGGACGCAACATTCGCGCTGGAGTATGTGAAGAACAACGCCAAGACGCGCGTGGAGCAAGAGGCATGCGTCAACGCCGTGCGCTTCAAGTGCGATGTGCTCTGGGCGCAGCTCGATGCGCTGCACCATGCCTATGCGGAAGAGGGGCACATTCCTCCAGGTGCGTTCGTTCCTGACGTTGAGTAAGCGTGCGCATCCGAGCCGCTTCAGGCAGTTTCGGGGCCGGGCTAGCGCCCGGCCCTCACTATTTTTTCTCCGCGTGGTGGCTGGCGAGGACGAATCTTAGGCCGAACCAGTTGAAGGGCCGGTCTCGGGAACCGAGTGCGCAGCCGCTGCCATCCGTCGTCTAATTCCGAGGAATCTGGGTTGAGATGTCGGCCCCGGTGCACGACAGAAGCCCCGGGACCGTTTTGTCTTTTCAAGTACGCAAGTGGTCAATGCACACTTGCGGTCCAGTCTTCCCAAGTCTGGAAGGGGGCGCCAACCATGTCGTAGTCGACGCGGAGAAATCCATCGCCACCCAGAACCACAGCGTCTGGCATCAGGGCTTGGACTTCTTGCGCCATCACGCCAACGTAGACCTGATCATCCCACTTGTAGCGGAAGCGATAGAAGCCCAGCCCGTTGGCGAGCGTATCGAGCTTGATGATGTCCGTTTTCGTGCGGATGTCCGACAGGCAGCAGCCGGGACGCGAGGGATCAATGCGCCCATCCTTGTTCAGGTCGCACTTGTAGAACCCGGAGGGACATTGCTGCATGTTGACATTGCCGGGACCCGAGAGTGGCGACCAACAACATCCTGGGTTTGAAGCATCGAGCACACCTCCGGCGTTCATCGAACAATGGTAGTAGTTCTTGCGGCACTTGTGGCCCGAGTGCGCGTCCGCGGTATTAAAGCCGGCGGCAACGACGAGTACGGTGGACAAGGTTGCGACGAGCGCGCTGGTGCTCAAGCGCGAGGTTTTGCTGTAGGTCTCGGATTTCATCTCGATCTCCAATCTGTTTTGCTGCAAAGACAGAGACTCCCGTCTGGGTGTCCCGGCACCGTCGCGGCACCTGGTTCATTGGTCGCTGCAGCAGGCAGAGTGGTTCATGTTGTCACCACGAGAGGCGGTGATGCTTTCTGTGACTACGTTTGCAGAGAGAACTAGAGGGAATTAAGCGCATCGGCGGCGTTAACAATGCCCGCGCCGAATTCCTTGGGAGCGGCACCCTCCGGCGGGGTCCGAGCTGTCGATAAAAGCGCGGATTGCGCATCGCGCCAGTCGAGACTTTGATTGCGCTCCAGCATCAGTGCGACCACTCCCGCCACATGGGCTGCGGCCATCGATGTGCCCGTTTGCAGTTCGTAACTTCCGCTGAGCCCGGGAACGACAATATCGACGCCGGGCGCAGCGAGCGCGATGTACTCACCGCGATTTGCGTTGGCGTAGAGCCTATCGCTTTGATCTGTTGCGGTGACCGCAATCACCTCAGGATAAGCTGCAGGGTAGAGCGGCGGCGCTGTTGGACCGCCATTGCCAGCAGCTGCGACAAATATCCCGCCATCAGCTGCTGCTTCCTTGATGATGCGCCCAAGCAGCGGATCTTTCGGCCCCGTAAAGCTCATGTTTATCAATCGCGCTCCGGAGGCAAACGCCCAATCGATCCCTTTCAAGAGTTCAAGTGATGTGGATTCCGCAAGTGCCGTTTTGTTGCTCCGGAATGCAGGCACGCTCAGCAGGCGAGCACCAGGGGCCACGCCTGTGAGGACTGAGTGTGCCGCAAGGATACCGGCAATCGCGGTTCCATGTCCCTCGGGAGCCGGCGGCTCTCCGTCAAACGCGTACGTCTCAGCGACGGCACCGGCAATCTCTGGGTGCGTTTCGTCAATTGCCGTATCAATGATGGCAATCTTGACGCGATTGCCGCGCGCCAGCCGATGGGCATCTTTGAGATTTAGCGTGTCGGGCGAATACTGCGGGACGGTCACTTCCGCGCCTGGCCCCTTGCTCGCCTCGTATACATAGTTGGGCTGAACAAGATCTATGTCCGGCTCTTCAGCCAATGCAGCAAGGACCTGCTCTAGAGGCCGGTTGTCGACGAGGCGCAAGCGCACGATCGACCGGTCCAGGAGTGCGATAGTCTGGCCAGGATCAGCAATTACGTTGTAATCACGCGCAAGACGCGCAGCGATTTGATCCGCGTTTGCCGCCAAGACAAGGATCAGGATTTCGCGCGGGCGGTGCGGACGGTTGGCCGTCAACGCCGCAATCTCTGGAGGGACGTCCTGGGCCGCTGGGGCGCTGAAGGCCGCCGGTGGCGTTGTTGACGATCCACCCGTTTGGCCAGGCAGGGCCACGCACACCTTGTTCTTGCGAACATGGCCTTCAGGGCACGGTGCACCGACCTTGCTGCAGTGGGGCCACTGCCCGACAGTCCCCGGCGCGCATTCCTGCGTGCCCGACTTCTGCGGCGGTGGCGCGCCTTGTGAACGATAAGTTCCTCCGGGCTTGTAGCAGTCCGGCCATTTGCCGATCGTGCCCTTCGGGCAGTACCTCTTGCGCTCTACCTTGATGCACTTTTTCCCGGCGCGCACCGTACCCTTGGGGCAGGGTCCGGGCCCCCGCCTGTAGCATCGCGGCCATTTTCCAACGGTGCCTTTGGGACATCTCGGCTTATTGATTTCGATGCAGATGGGCCACTTGCCGACTGTACCCTTTGGGCAGTGTGGCGTTGGGGGTGGCGTGACGGTTCCCTGATTTTGCTGGCTGCCTTGGTTGGGTGCAACTTTTTGAGCAACCGTGATGTGCTCTTTCACCTGCAACGAGGCAGCGCTTGCTGTGTCTGAGATGAACGCCGCGACAACCGTTACCAAGATGGAAAGAAAGTGCAGCATGAACGCATCACTTTCCTGGCAGGACAATGCCGACGGCGTCAGACTGTTGCAACGAGCGCAGGAGTGAGGCGCGTCCATGATCGGCAGCGTCAGTTTCTGGAACACGCAAACGGTAGAGCCCTGACCTCGGGCCGTCGACAATATGGGCGTCGACCTCTTTTAGGAGCGCATTGATCTCACCGGCCGTTGCTGTGTCTCGGAACCCGACCAGAATCTCGATACCGGATCGGGCCACTTGCGGCCCTGCCGCCGTCGCGTACACGGTGGGATTGCCACGTTCGATCATCAAAACGCCGATAGCGGCCGCCTGCACGAGAATTAGAAGTGCAGCAGCAGAACCAGCGAGAGCCAGCTGAGAAGGGGCCAATGTACCGATCGCGCCGGTGATCGAATTGCGCCAACTGTCCAGCCGCATTCTCAATGAAGGGTTACGCGGATTCGCGGCCACACTCGCGCGCAGGCGGTCGAGCGCCGCAGGTCCCAACGGACGAATATTTTCGTTCCCTGAGATCGTCGCGTCACTCTCCGCGCGAATGAGCGCTACCTGGCGCTCGAGTTCGGGATGGGCCTCGATATGGCGAGCAATTCGCGCCGCAAGCTGCGCGTCGAGTTTTCCCGACACGTACCAGGGCAACAGCGCCTCGATCTCGTCGCGCTCCCCAGGCGTCCGGTCTTTGTTTGCGGCGCTCATTAGGGCCATCCTCTGTCGACACCTCGAGCAAGAAGCAATTCGGAGAGCTTCTTGCGCGCATAAAACATACGAGTTTTTACCGTGTTCACGGGAATGCCTAGTACCTCGGCAGCTTCCGAAACGGATTGTTCTTGATAGTAGACGATATCCAGGATCGTCCGGTGATCCGCCGACAACTCATCAATGCACGCGCGCAGCATGGCACCCTTGTCGTGCTTTTGGGCGACAACATCGGGGAGGTCATCCTCCGATGGGCGCTCTGCAGAAGCATTGTCGTTGACACCTAGCACTTCCGTTCTCTTCCTCAGTGCGCTTGCCGCTTTGTTGTGTGCGATCGAAAGTATCCAGGTTGTCGGCTCCGAGCGCCCTTCGTATCGATGTGCATTTTGCCAAACCGCCAAGAACACCTCGTTTAATAAATCTTCGGCCATCGCTGTGTTCTTCACCATCCGCAAGAGAAATCGGAATACGCGTGTTTGCGTGCGCGCAAAAAGTCGCTCAAGCGCCTTGGCATCACCGGCGGCAATATCTTTCAGCAGCGCGCGGTCTTCGGCTAACTTCTGCATGACTGTCCCGCGGCTCGCGAATCGTCTGCTGGCCCTGCTTGCTGACCGACACAAACGGATCGGGCAGGAATTGAAATTCCATAGCTCCTGGCTCCAATGATGAACTGTTTCCATTCGGTCTCCAAGTGCCGAAGCCAACCTACCAAGGCACCCAGACCGGCGGATCGATCTGTCTGCGGCAGTTGCCGAAACTCGGCCTTGGAATGTGGGTCGCTGCCGGCGCAGATTCGGTTCAATGCGCCATGAGCTTGCCGGCGGTGATGCTGGGCGAATTGAGGTTGGGGCGCAGATTCCGCTGCCTCTACCAAACTTCAATGTCAGCGGCGCGCCGTTAACGGTCATCTATGGAAATCCATAGGTTTGACCGCCAGAAAATCCAGGCGATGATGGCCTTCTCATCGGATTACGCGAACATCTGCGCAATTTTACCAAACTGTTGAACCGAACCGGACGTTTCTGCGACTGACACATCGGATGGTTAGATATGCGCGTTGCCGCAAACCGATGGAGCAATATAATGAATCCCGTTAGGTTTCTTGCAGACACTTTTGCGATCGCGGGTCAGACTCAAGCGATCTCGGCAACGGACGGACGACTTATGCCGGACCGATCTAAGTGCTGGAAACGCAAAACGGGCACAGTTCGCAGCTTCGCCTCCGCAGCGATCATCATGTGTGGGGCGGTCCTCTGCTACGCAACCAGCGTCAAGGCAGACGTCCTCGAAAAGGGCGATGCTGTCCTCTCAGGGTTCTCGGGCACCAAGGCAGCGGATGCCAAATCTGGCGGCGACCCGCTCGATGAGACATTCATCGATCTCGACGGCGCCTCCATGCAGATTCACAAGTTGAAGCCGGATGGTCCGCCCGATGGCCAAGTTATCTCCGCGCCGGTGACATTCGACGCGAAAGCAAGTGACGTGGGTCAGGTCTTCGCCATCGGCCTTGATGAATCAGACGGTGTCGATTCGGCCGAGGGCGTGCCGACCATCTATCTAGGTGCAACGTCTGCCTTCGGCATTCAGATCGTCATCCCCGACTCCGATGGAGATGGGCGTCCTGAGCGTGTGAAGAAGGGCCATCCGAATGCAGAGTGGATGCCGGGCCAGTTTGGTCCCGATGGGGGCCCCGGTTCGATTTGGAAGGTGGATGGAAAGAGCGGCTCAATCTCTCTCTTCGCGACGATTCCCGGCAATACCGGTGCTGGAATCGGCGACATCGTATATGACCGCGCGACCCGCCAATTCTTCGTCTCCGACCTCGACACCGGCCTGATCCATCGATTGAGCGGAGATGGAACACCGATCGACGTTTTCGATCACGGCGAAGCCGGGCGCAAAGCGGAAGATCTTTCGGAAGTCCCTGACGATGGTAAGGTCATGGACATAAAGGACCCGGCCTTCGATGCACTCAATACGGAAACTTGGGGCCTAGCACCTGCCGAACGCATGGTATGGGGCTTGGGTCTGCACGGCGGCCGCCTCTACTATGCGGTCGCAAGTGGACCCGAAATCTGGTCGGTCGGAATCAATCTTGACGGTTCCTTTGGTGATGACCCGCGTCGCGAGATTGAGGTTGTCGGCACACCGGGCAAATTTCCAATTTCTGACATCGCATTCGACAACCAGGGCGCCATGTTTGTGGCGCAGCGCGGCGGCATTCACGGCAGCTGGGACTACGTCGCATTCACCGAGCCCAAGAAGTCGGTCGTGTTCCGCTTTGTGCGCGAGATGCCCGACGATCCCGATACATCGGGAACCTGGATACCGATTCCCGAAGAGTATGCTGTCGGTTTTCCGCCTGACTACCGCAATACATCAGGTGGTCTGTCGCTCGGTTATGGCTATGACAAGCTTGGCAAGGTCCACCAAGGCGCTTGCGGTCAGATGGTCTGGTCGTCGGGCAATAACCTGCGTCTCAGCACCGAATTTGCGACCGAGCTCGCCGCCGGCGGGCCGGCTGCCATTTTTGGTGTGCAGGGCAATGATCGCACACTGGTGCGGCCTGACAACGAGCCGCCGGCCGTCGCTTATTTCGTTGACTACGATGGGAAGTCCGAGGACCCCGAAAAGTCGGGTCATGCCGGAGATGTCGAAATTTGGCAGCCGTGCCCCACCGGCGAAGAAGAGGGGGTTGAATTCGTTTACGAGCTTCCGCCCTGGACGGGGGACACGCCACCACCTCAACCCGCACCTGAAACGTTTAACCTGAGCGTGACGAAAGTTGCCGAGCCTGAGGACTGCTGGGCTGGCGGCATCGGCTGGCAGTGCGGATTCACAATTCGCGTTACGAACACGGGCAACGGCTTTTACTTCGGCGACATCACACTGACCGATTGGCTGCCTAATCCTCCGCCTGGTGCCGTAATGCAGTTTTGGCCGCAGCCGCCTTGGAACTGCGCCATGATTTCCGGAACCGAGTACCAGTGCACGCATCCTTCCGTCGGGCTCTATCCGGGGGAAAGCGTTGACCTGTTCGTGACGGTCGAGTCGCCGGCGGATGATCTGCGCTGCTACGTCGACAATGCGGTTCAGCTTGATTGGCCGGCCGGCTATGGTGATAGCGATCTCGCCGACGATACCGCGTTTGCTTCAGCACGCATCCCTTCTGCGCCATGTGCGTCACCGCCCACTGAAGGCGAGAAGAGCAATCTTCAGATCCAGAAATGGAATTACGGTGACACGTGCGCGATTGTCGGCTCGGATTTCATTTGCTCATTCATTGTACAGGTGACCAATACGGGTCCGGGCATATACGACGGAGCGATCGAATTCGACGATACGCTCTCCGGTGGGGCGACGACCTTTGCGAATTCGCCGTCGTGGACGTGCATCGGCGGAGGTTCTAACTTCCACTGCAAGCACCCGGACACGATCCTAAATCCCGGCCAAAGCGTCTCTATGGCCGTCGGTGTCGTGATCCCCCGGACCTTTGGCCAATGCCAATTGGACAACACCGTCACCATCACCAGCCCTCCGGCCGGGAGCGATCAAAATGTCGACGGGTCAGATGATTCTGCCTCGGCCTCAGCCAAGATTCCATCGGAAGACTGCATTGGCACCGAGACCAACCTGCAGCTTGAAAAGTCCGACAATCCTGCGACGTGTACGGCTGGCCCAGACTCCTGGACGTGCGGCTACACAGTGAAGATCACGAGTCGCGGACCTGGGCTTTTCACCGGCGATATCAAGTTCGAGGACCGTTGGGGCGGCGCCCCTGCGGGCGCGACGCTGACGCCGCCGGCGAATTGGACCTGCCTCGATCTTGGCGCCTTGCCGGATTTCAGTTGCACAACTCAAAATCCGGTGACCCTTGTTCCAAACGACTGGGTCGAGGCGCAGTTCTGGATAGAGATTCCAGCGACGTCTGGCGACGTATGCACACAATCCAATTCGGCGCTGCTCGTGCAGCCGGCGGGTGGTTCTCCACAGAACACGGACCCAGGTGACGACGAAGATAATGCGACCGGCACCTTCAACCTGCTCGTGACGCCGTCGGGTGAGTCCTTGTGTGGCGCGATGGAGATCAAACTCAAAGAGCGAGCTGGACCACCTCCGCCGCCTGTAAAGAAGGACGACGATAAGGGCGACGAGAAGGACGAGCCGGAGCCTGTGTGTCCGACGGGTTGGACCAAGACTCCGGTTCCCGGAAAGTGTTGCCCGCACGGCTCAGGTTGGGACGGCGAGCGCTGCAAGCGCGGCCATACGCCGACCGACGAGCCCACGCAGTCCAAACTTGAATGCCTTAGCGGTTGGACCGAAATCGATGAGACAGAGGACCAATACTACACCAGCCGAGGCTATGAGGTTCGGTCGCGTGGCGAAGGCATGCAGAAGATCTGGTGTGCCCGGAAGGATGAACCGCCTGAACTGACCACTCCTGAATGCTGGAGCGGCTGGGACCCGATTGCAGCCAACAAGACCAAGACCTACATCAGCGACGGCTACAAGGTGAGACCGCGCCGCGAAGGTGACCAGACGATTTGGTGTGCCCGGAAAGAGGATCGGCCCGAGCCAACACCGCTTGAGTGCCCGGATGGTTCGACTGTGCCGGCGGGCAAGTCCTGCCCCGAGGTCTGCCCCTCCAACATGAGCCCGGTCTCGTCTACCAAGGCTCGTCGTTTGAAGCGCCGCGGTGCTCCGGTCCGTCAACTCAACAATGGCAAGTGGTGTGCTGGCGCAGCGCCGGATCAACAGTGCGAGCAGGTCTGGAAAGACG
>CAZUKP010000112.1:0-8421 GCA_964620915.1 uncultured Hyphomicrobium sp. | reverse complement strand
CAGGAAGACTTAAGGAAAGTCCCGCTTATTTGAGGGTCCCAGTGTGATAAAAAATGTCATTGTAGCGGCGAAAGAGGCCATCGAGGTGTCTCCCACGGTTTGATCTACCAGTGGGTCAACCCTCCGAAGGTGGCGAGCGCCCGCTTAGTGGCACGGTCTCGGCGCCCTTCAGGGCCAGTTCGTGTGCCTCACCCGGACTTGAGACTTTGGCGTTGCCGCTGCCGCAGCCCTCCCGGGTGATGACGATGTCGCCGGCGCGCACCACAATCTGAACCCGTGCGATGTAGGCGGCGGCGTGCCGCTGGCGCAGCGAGCTAGACCAAACGCACTCGGTCGAGAGTGTGCGGCGGTCCCAGGCGTCGTATCCGAAGATGCGATTGGCCTCGGCGATGACGTGCCACCCCTCAACGTAGGTGAGGGTGGTGTCGTTGGCCTGTCGCGTCCTCATTGTTTCGCATTGAGTTTCGCTTCGAGGCTTTTGAGTTTGACTTCGTTGAAGGCCATCACTTGGTCCCGTTTCCGCGAAATCTCGGTGAAACTATAGTTAATAACGCGAAATAACTTAACCTGGGCAACCTAAGATAGTATGCTACTTATGCGTGCTGAGATTGCGTGAGGGATGGTACAAGCGGGGTAAGCGAGTACCGCGTCATGCGTAGGTTACCCACGTCGACCAAGCGCCCGAGCTTATTGCTGATCGACGCCAAGAAATTTCGAGAAGCCGGCATCGTGCGTCTCTTGAGCGAGTGGGCCGACGCCGAAGGGCTGACCATCAAGACCGCAGGGTCCGATAAGCCGCTTGGGACGTGTGCTAAGTCGGCAAATTATGAAATGGTCATCTTGGACGTTTGCGGCGAGGCGCTCTCACGGCCACAGCAGCAGGCTTTGATGCGAGAGGTGCGCGAGTCCCTGCCAAGGGCCGAACTGATAATTATTTCAGACAACGAAGACGTCAAAGAGGCGTGCAGCGCCTTCCGGGCGGGAGCTGCGGGCTTTCTGCCGTCCAGCATTGATCCCTCGGTGGCGATGAATGCTCTCTCCTTCATTCGAGCTGGAGGGTCATTCTTCCCTCCTTCCATTCTCACCCAAGCACGTCGAAGCGCCCCAATCTCTGCCAGGGAGGCGCCGTATTCGACGCGGTATCTCCGTGATGGGCTATCGAGCCGCTCGCCGCAATTCTCCAGCCAGCAGGAGCATGTGCTGAGGCTCCTTCGCCAGGGGCTGTCGAACAAGGAAATTGCTCGTCGGCTCCATATCGCGGAGGCAACTGTCAAAGTGCATGTTCGCTGCATCATGCGTAAACTGGGCGTCGTCAACAGAACCCAGGCCGCAATCGCGACCCTCGATCGAGCCAGATCGAGACCCGCGACCAGCAGATAGCGGCGACAAGACCGCTCAACGGATGCGGTTGGTAGTCTAGCTCCGTCGGGTCCCGCGACACCCAAGTCCCGCTCTCTTCATTTACACTGCAACATCCTTGATCGATGGGACGCGCAAGCCAAATGGATTGGCTTGCCAAGCCTATAAGAATGGCTCGTGGGGGCGGATCGATCAGACTACGCCATTAGTGTCTAGCGCTACCCCTTAAGGGGGCACCTAGTCCATTCGGCTGTCATCCCGAAGCGTCGTTGCCGGGTGCGAACAAAACGCGTGTGATGGCACCCACGATTGTTTCGCACGCCGACATCTTGGAGGGTTGCTTGATGTCCAAATGCCTTCAGGATTGGGTCGAGACGGACGTCCAAGATGTGGTCAACAAGCCGCTAGATTGGCTTTCAACGCATCACTTCTTCCGCGATCCGTCTCGCGCGCTCTATTGCGACAGCGATTTCTTCTTCTCGCCGGCGGACGGCATCATCCTCTATCAGACGCAAGTGACGCCCGAGGAGGAGATCATCGATATTAAGGGAACGACCTACTCGCTGCGCGACGTCATGCGAGACGAATCTTACGACCAGGAGAGCTTGGTCATAGGCATCTTCATGACGATGTACGACGTGCACGTGAACAGGGTCCCGTACGCCGGCACCCTCTACTACAAAGAAACCGAACCCATCCAATCCTACAACACGCCCATGCTTAGCCTCGAAAACGATCTAATCGAGGAAAAAATCATCAATAATGGGAACTCTAGGTTTCTGCACCGCAATCAACGCGTGATCAACAAGATCTACGCCTCCAGTCTGGGGCTGGCGTACTACGTCGTGCAAATCGCGGACTACGACGTCGACTGCATCACCCCGTTCCAGCTCGGCCAAGGGAACCCCTACAGCCAAAACCAGCGGTTCTCCATGATCAGATATGGCTCGCAGGTCGAGCTGGTCGTCCCAGTGAGCGAGGACTTCGAATTCGAGCTTATTCAGGACACAGGCGTGCACGTCGAAGCCGGCGTCGATCCGCTCATACATATCCACGAGCTCAACGACGAAGAGGAGAACGAAGGCGGAGACACGCCTGAGGCTGAAAAGAGTTAGGGAGGAGCACCCATGTCGATCGAGACCAGCATAACCCCGATGGACCACAAGGCCGACGGAGCGGTCATCGAAGCGCTTAAGGACAGGAAAAAGAAGCTCAAGACGCCTGAGCGCAAGGATGCGAAGCCAAAAGTCGAGGACCAGAAGGCGGCTCATCTTGAGATCGATGATCCCGTCTTTCTTATGAACGTTCCATATTCCTATTCGACCTCAATTGCCAACAACGCCTGGATGGAAGAGCTCGACGACACTAAGCGTGCCGTCGATATCGATCGGGCGATGGTGCAGTTTCTCGACCTCTACCACTTCATCGCCGGCGACGCCGTTGTCTACATCTTGCCGACGCCGATAGAGTGCGAGCTTCAGGATCTGGTGTTTACCGCCAATCTCGGCGTTGTCTTAGAGCACCTTCCGGATCGCGAGATCGTCATTCTGTCAAAGATGGCCACCGGCCCCCGCCAAGGAGAGCCGGTCATCGGTCAAAAATTCTTCGAGTCGCTCGGCTTTGAAACCTTCGATGCGCCGGTCAATTTCGAGGGCGAAGCCGAGCTCAAGTTTCTGCGGGACAATATCTATCTCGGTGGCTTTGGCGCGAGAACGGATGCCCGTGTCTATGACTGGATGGAAGACGCCTTCGACATGGAAATTATCCGCCTCGAGGAGACTGATCGATATTGCTACCACTTAGATTGCTCCGTGTTCCCGCTCACCAGCAACGACACGATGGTTTGCACTTCCTTATTCAAGCGGCACGAGCTCGAGAAAATGGCGAAGTACACCAACATCATCGACGTGTCTGCCGATAGTGCCTACTCAGGCATCTGCAATTCAGTCCGACTGCACAACACAATTCTCAATGCCTCGAACCTGCATCAATTGAAGGTTGGGACAGAGGACTACCACTGCGAGCTTAAGAAGAACCGCGAACTTGAAGACATCGCCGCGAAGCTCGGTTTCGAGGTCGCCTACTTCAATCTGTCCGAGTATCTCAAGGGCGGCGCCTTGTTGTCGTGCATGCTGATGCACCTAAACAGACACTCTAATGAATTCAGCTTGATCTAGTCGCGAGTGGCGGGAGGTCATGGGTTATGGGAGAGAACTCCGATGGTCTCTGGTACGGCGTACACGATACCTCAGACGGTACGCACTACTACTCGGTCAGATCAATCCTACTCAACGAAGAGACAAACTATCACGAGGTGAAGATCCTCGTCACCGAGGAGTGGGGCAAGACGCTCATCCTCGATGGAGAGATCGCCTCGACCGAATTCGACGAGGCGATCTTCCACGAGGCTTTGGTGCACCCGGCCATGGTCGCTCATGGAAACCCGCGGCGCGTCCTCGTCATCGGCGGCGACGACGGAGCGGTGCTGCGGGAAGTCTTGGCTCATCCCTCTGTGAAGGAAGTGACCATGACAGGCATCGATGAGGAGCTCGTCGATATTTGCGCCGAGTTCCTTGTTGAATGGTCGAAGGGTAGCCTGGAGGATCCCCGCGTCGAACTCGTCTTCGAAGACACGACGGACTATTTGTCGGTTACCAAGACGTCCTTTGATGTCATTATCGCCGATCTCTCCGAGTACGACGAGATCGACTGTTCAATCGACCTGGAGTCGGAACAGTTCTACCAGCGGCTTAAGGCTTGCCTGGCGCCGAACGGCGTCGTCGTCGTCCATGGCTTCGACTTCGACACCGCCGACTGCGCCAACTACCTGGCCTACCGCAAGGCCATTACTGGGGTTTTCCCGATCGTCAGAAACTACACGGCCTTGGTCCCGTCTTTGCGCGGCGAAACGATGTTCATGATCGCATCGAACGACGTCGACCCTTCTATTCTTACTCGGGAAGAGATCGCGAAGCGCTTGGCACAAAGTGGACGCGACGGCGATCTCGCCTCGAGCCTGCAATATTACGACGCAGACGCCCACTTTCGTATGTTCAGCCTACCGAAGAACTTGAAGGTGCTCTTCGAGGATTACGCGCACATGAACGATGATCGTCATGCGTGCGCTTAGGTTCTTCTGGTCTTACGTCTCTTCCCAGAAGGCTCTCCTCGTTCTGATGCTTGCCCTATCGACGGTCGTCACCGTTGCCGAGTTGTGCATCCCTTGGATCGTCATGCGGGCGATCGATGCCGTCGTCGAGCGTCAAAGCATCGATGAGCTGAACAGCTGGGCTCTTCAAGGGCTCGGTCTTCTCGTGATATTCTATCTCTTGCATGTCGCCATGATCCGGATCGAGGCGCAACTGATCCTGACGGCGTCCTACAGGCTTCGACGCCGGCTCTATGGCCATGTCTTCCGTCAGTCGCTTCCCTTTTTTCAGCGCCACCAGACAGGGGAAATCATCCATCGCATCGTGACAGACACCGATGAGTTTGATGATGACGCCGGTGATTTGCTGAGCGATCTGCCGTTCGACATCCTAACGATCATCGGCGTGATCATCTTCATGGCGATCTTATCGTGGGAGCTGGCGGCCTTGGTCGTTGCGCTGATGGCGGTGAGCGTCGGCTTCACGATGTATATCGGCCGCCCCCTCATAGGCATCCACAAATCGGTCCAAAGCATCGGCGCACGCCTGGTGTCGCGCTTTCAAGAGGGCATCGCAGGGATCAGGACGGTCAAGAGCTTCGGCAATGAGCGATACGAGCTTGATCGGCTTGACACGGACAATAAGCAGATCCTCAGGACTGAGCTACGGGAGGGCAGGATCGAGTCAGTGCTCGAGCCACTCGCGGATCTCTTGTCACTGCTCGGTCTCTTGGTCGTCGTCTGGTATGGCGGCACGCTCATCGTGGCAGGAACCCTGACCGTCGGCGGTCTCGTCGCCTTTATCGCCTATATGGAGATCATCTCCGAGCCGCTCGAGGAGGTTGAAGGCTACTACCGAGATTACCTCTCATGCCGTGCGATGGCGGAGCGCCTCCAAGATCTGCTTGACGACGACCAGCCCATGCCGGCCACAGGCAGTGCGGTTCCTGAAAGCGAGCGCTGGGGGGTCGAACTCCAAGGCGTCACGTTCTGCCATCAGGGCTCACGCGCTACGATTGAGAACGTCTCGTTCGCCGTTAAGCCCGGTGAAATTGTCGCCCTGGCCGGGCGCAACGGGGCCGGCAAAAGCACGGTGCTCGATATGCTTCTACGGCTTTACGACCCGGATTCAGGGGCAGTCATGGTCGCAGGCGCAAATCTGCGCGAGATCGATCCCAAATGGTGGCGAGACTCCGTCGGGGTCATGTCACAGGATGCCTTCCTGTTTCATGGCTCGATCTTGGAGAACATCACCTACGGCAAGCCCTCAGTCGGCCAAGACGAGGTTGTGAGAGCAGCAGAAGAATCCGGCATCGCGACACTGGCGCGCCGCTTTCCGAAGGGTTTGGAGACGATCGTCGGTGAAAGGGGGGCGCGTGTCTCAGGCGGCGAGCGTCAAGCAATCGCCTTAGCGAGGCTCTTTGTCCGAAGGCCACCCCTCGTCCTCCTCGATGAGCCGACTGCGCATCTCGACGGCGTGACGCTTCGAAGCACGCTGACGGCATTGCGAACCCTCATCAAGACGCGAACGACGCTGATGATAACGCATCAGTCGGAATTGCTCGCGCTTGCTGATCGCGTCGTCTTCTTGGAGGGCGGTCGCGTTAAAGCCCAAGGCGCCCACGAGGAGTTGCTCTTAAGTAACCGCTCGTACCGATCTTTGTGGGACCGAGGACCCAACCGAGGTCGCCGACAATCTCGCGGCCGAGGGCATCTCGATGTTCAGGCTGTGTCTAAAAGCAACCTCGTGGGAGAGAACAATGTCAACTGACATCCGTGCCTTCCCGCCGCCGGTCAAGGCTACGCTGATCGCCTCCGCCCTGCCGTTCATGCAGATCTACGAAGAGCAGACTATCGTCATTAAGTTCGGCGGCAGCACTATGGGGCACCCGGATTTAATGCAGGCGTTTGCGCGCGACATCGCACTGCTCAAGCAAGCTGGCGTCAAACCAATCGTCGTTCACGGGGGAGGGCCGCAAATCGGCTCGCTGCTGAAGCGGCTCGGCATCGTAAGCAAGTTCCATAACGGTCTGCGCGTCACCGACGCGCAAACCATCGAAGTCGTGGAGATGGTTCTTGCAGGTCTGATAAACAAGGAGATTGTCGCCTCCATCAGCGGCGAAGGCGAGCTCGCGATCGGTTTGTGCGGCAAGGACGGAGGGATGGTTTTCGCTGAGCGCATCAAAGCCTCCTGCGCCGCAAGTGCGCCTGCCTACGCCAGCGTTGTCGATCTTGGGTTTGTCGGCACGCCCGAGAGGGTCAACCGGCGTGTCCTCGACGTACTCACAAACGCGGGAGTAATACCGGTCATCGCCCCGATCGCGCTCGGAAATGATGGGAATACCTACAACGTCAACGCGGATACCTTCGCTGGGGCCGTCGCGGGCGCGCTGGAGGCGAGGCGTCTGCTGTTTTTGACCGACGTGCCCGGTGTCCTCGATCGCAGCGGGCGGGCTATCAAGGAGATCACCGCATCGGACGCCCGCGGCATGATCGAAGACGGCCTGATCTCCGGAGGGATGATCCCCAAAATCGAGACTTGCATCGACGCGCTAGAACGAGGTGTCGAGGGCGTCGTGATACTGGATGGCACGTCACCGCATGCCGTCTTGCTCGAGCTTTTCACCGATGGGGGCGTGGGCACGCTGATTACGGCTTAATCAGGCCTGGCGGGCTTAAACGTCTTTGTCAGTGGCAAAGTCGAGCATTCTTCTTAATTAGGTGCTTACAATTAGGCTGCGAAGGTGGCTGGAGTTGGCCGTAGCCTTTGCTCTCCCCACGCGCTGTCAGAAAATCTTACGGGCTTCGGGACCAAGATCGGCATGCAATCTCTCGATCAGACCGCGGGTACGCGATACATGCCGGCCGAGTGGGAGCCGCATGAAGGCTGCGTGATGGCCTTCTGCGCGGCGGAGCACTTGCACTCACAGACGCAAATCGATGCGATCAGATATGAGCAGGCGTGTGTCGCGCAGGCGATTGCCGCCTTCGAGCCTGTCTCCATGCTCACCAACAACGAAGATCTCGAAGAGGCGAGCGAACTCTGCGGGCCCAATATCAAGCTCATCGAGCTTGAGCACTATGACATCTGGACCCGCGACACGTTACCAACAATTTGCTTCGATCCATCGTCGAGCAAGATCGCTATTTGCTGGCGGTTTAACGCCTGGGGAGAGAAGTTTGAAGGCTACGAAGCCGATTTTGACGTGGCGCGCAGATTTGCTGCCTCTGCCTCGCTGCCAGCAGTTGACGCCGGGATCATAGCGGAGGGTGGCGCCTTCGACACCGATGGCCAAGGCACTTTGATGACCACGAGGTCTTGCCTCCTTAGTCGCAACCGACAATTTGGCCTTTCCCTTGAGGAGATCGACGAAAGGCTGCGGCTATTAACCGGAACGCAAAAGATCCTTTGGCTGCCTGGTGCCGAAGTTGGAACCACGGATGGTCATGTGGACGGCATGGCGCGTTTCGTGAGGCCCGGCCTCATCGTCGCCGATAGCTCTGATGATCCTGTTGATCCTGAGTACGAGGGCCTTTTGGAGAACGCGAAAGCCTTGCGTCATGTCACAGATTGCTCGGGACGTCCTATTGAGGTCGTTTTTTTGAAGCGGCCTCGGTGGGACATTATCGGGGCTACGGGGGACGATTATTCAGCGTCCTATGTGAACTGCTATTTTGCGAACAACGCCGTGCTGCTGCCGAAATATGGAGATCCGGTTCGCGACAATAATGCACGAGAGCTCTTTCGGCGCATAGCACCTCAACGAGAAATTATTCAGCTCGCTGTGCCTCTCATCAGCGAGAATGGAGGCGGGATCCATTGCATCACGCAGCAAATTCCCAAATTGCGTCTCAGCGCCTGACAGGCCTTGTCTCCCCGCTGATCGCTGCCGCTAATCCATCTCAAGTAAAGG
>CAZUKP010000111.1:1242-8429 GCA_964620915.1 uncultured Hyphomicrobium sp. | reverse complement strand
TTCGACCGAGAGATAACGGTTCAAGGTCACGCGAAAGCCTTTACTCTAAGTAGCAGTCGTCTGAACCCCGAGGCCGGCAAGAATTCGGCCAAGCTTCGCATTCTGGATCGGGTCTTCGATCAGGCCATCCTTTGAGCTTGCGTTCTCGTCCACGATCAACAACAGACCTTTGATCCAATCGTGCACATATTCCTGCTTGAAGTCCTTGGGCTCGTAGGAAATGCCGCTGGCTTCGTATGCGGTGGGCTGGTCGACAAAAATGCTGCCCCACCCGTTTTTGTGCTGCTCAGCCCGCGCTTGTCCAATGTCAAAGCAGCAGACAAATGCATTAATGTAATGTTCGGCAATCACGGCTGTCCGACGCGCAAGCGTCTCTGGCGTATCGACGGGAGACATCAATGGTCGCATGCGTTTCTCTATTACCGAACCAAGATCCCAAAGGCGCGCTGCCCCCCAAAGCTCGGCCGCAATCTCAAGCAAATTTGCATTTGATACGCTGACCTGTCGCGCGAACGCCGGGTCTGAGGCTCGTTCATTAATGAACTCAGTCCAAAACTGGATCGCCTTTCGTGCAAGTTGAGCGCAACGGTCTAACGACTTGGGTTCGGCCTTGCCCTTGCCGTCGAACTTGTCACCGCCTTCTTTAGCGCGCGCGGGACGGAACAACTCATCAAGGATGGCGACATATAGGTCAGGCTCATGTACGCAAAATCCGTTTAGTAGTGTACCGAAAGTAGCGGTTTCCGTGCTGAGCTCGGCGGTTATGCTCGCAGCGACAAGCCGGCGTTCCTTGAGCCGCTTTTCTAAGTCTTCGGGCACATAATATTTTTCCAGCAGGCCTCGCATGCGCTGCCTAAGGTCTTCCAATCTAGCGTTGATTTGGTCGAGTTTAAGCTGCCGAGAGCAAACTGCGCCCAAACCCTCTGCCAGATAGGAGACGCCACCGTCATTGAGCTGCAAGGCCGCAGACCACGCGCGGTCGGGATCTTTGAAATGCGTTCTGATATTTGATGCGCTGTTATGGCCCTCACGAAGCTCGGCCAATCGCTGCTCACGTTCGGGAATGATGCGCGCCTCTCGCTTCTGACTGTCATATTCGAGCACATGCCGCGCTTCAACATTGGGATTTCGGATCCAGTAGCAGTTGTCGAAGGGCTTTCCGGGCTTCCATTTTCTCGGCCAAGACGTTGGCGCGCGTCCAAAGCGCTGCAGCAGCGACGAATCGAGCCGCGCCTGGAAGCGAACAGTTGCATCATTTTCTTCGTCGCTTGCCTTGTCGATCAAATGAACGTCGAAAAAAGTTAGTGCCAGAAAGAGCAACGTCGGACGGGAAGCGCGTTGCTCGGCGCTTCCACCATGTGTAACCTCAATCCAATCCTCGATGGCCTCCGGAAGTGATGCGACCTCAAGCGGGTCAGCTCGAAGGCACATTACCAAACAGGTCAGCTCAAGATCCGAGGTGTAGCGTTGAAAAAGATAATCGACTTTTGCACGTAAGAAGAGTTCCTTTATCGCATCTTTTGATTCTTCAAAGTATTTCCAAAGATTGGTGCGTGACCGGCTCCGATACCCGGGAAAGTCGAGAATGTCTGTATCCTCGAGAAAATCCCAAGACTTATCTCGGCAGACAATGCGGAGTTCGGCCGCAATTGCCGTGACCACTGGTCGGGAAAGTTTCGTCACCGCTCCGGCCGATGTAACCACGTCGATCGTCTCAGCGTGGTCCTCGTTAAGTCCGGAAAGAGTCTCAACGTTCAGGATGCCGATAGCCGACGGCACCAGCGCATCGAGAGAGGTGAAAGCCGAGTCGGCGAAGTTGAGCGCCTTGAGAGCCGTGGCGAGTTTGATAAACAGCTTGGTGAATTCCGGGTGCCGCCCCCACAGCACAGAAAAGAGTTCAGCCCTATCAGTGATCGGCACAAGCGGGGCAATTTCAACCAAGCTCTCCCAATGACGATCAAACTGACGCGATGGATGACTTGGCGAACGCCAGGATTTCTTGAAGTATTCCTCGATATCCCAGACATCCTGCTCGCGCATGCTGTCGACAGGCTCGGAGCCCGCCTTTTGTCGAAAAGTCTCAATGTGCTGTTCAAGCACGTCGGGTTCCAGCGGCGGTTCGTGCTCCTCAGATCCGTCGTTGTAGAAGGAGTTTGCAAGAATCTTCACGATGTCTATCTGACTGAGAAGACGAAGCGATACTGGAAATCCTGGTGGGCTCGTTTCGCTTTTGATCGTAAAGCGGGTAACAAGACCAGTGGCTTCTTTTCCCCCAGCCGGATTGATCTGGGTAACAAAGTCGATTTCAGGTCGATCTCCCGAGAAGGTCGCAATGAGTCGGTTAGCCTCCTTTCCCGCCAGTGACGATACGAGATAAGACTTACCGGCCTGGCTAGGTCCGAAGATGCCGATACAGGTCGGGCGACTCACGGATTTGGCGAGACGCTCCGCCTCCACCAGATCTCGCCGAAAGGTGCGCTGCATAACAGCTTTTTCGAGCACCAACTTGCGCTCGTTGGCCTCATCGTCGATCCACTCAAGCGCAGAACGCGCGATGGCCGCCGTTTCATTACTTCGGCCAAGGACCTCGTCGAAAGAACTATGCTCCGCCATATCTAACTCAAGAAGAGAATGCCAGTGTCCAGCCAATATCCATCTTCGGTCGTTGAGATCGTTTCCAGGCTAAGATGGATATACGCCTTCGCAGGCCCATTGACTGCTTCCGCATCTTCAATTGTAAGCTCTTCCTTCATCGCCTCGTTAATCACATAGTTGCGCAGGGCAACCGTTTCAGGCTCGCTCTCGTCCGGAGTATATTCCTCAGGCTTCTCACGTCTAAGCGTGACGCGGATCGGGAGTTTGAAATTTTGCGTTGTTTCGCCGCTTTCTAGTTGTAAACGGTAAAGTCTGCTGGCGGTCCAACGCTCGAAAGGCAGTTGACGATAGCCGAGGAAAATTGGTGCGTGATACCGGAGCTCCTTAACCTCTTCCGATCCGCCCTCACCAGAATCGGTGAAAAGGACATCCTTTTCCCGTAATCGGCCATTTTCGAGTCTGCCAATGTATTTTGCCGTCGATCGCATGCGGAAACGTGAGGTGTCGATTGCCATGTTTGGGATCTTGTGGCCTTGAGCATAGGTGCAAAGCATGGCGCCGACGACCGCGGCGGTCTTAGGATCCGATATGAATATGTTATTTGACTTACGGAACGGATACCAAGGTCCAACCACGTATTTGTGGAGTGGTACAACTCGATGCGGAGGAACTGCCAACTTGTTGGTGAAGAGGTCGACTGTCCCAGGAAGACGGGAAGGCCGTCCTGATAGCAACACCACGTCCGGATCAAAATGATGGACAGCTTCAGCGATATTGTCAAAGGCAGAACTCAATACCGCCATAATAGAATCACGCGCTCTCTCGATCTCAAACTCTATCGCGCATTCCTCAAGATCAAAGTCCGGCGCCCCACTTTCTCGCGCACCAATCTGGATGTAGTCCTTCACATTCAAAGCCGGTGGAGGGTATCCCCCTTGTTTGATGAACTGTCCTATAGTTGACGTTACAATCGCAGGGCGTTGATTCTCCGATCCCTCATAGGCGCTCAGCACTGCAAGTGCGATCGGCTCCAGGATCTGTCGCACAAACTGTCTTCGTAGGTGCCGGTCCTGTTCCGCCATATCGGCGCGATCACCACCGAACCTTTCAAGGAGCAATTCGCGTGCGGATCTAACACCCGCATTTTCAAGCGAGGTTTGCAACGACGGCAGAATTATGTGCTGAATTACGCTTTGCAGTATATCATCGCCCGCGAGGCGGAAACTCTCTCGAAAAACCTGAATTGGTTTCAGCGCAACATCATCTTCAACATAATACGTGGTCACCATCAAATCTGTCGTTCCGCCCCCAACGTCAACGCTTGCAATTCGAAGCGAGGGTTCGGGCGCATCATTGCTTTCTGGCACCTTATCAGATTCAGCGAATACGCGCGGTCTACCAAGAAGCGCCACGAGGTCACCGACATTGCCACCGAACTTGTGACTTATTTGGTTGTAAAGATATACAAACTGGACGCCACTGGCTTCGTCCCAAGTAATCTGAACGGTCGGTGATTCCATATCCGTCACCTGACCTTCCCTGCCATATTTCGTCATCTCTTCGAGTAGCTTGATCGCAGCCGTCGCGCGGCTACGCATGATCCACTGCTCGCGTACAGGAAGGGCCGTCGGAAGAGTTAGGATGACACGGCGCAACCGCCGTGGCATGTCTTGAAACTTACATTTGCTACGATACTCGGGATTGTTGATTTGCGACATCGCCTGCACAAGAATTTCGACAAACATGAACGTGTAAAAGGAAGACCGCGCAAAAGTCAGCCCTCCTCGAGTTCCTTTTTCGAGTTCGATCTTGCGCGAACGGGTGGTAAAGCTCCGATAGAAATTCGATTGACTTTCGAACTCTCGGATCACGTCACCCCTTGCATTTACAAAGCGCTTCAGCGCCCGCAAGATCCTCGGTGGATCTGCTTCCTTGTATGTGTCTGAATGCAGGAACTGCCATTCTTGCAGCACTGGCTCAAAATCCCACAGGTAGCGCTTTGGGCTAGATAGGCCACTAGAGAATTCGTTTCCCGTGCTCCCAACAAGAATCCGGCTCACCTCGGGGCCAATGCGGACAGGACTCGGCCAAAAGAAACGGCGGCCGTTGCCCGACATTCGCGACAGTTGCTCGGGACCAAAATCGGCATGTGCCAGGACCACGTGGCTTTCAAAAGGCTCCGTGTAGATTCGATGAGGCTCGCCGAGGTCACGTAACTGCAGCACGTGAGAATTAGCAATATCTCCGCGCTTTTCATTAGGAAAGTTTTCGATCAAGATGCCGCAAGTTCGGCTATTGCCGATATCCAAAACCAGATCGACAAGCACCGTTTGTGACTTCGAGCTCCGTGAGATCGTATCAATGAAATGGACCTGCGGAGGAGTTGTTGCTTCGTTCAACAAAGCGACGAAGGCGAGGTAGCGAGATACACACTCCAGAGGATAGTTTTCCTCGAGACGAATCGGGCGGCCGGATTTAAGAGCTTCACGCCGCTGAAACTGGATATAGCTTTCCTCGACCCAACGGCTCACCCATTCTTGATTCTCGAGGAAACTTCCCTTCGCGACGTCCTTCCTGGGCGGTGATAGAACCCAGCCTATGTCGGCAATCTTGGTCGCTAGGCGAAAGGTCTGGCGCTCCTTTGCATCTTCTTCAGATGGCGCTACATAAAGTTCCCCAGTCCTCTCTAACAACTCGGTGTCAAAGGCGAAGACCGCGCGGTGTGTGATGTCACTCCGATTCTCCTCGTCTGAGACCTCGCTCACTTTCACGCGTACCCAATTGCTTGGACCGCGCTTAAAAGTGCCATTCCCGTCGCCACCTACGACCGCGAAGTATGGCAACGGCATCCATTGATCAACGAAGGGGACAAGGGCGCGCGCTTTTGAAACGTCAATGGTAATGTCACCCGAACTTGGCACGACAGTGGGCGATCCATCAGGATTTATCTCGTCCGATCCTGGTATGAGGTTTAACTGCTTGGTGTTTTCGTCTTGTCTCCCGGGCGTCTCACGCCAAACGAAAGTCCGCGTGAAGCGCGATACCTCGTCAAGATTGAACTCGTAAGTGAGAAACTGAATCCCACTATAGGGTACCAGCGTGACTGTTGAGCCCAGATTCGGCCCGTCACCCATCCGGTGCCCGGTGGCAAATGTCGTCGAATCGGTCACGAGCAGACCTTTACTTTGAGCGATTTTCTGCCATTCGGTAAGTTTACTGATAAGCGGTCCATTTGCTAGTTAAAGTAGCACAACCGACGAACGGCTATACTATAGACACCTAAACGCCATGCTCAAGGGGGGCCAGTTCCGATGACTGAAGGTTGGGATCACACGATTCCCGCGGCCTAGCTTTGGCGATCAGTTCGGACCCGGCCGCGCTGGCTAAAATCTGCAGTCGCTTATCGAAAACGACCGGTTAAAGTTGCAGGTTGCAACCGTGATGGAAGAACCCTCAACCTCGAGCGTATGATCCAATACCTTGGTCTGATCTCCAACCTTAAGCCGAACGCTAAAGGGAATGACGCCGGAAGATCGCTTCCGGTACAGCTTCACACTTATCAAATATTCTCCAGGCGGAGGAGGTCGCTCCCAAAAAACGTTCTCCACCAATGTATTCGCCGGACTGCCTCCCGCTGTCTTGTCTAAATCAAGTTCTCCCCCGCATCCTACAGATTGACGATAGAAAACGTGCTCACTATCGGAGGTGCCGCAAACAACGTGGAGGTCCAGATCGTCATCTGTATTCCACGCCAAGGAAACCTGAAACAAACCGGTCCGCCCGCCTTCTTTTTTTACGGTTTCTTCGATCTTTTCCGAGGCTATGACCGGTTCCGCCACTTTCCTGCAGTCATCAAGGAGCTGCGCAAGTTTTACTTGCGCGTCCTGCATCTGGGTTTCGAGCTCTGCTCCTCGGGCTTGAGCCGCTATGAGATTTGAATCTTCACCAGCGTTGCAAAAGTCGAGGCGGTAAAGAGGTAGTGAGAGCGCGCAGGGCTCCAGAAGGCTCGCATAAATGAGTGCGACAAGCACTATAAACGGTATCCAGCCGAAAAGAGCTGCAAACAAGCTCGAAGCCACCTGCGGGGCCGAAACAGCTCCTGCCGGCACGATCGCTGCTTTTTCATTTGGCCTTCGAGCGAGTTCCCTGACGATTCGCGTGCCACCGGTAAGATCGGGGTCAACTTCGTAACCCCACTCGATAAGTACTGGGTCACCACGGAGCGACCAGATCGAGCTATCGTCTGGGATAATCAGAGCGTTGCGCAGGGCTTGAGCCAAGCTCCGCGCATGTTCGGATCCGTGCTTTACTTTCTCGTCTGCGAGAGCGCTTACGCGCGCTCGCATCTGCAATAGACGACCCTTCAAGCGGTTCTGTTCCTCCGGCGAAAGCGAGGCAAATGGAATGGGCCGGTCACTCCCATCGATCCACCAAACCACGCTGTCATCGCCGATCGAGTCACGTCGCGCGAGCAAGTTCACATATTCAGGTCCAAGCTCCTGCAGCTCATCGACGAGATGGTCGCGCTGATAGTCGTAATCAACGAGACGCTTCTTCAAGCCGATGAGCGATGTCTCGATGATCTTGGTTTC
>CAZUKP010000111.1:0-1142 GCA_964620915.1 uncultured Hyphomicrobium sp. | reverse complement strand
ATTGAAGTCGACGTTTTTGTCCTTGAGGAACAGACCGAGACGTTGTGCAGTCAGCGCATAGCGTGCCGTCTCGCCGACACCGGCGGATCTGCCATAAGTATTCACGCCTAGGACGCGCCCGCAGACGTCCATCAGCGGGCCGCCGCTGCTGCCATGCCCGATCTCGGCGGTGGTAACGATCACCGGAACATTCCTTTCAACATCGGAGTAGACAGCGGAAACGATCCCATTAATAGGATATGGAACGAGGTTGCTTCCCTCTTCACCTTTGAGAATTCGCCGGAACTCAGTGTCGGACTCAGCGAGATAGGCCGGAAATCCAACCGCAATGACCGATTCCATGCGTTCTGCTTTGTAGTTCAGCTTTGCCGGGAGTTGCCCTGTCGCAGGTTCGATTTCGAGGACGGCGAAATCATCGGGATTCGTTCCTCCGCTGTCTGCGACGAGCCGTGCGGCCACGGGCTTATGCCATGCGGGGCTATAGACCTTGATCGCAACTTGCCCGACACTTTCGACAACGTGAAAATTCGTTACAACGTGGCGGTCGTTGACGAAAAAGCCGCTGCCCGTAGAGGTGCTTTTATCCTTGACAACCAGCACCAGGACCGTCGTGCGATCGATGAAGTCCGCCAACGTCACTTGGGTCACTTCACCAATGTTAGGCGTGTTTGGAGGTAAAGTGATTTCAAGCTTCTGTGGAATTGGCGGCAACAGGCTTCGAGCCGAATCGTCCTCGCCCGGCAATTTGCAGGATTGGTCGCGTATGGCCACTTGAAGCTGGCCTAGACGCTCCTGCAAGGCCTTATTTGTTGACTCTTGCAGCGCAACTTGCTGGTCGATAGCCGCTTGAGCGGTGCCTGCGTTCGTTGATTCCAACACTCCGGGCAGATGTAGATACCAAAGAACGCCGATCGCAGTCACAGTCGCTATCAGAGGCGCCAGCCACCATGCGATACCCCGCCGACGGACTTTTGACGGCGTATCTGGAGTGACCGGCGGCGCGCCGGTATGAGGAAGTTGGTTCTCAGGCATGTGCACGGACCTAGCGGTTGCAACGTGTGGAAAACTTCTTCCGGAGTCTCTTAGCATAGAAATTTGAGTGCGATCGTAGTCCGCAAACTCCTTCGGTTCAAAGGGTGGCA
>CAZUKP010000110.1:0-8565 GCA_964620915.1 uncultured Hyphomicrobium sp. | reverse complement strand
ACCGGCCGTGCCGATTAAGCAGGATCGGCCAAACACCGTAAAAATAGCCAAACAGAGGCGCCAAGAACACGGCAGGATGCAAGGGATCGCGCAGCAACGTGATCGCCCAGAACGCACCGCCGGCAGACACAACAATTATGAGTGCGCACATCAGCTCAAACATATTGCGCCCCGTTGGTTGACCCGGTCGACTTTTGCACCGGCGACGATATCGGCGAGCGCTGCGGCATAGGCCTCGAAGCTCCGTTCCGACGCACAGACCAAGGCAGCACGCCCGAGTTGCCGGCGAAGGTCTTCGTCGCTAGCCAAACGCTCAATCGCAGCGGCCAGTGCGGGAGAATTTCCCGCCGGCACGATCAGACCCTGCGTCTCATGCATCACTGTCGAACCCGCATTGGGCGTCGTGATCACGGGAAGTCCTGCTGCCATTGCCTCGCCGCAGACATTCGCAGACCCCTCCGATAGCGTCGGCAAGACCAGAACATCGGCCCAGTGATAATGGGCGGCCAGCTCAGATCGTGGAGCAGCACCGGTGAGCTCGAAATTGCGCGCCAACTCTCGCGTGACTTGGTTCGACAAAAGATTGGGGCCGACGAACCGCGCTTCAAACGATTTCGAGGACAACTGGCGCAACGCCTCCGCCAAATATTGCACCCCTTTACGAAGTTGCAGAGTGCCTACAAACAGGACTCTCAGTTTGCGTCCATCCCGGCACAGCTTGGGCGCAGATTGACCTGAAGCGCCGGATAGATCGATGGGATATGGCACCACTGAACATTTTTCTTTCGGCCCCCCGATGTCGCCCAATGCTCCCGCAGCAAAATTCGACCCGCAGACAATCGCATCGGCCAATTGCCATTCCTGCTCTTCGCGTTCCTGAAGCACGCCAGAGTGATCGATCTCTGCCGGCTGGTCTTCCCATTGCGGCCAGCGCTGCTGCTCCTCGATGAGCATGTTGCGATTCCAGCGCCAGGGCGCCGCAGTTTGGTCGAGAACGGTCTTGAGGCCTTGACTACGCGCAGCCTGGAAGATCTCAAGCGCGGCCGCGTTGAAGGCATAGACGGTGTTGGCATTGCCAAACCCGGCTTCGGCCACCCTTCGGCCAAATTCCGCGTTCCGTCTCGCCCATCGCGAGGTCGCAGCTTCATGAGAACTACGATCCCATGCGGCGGATAAGGCGAGTATTGGGAGCCCGCGAATCTTGCTTGCCGTGATGCCGTCCGCGCGGCGCCCGATAAAGCGGCGCATGGATTTCGGAGCGAGCCTTGCGGCAAGCGGGCTGTCGAACCAGCGCCAGGGCATGATGTTGGCGCACGCATCGGTTACGAGTTGTTCCAGCAACCCTGATTTTTCGAAGCTGCGCGGAACCAGGTAATGGCGCCGGGCACCGATTTGGGCGACGAGCACTCTTGCGCCGGCGCCCGCCCGGCCCATGGCTGTGGTTTGTTGCTTCGACCTCATGGCACTCGGGAGCATTCCTCAAACGCCGAAGCCAATCTCCCGACGCACGCGTTCCAGCCAAATTGCCCGGCGTGGGCGCGGCCCTTCGAGATCAATTCATGTCCCATTCTGGCGAGCGACGCGTTCGAACACTGTCAGGTGTTGCTCGGCGACCTTATTCCACGAGAATGCCAGTGCGCGCTGCCGCGCCGCCTTTTTGGAAAGTCGCCCCGGCTTGGCGGGATCACACTCGTGCAAAATAGCGGTGATCATCTCTCTTGTGTCGCCTGGTGCTACGGTAATGGCGCAAGAGCGATCCAGATAATCCTCAATCCCACCAGTCGTCGTTACAATAGGCACACCGCATGCGAGGGCCTCCAAAATCGAATTGCAGACCGTGCTCATCTTCAGTGGAAGAACGAACAAGTCTAGGCTCTGGAAGAGCGTGCGATAGTCTTCGTCGTTGACATCGCGATAAAGCCTGACTGCCGGGTGTGCCCGGGCCAAGGCGGCTAGACGGTTATCGCGACCGACGAGATGAAAATCCGCCTTGGGTGCGGCCAAACAAACATTGTTAACGACCTCGCGCAACATATCGAAATCTCTTTCGTGGGAACCGGCAAAGCCAATTCGAAAATGCCCGTCCTTACGTCTTGTTTTAGGCTTGAAGTAGTCGGTATCAGTCCCATGCGGGATCCAGGTAACGTTTCTTTTGCCAGTCATTTGCTCCAAGATGGGGACCGTCTTTCGGTCCATCGTGATGATGTGGGAGAATAGCTTGAAGTGATCGGTGCTGGCGAAAACGCGCTGGTGCGTGGCACCCGGCAGATGGACCGTGCCGACAAATCTATGCCCTCTTCTGCCTGCCATCATCGCAGATAGGTGAAACGACTTTTCAGCATAGATAAAGTGGTAGATCTGGTTACGTCTTCGCATCATATCGAGCAGGACCTCGAACTCCATCGAGCCATCATATCGAGAATATTGGCGCTTCCCGCCGTGCTGAGCCATGAGCTTAAATGCAGGCCGCAGCACTGTTTCACCGAGCCAGTACACTGGCGATGAAAGACGTATTGTCGGTGCAGCGACGTAGTCGCAAAGTCGATCATAGCCAGATGCGGCTGCGTGATGTGGGTATCGAAATCTTATGAACCGCAGCGGCAGCTCGCACGCTACCCTATGATGAGGGAGTGGCAGCGGCGAATCGATGGTCGGCCGCGGCTGGATAAAGCGCACAGTCACAATGGTAAGGTAATTGCGATTGTTCGTCCGCGCGGTGACACGCAAACTGCTCTTGAGGAAAATCGACGGCACGCGATGCAGGAAAATAGGCAATAGCGACGCGCATCGAACTGGGGGAACAGCGCCTGGACTGAGGAAGTCATCTCGTTGGCGGTACTGCGGGGCTTTGCTTGAAGGTCCTCTCATGACATGGCGGAGGCATGGGACCATCCCAGGTTTCGGAGCCATGGGATTTGAGCGTGCGGTATTCGCTGTACAGTTTGCGCGTCACAGGCCTGCGCAAATTCCAATACCGTGCACTCTCGACAAGTCCCGCACCAATGGCCCGCATCTTCACCGGCAGCGTCCGCCACGCAAATCGGTACCTAATAATACCTAAGGACGCGAGCCAAACGCGCCAGACGACTTCCGGGAAGGGCGCGTTCAGCGTTTCGAAAAGAATCTGATTGCGGCCGCCATAATAGATCACCCGATTTTGCTCCCGGTCGGGGTTTGCCATATGCACTATGGGAGCGGTATCGCCGTATACGATCCGCCAGCCTGCAGCCCGCATACGAAGACAAAGATCGCGCTCTTCGTGCTGGTGCACAAAGAATTCACGATAACCACCGAGCTGGAGCGCTACTTGACGCCGTACCGCATGCGCACAGCCAACATAGGCTCTCAAATCCTGGCCGGGCTTACCTTGAAAAGGATCCGTTTGGCTGGAGTGGGATCGCCTGGGTAGCGGTTCGATGTAGGGCATGGCAACCGCACCGATCTGTGGGTCGTGTCCCAGGATCCGGACCGCTCCGGAGACAATGTCTGGCCGTGAGAAATACGCATCGTCGTCGATCGATATAACGATTGGTGCCGACGCTTCCGTGAAGCCACGGTTTCTATTTACGATCAGACCCTTGCGCTCCGATGAGGCAAACAGGCGCACGGTTGGAAAGGCTTTTCGAATGCGTTCGGCCGTGTCATCGTCAGATGCATCGTCAAAGACTAGAATTTCACAGACCATGTCTTGCGCTAGGCAGCTATTGATACACCTTATCAGATCATCGCATCGCCGGTAGGTGGTTATGACTATCGCCGCCGCATGTTTCACCTTTGGAATCATATAGTTCAATGCTGCCGTCTAACTCTTATTCGCTTCGTCCATCAAATGCTGTCGATAGACGGCGTGCAGTTTCATATCTTTGACCGGATGATATATCGTGTTCATATCCATTTCGGACTGCTTCCACTCCCGCCTCCACGTAATGCCTCGGAGTTCGCGCGCCATCTGAATATTCATTTGATTGTGAAGAGCTAGCGTGTGAAAGATATACTCAACATACAGATGGTTTCGCAGTCTGAATCTGCTGCCAAGAAGACGCCTTCCGATAGAATTTATCGTATCGGACCGACGCAAGAATCCTCTGTTATTTGCGACAAACGCCGCCAAACTATTCAACAGAGGCCGACTTAATCGAATGGCGCACACCATGGAATGCGCCCAGGGCGGCGGAAGTAATTTCCGCGGCACGCTTTTCCACCAATACCACCCATCCAACTCTCCGCGCGCGTTAATATTATACTCCGGACTGACAACGTCGGCCGACACATACTTGCTGTCGATTTCACGGAAGGTACCCCGCGCCGGTATGAAAACATCGTCTTCAACGAACCAAACGTTGTCGTGAGCCGTGTCGAGGCAGCAGAAGTAGTACAAAGCCTTGTCCCAGGCACAGCAGCCGTTCCCTAATGCTGTGAAATAAGAGAAGCCGTTCCGGCGGCATTCTGACCTGTCGATACGAATAGTCCTAGGGTGAGACCCTTTTGGTACATAATCGGCCCGATCGACGACCATTGCGACGTCGTAGCCGAACTGGTCGAAGCTGGAGAAAAAATCGACCAGATCGGGATGTGGCGTTCGCGTAAGGAGGGCGAGCGCGTTCATGCTCTGAATGGGAAGATGGAGGTCACTGAAGCATCTGGCGGTAGTGCTCCGCAATCTCCCTTGCCACTCGGCTGATGGTGAATCGTTGCCACGCATTCTTTTGCGCCGCTTCGGCGAGGGCTGCGCGCTGAGACGGGTTGTTTGCAAGCGCTGAGAGTGCGCGCACGAGCCCCTCCACGTCCCCAACTCCGACCAGAGCGCCTGTCACGCCGTCCGAAATGGCCACACCGGTCCCCGCGGTATCCGTCGCAACAATTGGCACGCCTGCGAACATGGCCTCCAACATCACCCGTGGAAGGCCTTCGGATGAGAGGGACGGCAGAACAAAGACATCTAGTCTCGAATAGAAACTCGCCATGTCCTCGATTTCGGCAAGGAATTCGACTTGGCCGGCCAGACCGAGGGACTTTGCGAGGTTGGCAAGCGGCTTGTGCTGTGAACCGGAACCTGCGATCCGCAGCACGAGATTTGGCCTCGCTTCGACCAGTCTCGCCACGGCTTTGATCAGCACATCAAAGCCCTTTTCGGGGACGAGCCTGCCAGCGGCTCCAATTGTAATGCGTTCTTGGTCCGGTCTCGGGAGATGCCGAGCGTCTCTTACAATTCGGTGTGGGTTTATGCCATCGGTCATCACGGTCACGCGACTGTTTTCCAGCGAGAGGTGACGCATTGCATAGTCCGCAGCATCTTGCGACACGGCGACGAAACGCGTCCGTCCCATGCCATACGCCAGTCGTAGAAGCGTCCTCCTAACCTCTCGCTTTATTCCACCGTCAGCCAGGCTGGGCGGCGTGTCGCGGATGTGGGCAAGGTGTAGGGTGTGACCAGCAGCGGCACTGGCAACGGCTGCGACCAAACTGTCCGGATAGAGGTGCGAATGGACGATATCGTATCGCCCCTCGCGCACGACCTTCCGGAGCTTCCAGACCAAAGACGGGATCGATGACGTCTCGTTGGGGTTGGCGGCCCCGAGATAGCTTGGTTCCGACAACGCATTTGGAATCTCGAATCCGAGCGCGGGTCTCCCAAGGACGCATAACCGCGTGTTTACCGAGTGCTCTCCTTCAAGGGCAATCATGAGTTCGATGGCGCCCAGGCTTGCTCCCCCCCTTCCGACAGTAGGAACGACGTGCAGGACCCGGATTCCATTCCAAGACTCTCTCGTCGGACTAGGCAACGGAGCGCCACTGGCGGTTCGTGTCCGCCGGGGTGGGTGTACTTCGGAGTTGGTGCGACGGTTGTCAAGCACGACAGTCTAGAGTCTCAGATCGCGCATCGCGCCCGCGCGACCGCCTGGATGAGACGCTCCGTGCGAACCGGACCGGCGAAACGAGCCAGGCTTCGCGTGTACCATCGACCGAAGGCGCCAAGTCCGCCTCCCTGGTCCACTTGCTTGGCCAAGCGGAAATAGTGCTCGCCCTTTTCATTCAAACCACGGCGCAAATAGTGGCGAGCGTCTCGCGCCAACGCCTCGGCGATGGCCACTCGACGGATCGGGGTTAATTCTCGCCGCGACTCAAGCAAATCTCTTATGCCGATGAAGATGCTCGCATGCTGATCCAGCACTCTTACATAGTCAGAAGATACGCTCTGCGTCCTGCATCGTACCAAGTATAGCGGCTTGGCGACCCGCTCGAGTCCAGGCCCTTGCGCCGCCAACCTGAGGTGCAAGTCGAGTTCCTGGCTGCATGGAAGGGCGGGGTTGAAGCCGCCGACTCGTTCGAGATTGCTGCGCCAATGAAGCGGTGAGGATATTGGAAGCTGATGCCGGAGGCAGAACAGCACAGCATCTCCCTCGGTGCTATGAAGGCTTCGCCGGATGACCGGCTTACCGTTGTTTCCAGGCTCGAAGTCCCAATCCGACACCGCCAATACCGAAGGTCCAGCCGAACTTGCGATTGGCACCATGACGTCAAGCTTGTTTGGATAAAGAACATCATCGGCATCCAGGAACTGGATGAACGTGCCACGCGCCAATTCAAGACCTCTATTCCTGGCGGCGCAAGCGCCCCGATTCGGCCCCGTCTCCCAGCGTATCCGATCGCCGAACGATTTAATGACTTCGAGACTTGCATCCGTCGAGCCGTCGTCAATGACGATGACTTCCACCGGGCGATAGGCTTGCGCTAACGCGCTTTCGATCGCCTCGCCGACAAGGTGCTCGGCGTTCCAGCAAGGAATAACGACGGAGACCAGAGGATCCGGCATCAACTGGCCTTAAAGGAGCTACCGACCGCTCGCATCACGGCCCGTGCACTCTTGGAAGGGGCCCGCGTAAAGAAAGATTTCGCGGCCCCTTGAATAGAAGTCCGAAGATCCGCCTAGCTTGAAGCTCCCATTCTAGGCCGCGTCCCTTATCTCCCCGCAAACGGGACCACAGGCTCCATATACAGAAGCGTCCCATTCGCAGAAGAAGTCGAAAGCGCTCCCTTAAGCTCAAGCAATCGGCACGGAGCTGCATCAGAGCACGGGTGGTAGCCCCCAACCCCTCCCAGCGCGCGCGGAGACCTCCGGCGCTGATTTTTTCCCGGCTGATGAAATGACGCACTCGGCAGTCTGGCGAATAAACGACACGTTTGCCAAGCAAGACCAGCTTTTCGCCAAATTCAAAATCTCCGCCTGCAAGCATCGATCGGCCCGAGCGATCAAGCTCCGGGTGAAACCCACCGGCTTCCACAACAGCGCTCTTCAAGACACCGAAATTGCATCCTGGAATCTCGTGAGCCTGCTCTGGTGGCAGCAGTATCGTTTGCGTACCCCTCCGACTATAGGAAGATGATACCGATCGGATGACACTTGATGTCATCCACTCCGGGGGATCTACCTCGAACCAGGGTTCAACTGGACCGACGACGCAGTCGGCTCGAAGCTGAGCACCCACATTGGCGTAGGCTTCCAGCCATTTTTCATCGACGATGACATCGTCATCTAGAAAGACCAAGTGATCAAAGGCTGCGTCCTTGGCACCGCGGTTTCGAGCATGATTGAGCCCCTGCTTCGTTTCCACGACGCGACGCACGCGAAGCGGCCCTTGCCGGTCTGAGTCCTGCGCGACTTCACATGTCCGATCAGACGAGTTGTTATCGACGACAAGGATCTCGGCCTTCCAACCGCCGGGTAGCGTAAGCGCTTGCACGCTATCGAGCGTCCCTTTGAGCAGTTCTGCTCGGTTATAGGTCGGGACTATCATGGAAAAGCCGTTCAACTCTGGGCGTCGCCTTGCTGGATCCATCTGGGAAATGACAAGAATGAGCGGGACTAAGAATCAGGGCCCAATCTGGTCCGGCACGACCGGGTTCACGCTCCATTCGACCTTTGGGCACAGAATGCCGGGCCAGTCTTGATGTGACATCGATCCGCTGTTCGGGCTCCCCACAATATTCAATTGGGCCAGTTCGAACTGCTTCACAACGTTATTCGGCGGGATTCGGCAGCTGAGAACAACATTATAGGTTGCGGCATTGAACAGATTGGCCGGCAGACGACAGACGCTGCGATACACGCCCGGCGGAGAACCTTCGGGGTCGCGCTGGTCTTCATCGGCGGTGGCAAAGGCAACATCACCGAGGGGCGTGGTGAGCCGGAGTAGAATCCGTAATCCGCGCAGTCTCGCTAGCTGCTCATATTCGATGGCGATCGAGATGGCCTCATCCGGCCTGAACGTTGGGCCTGGCGACTTGTCGCCCTCGATCGTCACACCGCGGAACCGGATCTGTTCGTTGCCCGGCGCATCGGTGCCGTTCCATCGCCACTCGGTTTTCGCCGCTGCTTCCATGTCGAAATCCGAGAGATGCGTCGCGATGCCTTCATCAACATCGCCGTCAAAGATCGCCTTGCCGTCCTTGATGACAATCACACGCCCGCAAAGTTGGCGGATCGCCCCCATATTGTGGCTCACGAACAACACGGTGCGGCCGCCTGCGGCGACGTCTTTCATCTTGCCGAGGCACTTGCGTTGA
>CAZUKP010000109.1:0-8855 GCA_964620915.1 uncultured Hyphomicrobium sp. | reverse complement strand
CGCCCCGTCACCACTGTGCCGCGGCCGGAGATTGAGAACACATCTTCAATCGGCATCAGGAACGGCTGGTCCTTCGGACGCTCGGGCTGCGGGATGTACTCGTCGACCGCCTTCATGAGCTCGAGCACGGCGTCCCTGCCGATCTCGGGGTTCTTCTCCTCGAGCGCACACAAGGCAGACCCCTTGACGATGGGAACATCGTCGCCGGGGAACTCGTAGGAGGTGAGCAGCTCGCGCACTTCCATCTCCACCAGCTCGATGAGCTCGGGGTCATCGACCATGTCAACCTTGTTCAAGAACACGACCAGCGCTGGAACGCCAACCTGGCGCGCCAGCAGGATGTGCTCGCGCGTCTGCGGCATCGGACCGTCAGCAGCCGAAACGACGAGGATTGCGCCGTCCATCTGGGCCGCGCCGGTGATCATGTTCTTCACGTAGTCCGCGTGACCTGGGCAATCGACGTGGGCGTAGTGGCGCTTCTCGGTCTCGTACTCGACGTGGGCCGTCGAGATCGTAATGCCGCGCTCGCGCTCTTCCGGAGCCTTGTCGATCTGATCGTAAGCCGTGAAGGTGGCCCCGCCGGTCTCAGCAAGGGTCTTTGTGATCGCCGCCGTCAACGTCGTCTTGCCGTGATCGACGTGCCCGATCGTGCCGATGTTGCAATGCGGCTTGTTACGGTCGAATTTCTCCTTGGCCATGCTAGGCTCTCCACTTTAGTTTCGTTCCCGAAGGAACCAGTTCAATTCACTTTTTGCGAGGCGCTGTCCTCGCCATTTGCCTGTCTTGGCCTGTGCCCTTAGGCGTACTTGGCCTTCACCTCGTCTGCCACGTTGCGCGGAACGTCTGCATAGTGGGCAAACTGCATGGTGTAGGACGCACGTCCCTGGCTCTGCGAGCGCAACTGGCTCACGTAACCAAACATGTTCGCGAGCGGCACGTATGCGCGGATAACGGTCGCATTTCCGCGCATCTCCTGGCTCCGGACTTGCCCGCGACGGCTGTTGATGTCGCCGATGATGCCGCCGACGAAATCGCCGGGGGTCACCACTTCCACATCCATGACCGGCTCAAGCAGCTTTACGCCAGCCTTCTCGCAGCCCTCTCTCAGAGCGGAGCGCCCTGCGATCTCGAAGGCTATGGCCGATGAGTCAACCTCGTGGTAGGCGCCGTCGAACAGCGTCACCTTCATGTCGACCATGGGAAAGCCAATCAGAACACCGCTTTCCCAAACGGACCGGATGCCTTTCTCAACACCAGGAATATATTCCTTGGGAACCGCGCCGCCGACGATCTCGGAAACAAACTCGTTGCCTTTGCCCGTCTCGTTTGGCTCGATACGGAATTTAACGCGAGCAAATTGGCCCGTACCGCCGGTCTGCTTCTTATGAGTGTAGTCGATCTCGGACGACTTCGCGAGCGCCTCGCGGTAAGCCACCTGCGGCGCACCAACGTTGGCCTCGACATTGTACTGACGCCTCAGGATATCAACCTTGATATCGAGGTGCAGCTCACCCATCCCGCGCAGGATCGTCTCGCCCGACTCCGAATCAACTGCGACACGGAAGGATGGATCCTCCAGTGCCATCGTCGAAAGGGCTAGCGACATCTTCTCCTGATCGGCCTTCGTCTTGGGCTCGACCTTCATTTCGATGACGGGATCGGGGAAGTCCATCTTTTCAAGAAGCACGGGCTTGTTGGGATCACTCAGCGTTTCACCCGTGCGCGTGTCCTTGAGACCCGAGATTGCCACGATGTCGCCGGCAAAGGCCTCCTTAATCTCTTCGCGGTCCTCAGCATGCATCAGATACATGCGGCCAACGCGCTCTTTCTTGTCACGCGTCGTGTTGAGTAGCTGCAGTCCGCTTTCGACCTTTCCAGAATAGACCCGGCAAAATGCGATCGAGCCCACATGCTCAAACGACATGATCTTGAATGCCAGCATTGACAGCGGCTCACTGTCAATCGCCTTGCGCTCCATTGGTTCGCCGGTGTTGGGATCGACACCCTTGTAGGCCTTACGATCGGCAGGCGAGGGAAGGAAGTCGACGACGGCATCAAGCAGCGGCTGCACACCCTTATTCTTAAAGGCTGAACCACACATCATCGGATAAAAGGCCGCGGTGACGGTGGCAATGCGGATCAGCTCGCGCAGCGTGTCCTCGTCGGGCTCCTTACCTTCGAGGTAAGCCTCCATGGCACCGTCATCCATCTCGACGGCGGCCTCGATCATTGCAGCCCGGAACTCTTCGGCCTTCTCCTTGAGATCGGCAGGAATCTCTTGCTCGACCATCTTGGAGTCTTTGGTTTCGCCATCCCAGAGGTATGCCTTCATCTTGATGAGGTCGATAACGCCGGCGAAATCATTCTCAGCACCGATCGGAATCTGCAGGGGGACAGTGCGCGCGCCGAGTTTGCTTTTGACATCGGCGACGCACATGTAGAAATCGGCACCGGTCTTATCCATCTTGTTGGCGAAGATAATACGCGGCACTTTGTACTTGTCGCCTTGACGCCAGACCGTCTCGGTCTGCGGCTCCACACCCTGGTTGGCATCGAGGACGCAGACAGCGCCGTCGAGTACGCGGAGCGAACGCTCAACCTCAATCGTGAAGTCCACGTGCCCTGGCGTGTCGATAATGTTCAAACGGCGCTTCCTGCCATCGCGGCCCGGCCAGAAACAGGTCGTCGCAGCAGACGTGATCGTAATGCCGCGCTCAGCCTCCTGCTCCATGAAGTCCATGGTCGCAGCGCCGTCGTGCACTTCGCCGATCTTGTAGGACTTACCTGTGTAATAGAGGATCCGCTCAGTCGTCGTCGTCTTTCCCGCATCAATGTGAGCCATGATGCCGAAATTGCGGTAGTCCTCGATTGCGTATTCGCGCGGCATGCTTTAGCGCTCCGAAAATCCAATTACCAACGGTAGTGAGAGAAGGCGCGGTTCGCCTCCGCCATCTTGTGTGTGTCTTCCCGCTTCTTCACGGCCGTTCCCCGATTGTTGGCAGCATCCAAAAGCTCACCCGACAACCTGTCGACCATCGTGTTCTCATTGCGCGCTCGTGCCGCTGAAATGATCCAGCGAATTGCGAGCGCCTGGCGCCGCTCGGGGCGAACCTCAACCGGCACCTGATACGTCGCACCACCGACGCGGCGTGAGCGCACCTCGACCGCCGGCATGACGTTGTCCAGGGCTTGGTGAAACAGCTGCACCGGATCCGACTTTGCCTTGCTCTCCATACGGTCGAACGCGCCGTAGACGATGGTCTCGGCAACCGACTTTTTACCCTGGTTCATCACCGCATTCATAAACTTGGTGATGACGACCTCACTGAACTTGGGGTCTGGGTTGACCACACGTTTTTCGGCTCTATGACGGCGGGACATCGCTCGATTTGTCCTTCGTTTCGATCTCTCTCAACAACAATGGGCCGCTATCCCGGCCCATGGACCCCGCATCGCGGGGACGATCGCCAGCGGCGATCACTTCGGCCGCTTGGCTCCATACTTTGAACGACGCTGTTTGCGGCCAGACACGCCTTGCGTATCGAGCACACCGCGGACGATGTGGTAACGCACGCCGGGCAGATCCTTCACACGGCCGCCACGAATGAGCACGACTGAGTGCTCTTGAAGATTGTGCCCCTCGCCTGGGATGTAGCCGATCACTTCGTAGCCGTTGGTCAAGCGGATCTTGGCAACTTTGCGCAGCGCCGAGTTCGGCTTCTTCGGCGTCGTTGTATAAACGCGCGTGCACACGCCCCGCTTCTGAGGGCAGGCTTCCATGTGGCGAGACTTCTCGCGATAGGTTTTTTGACCCCGGGGTTTCCGGATCAGCTGTTGTATCGTCGGCATGCGCCTTTTTCCGTCCCAATCTCTGCATGCCACAAGGGTGCAGCAAGCCGAGCCTGCCGAGCCACGCCATTGGCGCCCCCGGCACGAAATAACCAGAGGACCCACTGCTCTTTCTAAGAGCTGCGGATCATGGCCCGAAATTGTCCTCTGCTTTGCGACGGCAGCGTCTAGGTCCTGGACACGCCCGTTTGAGCGCAGCAGCTGGCCTACCACCTACCGTGAGAGTTCGAGAGCTATATACAGACCACCGAATCCGGTCAACACCTGGAAGCGCGCCTAATTAGCATTTTTTGCATTTGCGGTCTGCTCGGCGTTCACAACATGCTGCGGCAGCCTCCGCCTCAAGGTCAAACCGGCCCCAACAGTTGAGGGCCCGGCCGTGGACAGCGGCCGGGCCCCAATTGCCTTTTCGTGAGCCGTAAACGTTATTCGACGGCTTCCTCCGTCGGCCGGCGACGGCGGCGCACGGGCGCCTCCTCAGGGCCGGCGAGAGCCTTCTCGGCGTCCACCTTGGCCTGCTCGCGGGCGATGAGGTCATCGCGCTTTTGGGCAATCTTACGCAGGCGTCGCAGCATACCGCCCGTTCCCGCAGGAATGAGCCGACCGACGATCACGTTCTCCTTTAGGCCCTCGAGCGTGTCGATCTTGCCGTTGACGGCGGCATCGGTGAGCACGCGGGTCGTCTCCTGGAACGACGCAGCGGAGATAAACGAGCGCGTCTGCAACGAAGCCTTCGTGATGCCCAGCAACACCGGTGTCGCAGTGGCAGGCTTCATACCAGCCTTCTCGGCTTCCGCGTTCTTCTCATCGAAATCAACGCGATCGATTTGTTCGCCCTTGATCAGATCGGTCTCGCCGGTATCGGTAATTTCCACCTTCTGCAGCATCTGGCGAACAATGACCTCAATGTGCTTGTCATTGATGGTCACGCCTTGCAGACGGTAGACGTCTTGGATCTCGTTGATGAGATAGTTGGCAAGCTCTTCCACGCCCTTGATCGCCAGGATGTCGTGGGGCGCCGGGTGACCGTCATAAATAAAGTCACCCTTCTCCACACGGTCACCATGCTGCACGGCCAAGCTCTTGCCGCGCGCGATCAAGTACTCCGCAGACTCGCCATTCTCGTCATCCGGCTTGATGGTGATGCGCTGCTTGTTCTTGTAGTCCTTGCCGAACTCAATCGTGCCGGAGATTTCTGCAATGATTGCGTGATCCTTGGGTCGGCGCGCCTCAAACAACTCGGCCACGCGTGGCAGACCGCCCGTGATGTCACCGGACCGCGCTGACGCAGTCGGAACACGGGCGAGCACATCACCGGCCTTCACTGACGCACCTGGTTCGGTCGAAAGGATCGCATCAACGGAAAGCAGGTAGCGGGCGTCGCCGCCACGAGCCACCTTGATCGGGTTGCCCTTGCTGTCCTTGACCACAATCGCCGGCTTCAAATCCGCGCTGCGCGGCGAGGCACGCCAATCGACGATCACGCGATTTGTCGTGCCCTTCATTTCGTCGGTTTGCTCACGCACCGACGCACCTTCGATCAGATCCTCAAAGTCAACCTTACCGTCGACTTCGGTTAGCACGGGCCGCGTGTAGGGATCCCACTGAGCAAGCTTGGTTCCCCGCTTGACCGCATCACCATCCTGAACGTGGACACGTGCACCGAACGGCACTTTGTGGGTTGCCAGCTCCTTGCCACTCTTGTCGATGATAACGATCGACATCGTGCGCGTAATCGAGATTACACGCCCCTGGCTATCCTTCACGACCGAGGGATTCTTGAGCTGCACCGTACCGTTGAAGTTCGACTCGATGAATGACTGATCCACAACGTTGGCTGCGCCGCCGATGTGGAACGTGCGCATCGTGAGCTGCGTTCCTGGCTCACCGATCGATTGTGCTGCGATAACGCCAACGGCTTCGCCGATGTTCACCGGCGTGCCGCGTGCCAAGTCGCGGCCGTAGCATTTTCCACACACGCCCGTAACCGTGTCACACGTCAGAACAGAACGAATACGTACTTCCTGAACCTGTGCCTTCTCGATCGCCTCCGCGTGACGCTCCTCGATCAGCTCCCCGGCCTCGACGATGATCTCCTTCTGATCGCTTGGATCGACGATATCCTCTGCGGCTGTACGACCAAGAACACGATCGGCAAGCGAGACAATCACTGTGCCTGCGTCAACGACGGCTTGCACGTTGATGCCACCCTTTGTGCCACAGTCCTCCTCCGTGATGATGGAGTCCTGGGCAACGTCGACCAGACGCCGTGTCAGGTAACCTGAGTTCGCCGTCTTGAGGGCCGTATCGGCGAGACCCTTGCGCGCGCCATGCGTCGAGTTGAAGTACTCAAGAACGGAGAGCCCTTCCTTGAAGTTCGAAATAATCGGTGTCTCGATGATCTCGCCCGACGGCTTCGTCATGAGGCCGCGCATACCTGCAAGCTGCTTCATCTGTGCGGGGCTACCACGCGCGCCAGAGTGGCTCATCATGTAGATGGAATTGACCGGCAACTCGCGGCCATTACCGGCGTCCTTCTGGACCGCCGATATCTTGTCCATCATGTCCTTGGCGATCTGATCGGTGCACTTCGACCAGGCATCGACGACCTTGTTGTACTTCTCAAGCTGGGTGATTAGACCGTCGTTATACTGTTGCTCGAATTCACGCACCATCTCGGTCGTCTCGGCAACAATCTTGGTCTTGCTGCCAGGGATAAGCATATCGTCCTTGCCGAACGAGATGCCTGCCTTGAAGGCGTGATCGAAGCCTAGAGCCATGATGCGGTCGCAGAAGATCACGGTCTCCTTTTGCCCGCAGTTGCGGTAGACCGTATCGATCAGGCTTGAGATCGCTTTCTTCGTCAGAAGTTGGTTGGCGAGATCGAATTTCACTCCAGGGCGCCGCGGCAGCAGTTCGCCGAGGATCATTCGCCCAGGAGTCGTATCAGCGACCTCTGAGACCTCATTGCCTTCCGCATCCAGCGCCATAAAGCGGCCCTTGACCTTGGCGTGGAGGCTGACAACGCCAGCATCGAGCGCATGGCGCACCTCGGCGACAGAGCCAAGCAGCATCCCTTCGCCCAGCTCGTTCTCGCGCATGATCGACAAATAGTAGAGGCCAAGCACGATGTCCTGGCTCGGGACGATGATGGGTGAGCCGTTCGCCGGATGCAGGATGTTGTTGGTCGACATCATGAGGACACGCGCTTCGAGCTGCGCCTCGAGCGAAAGCGGAACGTGTACCGCCATCTGATCACCGTCGAAGTCGGCGTTGAACGCGGCGCAGACGAGCGGATGCAGCTGAATGGCCTTGCCCTCAATGAGGGTTGGCTCGAATGCCTGGATGCCAAGACGGTGCAGAGTTGGCGCGCGATTCAACATCACTGGATGTTCGCGGATCACCTCGTCGAGGATATCCCACACCTCCGGCCTTTCCTTTTCGACGAGCTTCTTGGCCTGCTTCACCGTTGCGGCTTGGCCTTGGGCCTGCAGCTTCGCGTAGATGAAGGGCTTAAACAGCTCCAGCGCCATCTTCTTGGGCAGACCGCACTGGTGCAGCTTGAGCTCGGGACCAACCACGATCACCGAACGCCCCGAGTAGTCGACGCGCTTGCCAAGCAGATTCTGCCGGAAGCGGCCCTGCTTGCCCTTCAGCATATCGGCAAGCGACTTCAGCGGACGCTTGTTGGCGCCCGTGATAACGCGCCCACGCCTGCCGTTGTCGAAGAGCGCATCAACTGACTCTTGCAGCATGCGCTTCTCATTGCGAATGATGATGTCAGGGGCCCTAAGCTCCATCAGGCGCTTCAAACGATTGTTGCGATTGATGACGCGACGATAAAGATCATTGAGATCAGACGTCGCAAAGCGGCCACCGTCGAGCGGAACGAGCGGACGCAGCTCCGGCGGGATCACCGGAACGACGGTCAGGATCATCCATTCAGGGCGATTGCCCGACTCAATGAACGCCTCGATGACCTTCAAACGCTTGCCGAGCTTCTTGGGCTTGAGCTCGGTTGTGGCCTCGGCAATCTCCTGGCGCAGATCTTCACGAATCTTGGGCAGGTCCATCGCGGCCAGCATTTCGCGGATTGCCTCCGCACCGATACCAGCAGTGAAGCTGTCGGGACCATGCTCATCAAGCGCCTGATTGTACTGCTCCTCGCTCAAAAGCTGCTTTTCGCGAAGCGCCGTGATGCCAGGCTCGATGACGATGTATTGCTCGAAATAGAGAACGCGTTCGAGATCCTTGAGCGGCATGTCGAGCAACAGGCCGATGCGAGAAGGAAGCGACTTCAAGAACCAGATGTGTGCCACGGGTGCGGCAAGCTCGATGTGACCCATGCGCTCGCGGCGCACCTTGGCGAGTGTCACCTCCACGCCGCACTTCTCGCAGATGAGCCCCTTATACTTCATGCGCTTGTACTTGCCGCACAAGCACTCGTAGTCCTTAATTGGGCCAAAGATGCGCGCGCAGAACAGACCGTCACGCTCGGGCTTGAATGTCCGGTAGTTGATCGTCTCAGGCTTCTTGATCTCGCCAAACGACCACGACAGAATATCGTCGGGACTCGCAATTGAGATCTTGATCTGATCGAAAGTCGGGATCGGCGCTTGTGTTTTGAACAGGTTGGTGATCTCGTTCATCCAGTCTCTCCATTCGGGGCGTGGCGCTCACCCCGGCTATTGCGGTCCGAGGATCTGGCCGCTGGGATCCTCGAATTGTGGGCCCTTCCAGTAGTTGAGCCCGAAATTTTGTGCGCGCATCTGCGCGCCTTGGACCCGGGACGTGATCAACGCCCCGGGATGGCACTCTTAAAAGTCTATTCGGCAGCCGGCGGGAGCTGGGCCTGCTGGACTTCTCCCTCGGGTGGCTCGATTGCAGGTACTTCCGAAGTCTCAAGCTCAACATTGAGTCCAAGTGCACGCATCTCCTTCACGAGCACGTTGAAGCTTTCGGGCACGCCTGCTTCGAAGTTGTCATCCCCTCTGACGATCGCCTCG
>CAZUKP010000108.1:0-8970 GCA_964620915.1 uncultured Hyphomicrobium sp. | reverse complement strand
ACGTGCAGGATCCTCAATTTAGTCCTGGTCTTGACCTGGCCCGGAACCGAACGCGTGTCCTGCATCAGATAGGCGAGCCTAAATGGCCCTCAGCGTTCGACCCCGCAGCCTCAAGCAGCCCTCGCGCAAACCGCGCGGGCGTCCACTCAGCTGCGATCCGGGAGGCGGCGTTCGACAGCCGCGCGTGGGCCGCATCGTCCATGCGCGCAAGCATCAGCATTTTAATGGCGAGATCGTCTTCGTCGGCGGGATCAAACGCGTAACCGTTCTCGCCCTCGGCCAGCAGTTCGTATTGCGCTCCGACCGTCCGCGACACGAGCACAGGCAGACCGCTGGCAATGGCCTCGTTGACGACAAGCCCCCAAGGCTCAGACAAGGCGGGATGAACGAAAGCGGAGGCGAGACCATAATAGAACGGGAGCGCATCATATTGCACGAAGCCAGGCCAAACCACGCTATCGAGACCGAGCTCGCGTTGAAGCAAGCGTAAGCGTTCGTCCTCCTGACCGCTTCCGGCAATCACTAGTCCCCAGGACTCGCCGGCAAACGCTGCCCGATACTTCGCGTAGGCCTTAAGCAGACCATCGATATTCTTGCGCGGAATGAGTCGCGAACACGCGAAAAAATAGCTTTGCGGAAGACTGAGCCGGGCGCGGATTTGAGCTTGGTCATGCCGTACAGCCGCCGCCCCTTTGCGAAAATAGTCGCAGTCGACAACGTCATAGCCTAGGAAGATCTCCCCCTTGAACCCAAGCTTTCGCAAATATTCGGCTTGCGGGCTGCCGCCGACCAATGCGGAATCGCAACGCTGCACCAGGTGACGCTTTATGATCTCCTTCCACCACAGGCGGGGACTGTCGTCCTCTTTGCTTTCTGACATTAAAATACAGCGTGCGCCCGCTCGTCTGCACCAGCCGATGGCGGCGCGGGCTTCGGGCAGGGCCCATCCATTGACAGCCACGGCGCCGGGCTTGAGCGCATTGAGGGCATTGCTAACACGCATCGAAATGCTGCGCGGCGCAATCTGTTCGTAAGAACAGGATGGAAAGAGCGTCTTTCTCTTTATGCTCCGGCACTCCGGCACAAGATCCCAACCATAGGTCTGGTCGGTACTCGCGATTTCAAGTCCAATGACTTCGCCACATCCGAGGAGTTCAGCCGCGCCGCGCAGTCTTGCAAAATGATAAGGCCCGAAGCGGGACCAGAGTATGGCCACTTGCATGCGCTACGGACGGTGGGGGTAAAGGGGTTGCGGGTATTGCCCTCGCCGTAACGGCGCTCTCCTGATTGGCCCCATTGTTAGTCTCCAGAAGAGAAATGCAAACACCGACATGAACAAGAGGCGATGCATCCAGGCCGAGAAGCTCTGTGTCGGCAAATAAATGGAAAGCGCAAGCATCATGAATAGAATGACTGACCAGAAGCCTCCTTCACGGCGGTGGAGGGCATAAACGGCGGTAAACGAGCGACCGAGAACATAAAACATGAGAACGACAAACCAGGAGAACTCAGCGAAACCGTCGGCGATCGAACCGCTCGAAGCACCGGCTGGCAATGCAAACCCGACGACCTTCGAGAACCGTACATTCTCAAGCGAGTCCCCGTAGACGTTGAGCCACGTCGCACCCATGTCTTCATATTTGGTGGGCCAGATCTCCTTAGGAATAGGACGTATCAGAAAGGTGACGAAGTACCGGTAGCCCCAATAGTAGTCCTTGTAATAGTCGCTCGCGACAACACTCGCGACCGCAGCGACATAGGAGTTTGTCGTGTCGACATCCTGACTCGCCAGTCCATCGGTCTCAAAGACACGAGACAGGTCAAAAGAGTGTTCTGAACCGAAATAGACAAGCTTGCGTTGGGAAGAAACGATCAGAACGGCAACGCAGATCATCCCTACCGCGGCAAGGATGGTTGAAAACTTTGGCCGCCGTCCTCGCGCAAGAAACCAGCTAAGAAGCATTGTCGCCAAGACGACGAACAGCGGCCCGCGCCGTCCACCGAGAAAGCCTTGAATGAGTTGGGGTGAGGCAACGAAAAGAGCCATGGCGATATCGGTGATCCGAATCCGCCGCCTGGAGGCACGGACCGCCAATGCGAGGATCAGCAGTGCCGGAAACGACAATAGAACGGCGTCGCCGATATACCCGCTTTCGGCATGGCCACCGCCCTTGCCGCGCGAGTACGCCTCGATCAGACCTCCTGCACTATTGAGCTGAATGGCAAAGGCGGCCACCGACAACAGGCCCAAGATAAGGGCGAGAGTTCTCAAGCGCCGGCTTAGCGCCGGCGTAAGTCGATCGCCGAAGGGATTGAGGTTCGGGGGGGGCAGATTTTTCAGCCGCGGAAGTCCGTGCAACAAGCCGGTGTATAACGCTGCGATCGAGAGCAGGAAGATGAGCGCCGCAAACTCGAGCGTCTCTCCGGGCAGTATGCTCTCTAGCCGACCCTCCCGATTGAGCAATATTGGCCAAATGCCGTAGAAATAACCGAAGAGAGGGGCCAGAAACACGGCTGGATGCAAGGGATCGCGCAGTGTGGCGAACGACCAGAACGCGCCGAAGGCAACGACGCCAATAGTAAATGCACAAATCAGCTCAAACACAATATGCACCCGTTGTTGAGCTGCTGTCGGCAACTGGCATATCCTGGGCGACTATCTATCTTCGGACTGATGACGGCCATTCAAGGTTGCGACTTAGCCACACTGAAGCATGAAGGAGAACTCGCTCGCAGTTTGTTACGCGGTAAACCCAAGAGACCTCCGGCCGCCTCATGCGCGCCCGCGACTACGTCGGCGAGAGCTTTGGCATAAGACTCAAAACTCTGCTCCGAGGCATGGGCAAATGCCGCACGTTCGAGCCGTCGGCAGAGCTCTTGGTCGCTCGCCAAACGCGCAATCGCGGAGGCCAACGCAGCGGGATCCGCCGCCGGAACGATCAGGCCGTGCACCTCATGCTTTGCCGTCGATCCGGCGTTCGGCGTCGTGATCACTGGGAGCCCCGCCGCCATCGCCTCTCGGCAAACATTCGCCGAACCCTCGGACAGTGTGGGAAGAACGAAGATATCCGCCCACTGATAATGGGCGGCCATCTCCGAGCGGGGAACGGATCCAACGATCTCGAAATCACGCGCCAACGACTCTGTCGTCTTCTCCGACAACCGATTGAGCCCTACCAGCCGAGCTTCGATACATCCTGGCGGTAGTTGGCGCAGAGCTTCAGCAAGATACTGAATCCCTTTAAGAAGCTGAAGCGTCCCGACGAAAAGGATGCGTACCTTCCGGTTCCTGACATCCCTCCTTTGAGGAGCCCGACCAAAAATTTCGCGTGTTTCGGTTGGAGCATTGACGACGACGCATTTTTTGCGTGGCCCTCCAATCGCACTAAGCGCATTCACCGCAAACTCTGATCCGCAAACGATTCGGTCTGCGAGCTCCCACTCGCGCTCCTCGCGCCGGCTCAAGACTTCGGAGGCGCCGATTTCTTCGGGCTCGTTCTCCCAACCCGGCCAGCGCCGGCATTCTTCTACAAGCAACTCGCGATTCCAGCGCTGCGGGGCAGAGGTCTGGTCGAGAATTCGCCCCAAACCACGGCTCCGAGCATCCTCGAAAATCTCCAACGCCGCTCCATTGAAAGCGTAGACAGTATTCGCCTTGCCAAAATCGGCGTCAACAACCAATTTTGCAAAGTTAGCATTCCTTCTGGCCCACCGGACCGCAGCGGGCTCGCGGCCTCGATCCCAGGTCGCAGATAGGGCGAAGAGTGGGAAACCGAAGATCTTCTTCTCTGGAACTCCATGGATGCGACGCCCAAAGAACCGGCGCACGGCCTTTGGAGTCCATGTCATCGCCGACTTTGTATCAAACCACCGCCACGGCGAGATGTTGACGCATGCGTCGGTCATGAACTGCTCGAGCAGGCCGCACTGTTCGAGAGCGCGGGGCACCAAGTAGTGCCGGCGGGCGCCTATCTGGGCAACCAGCACTCTTGCGGGAGAGTCAGTCCGGTCCATGGCGGCAGTTGGTGGCTTCGATCTGATGCCTCTTCTCGAGTGCGCAGGCCACAGTCCCGACCTGCAAACCGAGGATGCTCATTGGCGCACCCATCATGCACCGTCGGCCTTTGGCTTGACAGCGGTCTCGTGGCATGGCGGAGGGATGGGGCCATCCCAGGCTTCCGACCCATGCGATTGGAGCCTTCGGTACTCGCGGTAGAGTTTGCGACTCACGGGCGAGCGCACTCTCCAACGCCGCACACTCTCGATTAGCCCTGCTCCAATCGTGCGCACTTTCAAAGGCAATGTCGCCCACGCGAAACGATATTTGAGAATGCCTAAAGACGTGATCCCCACGCGCCAGAGGACATCGGGAAAAGGCGCGTTGAGCCCTTCGAACAGAACTTGATTGCGCACGCTATGATACATCATCCAATCCCGATCCCGAATCGGGCTCGCCATATGCACGACGGGACCCGTATCGCCGTAGACGATCCGCCAACCTGCGTCCCGCATACGAAGGCACAGATCGCGTTCTTCGTGCTGATAGAAAAAGAATTCACGATAACCGCCAAGTTGGAGCGCAACATCGCGCCGCACTGCGTGCGCGCAACCGACAAAGGCTCTCAGTTCCTGGCCGGGTTTGCCCTTGAAGGGCTTTGCAAGACTGGAAAGCGATCTTCTACACAGCGGTTCGATATAGGGTATGGCGACCGCGCCGATCGTCGGGTCGCGCTTTAGAATATCGGCTGCCCGGGAAACAATATCGGGTTGCGAGAAATAAGCATCGTCATCAATCGAAATAACGATGGGTGCTGCCGCTTCCTTGAAGCCGCGATTTCTATTTGCAGTCGGCCCCCTACGCTTTGACGAAACAAACAGGCGCAATCGTGGAAATTTTTTTCTGATACGTTCAGCGGTGCGATCATCAGATGCGTCGTCAAATATCAAAATCTCACATTCTGTGTTTTGCGCCAAGCAGCTGTTGACGCAACGTATCAACTCATCGCATCGCCGGTGGGTGGATATCACGATTGCCACCTCAGGGCTTGGATCGGAAGACATCAACATCAATCGCTTAATGCGTGCCTGTCACTGAAGCAGCTGGCGATAGCGCGCTGCGATCTCGCTTGCTACGCGGCCTATCGTAAACCTTTGCCATGCAGCTTTTTGCGCGGCCTCAGCCAAGGCTATATGCTTGGCCGGGTTGTCTATCAGGGCCAAGGCTGCGCGCGCGAGCCCCTCCGCGTCCCCAGCCTTGACCACAGCGCCCGTCACGCCGTCCGAAATGGCCTCGCCGGTCCCTGCGGTATCCGTCGCCACAATTGGCACGCCTGCAAACATGGCCTCCAATATCACCCGTGGAAGGCCCTCGGAGAAGGACGCCAGAACGAAGATATCGAGGCTCGCGTAGAAACTTGCCATGTCATCGATTTCGGTGAGGAATTCGACTTGGCCGGCCAGACCGAGGGATTTTGCGAGATCGGCAAGCGGATCGCGCTGCGAACCGGAGCCCGCGATCCGGAGGACAAGATTCGGCTTTGCTTCGACCAATTTCGCTATGGCTTTGATCAGCACATCGAACCCCTTCCCGGGAACGAGCCTGCCAGCGGCGCCAATGGTGATACGCTCTTGTTCCGCTCTTGGGTCGCGCCGAGCGTCTCTCACAATTCGGTAAGGGTTCACACCATCGGTCACCACGATCATACGACTGCTTTCCAGCGAGAGGTGTTGCAATGCATAGTCTGCGGCCGCCTGTGAGACAGCGACGAAATAGGTTTGCCCGATGCCGTACGCCAATCGGTGAAGGGCCTTCTTGGCCTCTCGCTTCACCCCACCTTCGGCCAAATTGGGCGGCAGGTCACGGATGTGAGCAAGGTGCGAGATCCCGCCCAACGTGGCGCTCGACGCAGCAGCGACCAGACTGTCCGGATAGAGGTGCGAATGCACGATGTCGTACCGCCCCTCGCGCATGACCTTACGGAGCTTCCAAACTGAAGACGGAATTGATGACGCGGCGTTTGGGTTGTCGGCACCGAGATAGATCGGCCCCGATACTGATGTTGGAATTTTGAAATCGGGTGCTGGCGTTCCAAGCACACAAAGCTGCGTGCTGACCGAGTGCTCTTTTTCAAGCGCATCCATGAGTTCGATGGCAGCCCGACTCGCCCCCCCTTCACCAACAGTAGGGACGACATGCAGAACCCGGATTCCGTTCAAAGAATCTTTCATCAGTCGCCTGCCGCCCGTGCCCGGCGGGGTCGGAACGTCTCCAACCTCCTCCGCTCGAACGCGCATATCGGAGCACGAGTCTCTCTTCTGTCACCCACTGCCGCGAAAAGAGAGCCTGCCGAGGAATCGTCTCAGCCGGGAGATGAGGCCGGCAAATCGATAAAAAGTCCACTCGGTGACCGACACAAGCCACCCGGCGCTACGAACCCTTTCCGCTCGGCAAAGTTTGAGAGCAAGTGCTGCCAATGGATAAGCGACCGTATTACGACCAAGTGCACTTGCATCGTCATAAAGCTTCAACGCCGAGGGCCGCATCCCCGCGTTTGCCTCGGTGCGCGCCAGCCTCACAATTTCCCAGCTCGCAGTCCTGCGGAAGTCTGACGATTTAAGGAGATTTGCCGGAGCGTGCGCCAAGAGGGAGCGGAGCTGCCTTTCGCGCTCCCGTAGCACACTCTTGGGCGCCTTGCTCCCTTTGAAATAAGGCACCGAAAGGCGTCGTTCGGGATCGCCCGATTGACGATAATAGGCGATCGCATCTTGGACCCAGCCGAACTTCGGCTGGAGCATCACCATGCGAGCGTGAAGCTCCCAATCGTCAAATCCCTTCAGCGTCTCGTCCCAGGGGCCCACCTTGTCGAGAAAGCGGCGTCTGAACACCGGACCCAGGGTCGAAAAGAACGGCCAACTCAATTGTCTCAGAGCTGCTTCGCGCCAGTCCAGCGCACGATTGCCATAGGGCCTTCGATCGGCATCTTCGAGTATTGCTACAGGACCGTAACAGAAATCCCAGTCCAAATGCTCCTGCAATGCAGTCACCTGCCGAGCAATCTTTTCGGAATCAAAGACGTCATCGGCATCGAGAAACGCGACAAACTCACCTCCGGACATTCTCGCCCCGTTGTTTCGCGCGTTCGGAGCACCTCCGTTACCCTGAGATACCATTCTTACCATGAAGGAAGCATCGCCACCAACTTCGGTTGCGAATCGTTTCGCAATAGCCGCGCTCTTGTCGGTTGAGCCATCGTCAACCACGATGAGTTCAATTGCCCGGAAACTTTGCGAATAGACTGATTGAAGCGCTTCTAAGAGCGTTCCCTCGGCATTGAATGTCGGAACGATGATGGACGCCAGTCCGGGTTGATAATCTGGCGCCAACCATCCTCGGTCAGACTTGGTCCAGGTGTCCGCCCGTCTTGAGGGGAACTCCAGGTTTGCATCAACATCAATTTCTTGATTCACAGTAACCGCCGGGCGAAGAGTCTTCGAAATCTGACATCAGCGGTGTTCAAGAAGCACAATCTAGGGCTCAAATTTTGGGTCTCTATGTACAGCCCTATTTTAGGGTCCGGACGACCGCTTGGATGAAATGCTCCGCGCGAACCGGGCCAGCGAAACGCGCTAGGGTCCGTGTGTACCATCGTCCGAACACCCCAAGTCCGCCCTCTTGGTCCACTTGCTTGGCCAAATGGAAATAGTGCTTTCCCTTATCATTGAAACCGCGACGTAAATAGTGACGGGCATCTCGTGCCAGGGCTTCCGCAATGGCGATCCGACGTATTCGGGTGAGTTCTCGCCGTGCCTGAAGCACGTCACTGATCCCAATGAAAATACTTTCATGCTGATCCAGCACCCTTACGTAGTCAGATGATACGCTGTGTGGCCTTTTTCGTACCGCGTATAGTGGCTTTGCGACCCGCCTCAATCGAAGCCCATGAGCCGCCAACCTGAGGTGCAGGTCGAACTCCTGACAACATGGAAGAGCGGCGTCGAAGCCGCCGACTTGTGCCAGATTGCTGCGCCAATGGAGCGGTGAGCATGTCTGAAGCTGATGCCGCAGGCAGAACAGCACAGCATCTCCCTCTGTGCTGGGAAGGCTTCGCCGCGCGACCGGCTTACCGTCGTTTCCGGGCTCGGACTCCCAATCCGACACCGCTAACACCGAAGTTCCAGCCGAACGTGCGATGGGCACCATGACGTCAAGCTTGTTTGGATAAAGAATGTCATCGGCGTCCAAGAACTGAACCAACTCGCCGCGCGCCAGCTCGATGCCTCGATTGCGTGCCGCGCCACCGCCGCGACGCGGTCCTGTCTCCCAATGAATCCGACTGTCGTAAGATTTGATGACGTCGAGGCTTCCATCGGTTGAGCCGTCGTCAATAATGATGACTTCGACTGGGCGATAGGTTTGCGCTAACGCGCTTTCGATCGCATCGCCGACATAGGATTCGGCGTTCCAGCAAGGGATGATGATTGAGACAAGCGGAATCCGCGCTTGCTCCGGAGACCTCTGGGCGGGATTCAATTTCTCCAAGTTGGGCTGCGCCAATTTTTGTCTACGGGGGCTCAGGCTCTTTTCCGGTTGGGCTGAACGGACTCCACGCTCCATTCGACCTTTGGGCAGAGAATCCCGGGCCAATCTCGATGTGACATCGATCCGCTGTTCGGGCTTCCGACAATATTTAATTGGGCCAATTCGAACTGCTTTAGAACGTTATCTGGCGGGATTCGGCAGCTGAGAAGGACGTTATAGGTTGCAGCATTGAACAGATTGGCGGGCAGGCGACAGACGCTGCGATACACGCCTGGCGGAGAGCCCTCAGGGTCGCGCCGGTCTTCATCGGCTGTGGCAAAGGCGACATCGCCGAGGGGTGTAGTGAGCCGGAGCAAGATCCGCAAGCCGCGCAGTTTCGCCATCTGCTCATATTCGATGGCGATTGAGATGGCCTCATCCGGCCTGAACGT
>CAZUKP010000107.1:0-9040 GCA_964620915.1 uncultured Hyphomicrobium sp. | reverse complement strand
CCCATGCCACCAACATGCGCGCCGCCATCCTCGACGATGAAGGCGCCTGGTTCGGCTTTGAGCAGGAGTATTTCTTCTACAAGGATGGCCGTCCGCTTGGGTTCCCGATGGCCGGCTATCCCGAGCCGCAGGGCAAGTACTACACCGGCGTTGGCTTCAAGCAGGTCGGCGACGTCGCGCGTCAGATGGTCGAGGAGCATCTCGATCAGTGTCTCGCAGCCGGCATCAATCACGAGGGCATCAACGCCGAGGTGGCAAAAGGCCAGTGGGAGTTTCAGATCTTCGGCAAGGGCTCCAAAAAAGCCGCCGACGAAATGTGGTTGGCGCGCTACCTGCTGCAGCGCTTGACCGAGAAGTACGGCGTTGACATCGAGTACCACTGCAAGCCGCTTGGTGCTACCGATTGGAACGGCTCGGGCATGCACGCCAATTTCTCGACCACCTACCTGCGCGAAGTCGGCGGCAAAGCCTATTTCGAGGCTCTGATGGCTGCCTTCGAGAAGAACCTGCAGGACCACATCGATGTCTACGGTCCCGACAACCACATGCGTTTGACCGGGCAGCACGAGACGGCGCCGTGGAACAAGTTCAGCTATGGCGTTGCCGACCGTGGTGCCTCGATCCGCGTGCCCCACTCGTTCGTGAAGAACGACTACAAGGGCTATCTGGAAGATCGCCGTCCCAACTCGCAGGGCGACCCATACGCGATTGCTTCGCAGATCTTGAAGACGATCGCGGCTGTCCCCACGGCCGCGCAAGCCGCAGCCTAACAGGTCAATGCTGCGCCGGCCCCGGTCGGCGCAGCACACGGGATCGCGTGCTTGGGCTCCCCTGTCTGGCGCGCGGTACCTTCCATCTGTGGCGGTGTGCAAGGTCGCCACAGATGGGTTCCCCGATCGGGAAGCTTGCCCGACGACACGCCGATCTCCCCGATACGTTCGCCACCAGCTTCAGCCTGATGTTGAGATGACAGGCACGCAACATATCCTCCGACCCTGATCCACCTTCTCGATTTCCCCCTCGCACCTCGATCGCGTCAGGCCTTGCGTTTTCCGCCACGCCAACCGAACGTGGCCTCGGTTGGCACGTTCATGGATGCGGAGGCCACAGGAACAATGCTCGATTTCAAAGACAAAGTCGTCCTCATCACCGGGGCCGCGCAGGGTTTCGGCCGCGTTCTGGCCTATGCCTTCGCCGAACGTGGCGCCAAGCTCGCGCTGTGTGACATCAACGACAAGGGCGGCGAGGAGACGCTTGCCAAAGCCACGGCGCAGGGCGCCGATGGTTTCTACCAGCATGCCGACGTCTCACAGGAATCCGACGTTCAGGCTTTCGTGGCCGCGACCGTCGAACGCTTCGGACGCCTCGACGTCGCCATCAACAACGCGGCCAAGGAAATCGCCGGCCCGACGCTGGACTTGCCGTCAGAGAATTTCGACACGGTGATCGACACCAATCTGAAGGGCACCTACTACGGCATGAAGCATCAGGTCGCGCAGATGCGAAAGAACGGCGGCGGGGCGATCGTCAACCAGGCCTCGGTCACCAGCAGCATCACCGGCGTGCCCGACAACGGCCTTTATGCGGCGACCAAAGGCGGCATCATCGGGCTGACCAAGTCCGCAGCCCTACAGGTGGCCGCTGAAAATATTTCGATCAACGCGATCGCGTCGTGCGCCTTCGACATCCCTGACGACGTCTTCCTGCGCTGGCTTGATAGTCATCACGTGACGCGCGACGAAGCTAATAATTGGATTCCGATCAAGCGCCTCGGCCGGCCTGAGGAAATCGCAGCGGCCACGCTCTATCTTGCCTCCGACGAGGCACGCTTCGTCGTCGGTCATGTCCTGACCATCGATGGCGGCTTCACCGCGCAATAGGTCAAGCCGCGGACTTGCAAATCGAATGTTTGTGGTGGTGCGGCGGGCCGAACCCGCGCGCGTTCATCGCCCATGCGGATAGAGCAGACGTCCTCGTATCCGCTCTCCGGTGTCGGCTCATGACCCGAACGTATGGACCGGCTGCTATTCGCAAGTGAGTTGGCGCAGGCTTCGGAAGTCGCTGATATGTATGTGGCCTGTTTGATCGGCTCGCGGGCCGTGGCCTTGATGGGAGTACGCGCGCGCCTTTGGTCTCATTAGCGGACAAACTCCATGTTTGCACCGCCGCGCGTCGCCCTTCGATAGGGCCAAAGCCCCCCCATGCCAGGTTCGCCGACGCGGCCCTTGCGGAGCTGGGTCAAATGTGGGCATGCTCCTCTTTGCCCGAGAGGCACCCCCATGAACAATCAACAACCTTACCGCATGATCGTTCGCCAATCGATCATCGAGCTCTCACCGGCCGCAACCTTCACTCTTAGGTTTGATCAGATTGGCGACGTTTTCCCGCCGGGGATGATCGGAAACGACATCCACCCGAGGGCGTTGGGGAACTTGTGCGCATTTGCCAAGGACGTGAACTGCACCGTTGCGAAGGATGACAAGGTGAAGGCCTTCGTCTTCATCAAGCGCAATTGAGCGAGCTGCTCTACGCGTCGTCGGTGTGCTCGGCGGGTCGCATCAACTGCGCAAGAGTTCATAAACTGGCGACTTGAACAGTTCCGCATGGGCAGCACGGCCTGGGCGCCAGACGCACGCTGTCCTCCGAAAGATGGTTTCCATGATCACTGATACGCAAAGTAAGTTCCTCGCGCTTCTGTCGCCGCTCTTTCCCGAAGGCGCCAAACTTCGATTTCTGGAAGGTACGGAGCCCGACGCGTCAGGGGCTGAACTCCACCGCATACGCATCGACTCTGCGATGGATGCGATCAACTTGCGCATTCCGCGAACGTTCGTCGAAGACCATCGAGACGGTCTCGCCAGTCAACAAAGTGAGCTCGAAGAGCGGCTCACAAGGTTTGTGACGGATAAGCTCAGAGCCTTTGCACCCAATTCCGGCCCTCGGCTCGGGCCGGTGATTGCATGGACATTTGCCCAGGACCCGCAGGCTGAGACCGCTTCTTGACGCTGGGCGCAGCAAGCAAGCGCTTATGAGCCTTAACGCGGGCTCACTCAAAGTTGGCTCGTGAATTTGACGTACGTCGCGAGACGCTTGGCTTCGAGAACGCCGCGGCCGACGGCTGCACGCACAGCGCATTCCGGCTCGCTGTCATGCCGACAATTGCGAAATTTGCAACCGGCGGCCAAACCCTCGATGTCGTCAAAATCCTGTCTGACATTCTCGCTGGCGTTCCAAAGCTCCAGCCCCCGCATTCCAGGTGTGTCGATGATGGAGCCGCCTTGCGGGCGCAGGAACAGCTGGCGATGCGTGGTCGTATGCCGGCCACGGCTGTCATGGGCTCGGACTTCTTGAGTCGCCTGAGCCGCGCGTCCCAGCAACGCGTTTGTCAGCGTCGACTTGCCCACACCCGACGAGCCGATGAGCCCCACGGTCCGACTACCGGCGAAATACGGCTCCAACACCTCGATGCCCGCGCGGTCGCGCGCACTAATGGCATGGACGGGTGCGCCGGAAGAGATCGCACCGATCTGACGTGTCGTCCCGTCAATATCGTCGGCGAGGTCTACCTTGTTGAGCACAATGACCGGAACCGCCATGCTGTGGCGTACCAAGGCGAGATAGCGCTCGATGCGCGGCAGATTAAAGTCGCCATCCGGTGCCGTAACGATGAAGACGAAATCCGCATTCGCAGCCAAGAGCTGGGGCTGACGTGCGCTCGACGCCATGCGAATCAGGGCAGTCGTCCGTGGCAGAACAACCTCGATCGTGCCAGGGCCGTCTCCCGCGGCCAAGCGCACGCCGACGAAATCGCCGACGCCGGGAAGATCGGAGCGTTGCGCAACGGTATTGCGCAAGTGACCTGTCGTGCCCACCGTTAACTCAATCGAATTGGTAGCAACCAGATAGTGGCTGCGATGCTCCGCGACGACCCGACCCGGCGCCAGTCCCTCGGCGGCATGGGCCACAAATTCCGCTTGATGCCGCTCGCACCAACCCAACGCATTGAGTGTCATGTCTCAGTCTCCTCGCGAGTGGGTGTGACGCAACGAACGTGCCATCACAGCGGCGTTCGGCCCTTATAAGCCCGTGGGTATTCGGGTATGGGCGGACCAAATTGCTGAGGACGGGGTCCGAGGGCCATGATCGGAAACGTTGATTATAACATTTCCGGTCGTACCTTTGACGATTACACGACGTTGCCCTTGCGCAATCAGCCTATCATCACCATATAGATACTATCGAGTTTTCAGCCGAACGACTTGGCTTGGCCGCGGAAAGCGCGCCTCACTAATGACCTTCCAACAAATCTCGAGTTAGCTGGTCGCGCCATTGGCGCGGCTTAAATGTATGCTTTTATAAAGGAATAATTCGAATGACCACCGGAACTGTGAAGTGGTTCAACAGCCAAAAGGGCTTCGGCTTCATTCAGCCTGAAAATGCTGAAAAGGATGTCTTTGTTCATATCAGCGCGGTGGAACGCGCCGGCATGGACACTCTGACAGAGGGGCAAAAGGTCTCTTTCGACATCGTCGCCGATAGCCAAACCGGCAAGTCTGCCGCAGAAAATCTGCAAGCAGTCTAACAGCCAACCAAGGAATAGCCATATCGCTTTGACCACGGATGTACTGGCAAAGCTTATGGCCGGAGCCCCGCGACTGGAACTCAGTCGCGGGCTTTCTCGTCGAACACGAATGCTTCCCAAGAGGATGAGAGACAAGAGCCTCGTGATCCTTGCATGACCGTGGAGATGGACCGATGACAATAGCCTCAAGTCCCACAGCGCAGCCCAGCTCGGCCGCTGCAATGAAAGAGCGCCGCGCGCAAGATGCGGCGCAGGCGATGCGCGATCACGAGGCAAAAAGGGTTGCCACTCTCGCGAAAACCGCACGACTCCGGGCGATCCGGCTAGCGAAGGAGGCCGAAGCCGGCGAAGCGGCGCCCAAGAAGACGAGATCGCCCAGGAAGGCAGGGTGACAGTTGAGCAGGATCACTCGTACGTCTCGCGGATTGGGTCTGCGGACGAAGGCAACGCTTCGGAGATGGAGTCATGAGTACTATTAGCCCAGTCGACATCGCGCCCAAACTCATCGCGTCCGCGGATGAGTATGATTCTTGGGCGATAAGGGCGTCACTTGCGAGCGTCACGTCCGGGGATGCGCCGGTAGCCCACCGTGATAACCGACATCTGTGAACACAAAGCATGCCCGCTCATGCGGATAGAGCAGACATCCTCGTATCCGCTCTCCGATGTCGGCTCGTGACCCGTAGCGAACATGCCGAATGGAAGTGCCACTTCAAGCAAGCCGAACTATGCAGCTGAAACCTGCGCGGCCAAAACACGAACAGCGCTGTCTGAGTCCATTTCCTCCGTCAAATTGAACGCATAATCGGTCTGACCGCCGCTCCGCAAGAACGGATTATCGGCCAACTCATCGATTGTCTCGCTATCTAACCCATTCTCAGCGAGAGCCCGGCCAAATGGCGTTTCTACAAGTTTCAGTGTTTGCTTGTTGGCATGGTCGGAGAAAAAGCGAGAGTACTCAACCATCGCCTCCAGCGGACCGGCAGAAAAATGCAACCCATTCGTAGCTGTCCTCACGCCTCGCAATCCGAAGTCAGACATACTTTCATAAAGAGTTCTTCGAATAGAGCCCGGCGCAGCTTTTGATGGGTTTGTGGCCCCGGTCATCTGTTGCCTCAATATCTTCCAAGACGTGTTCGTCCAGCACTCAAAAACAACAATACTTCGGCCGGGTGCCGTGAAGTGTTGCAGTTGGAGCGGATGGAACGGGTTCAATACGACAATGCGTTCGCCGGAGACCTCGACTTGAATGTAGTACTTTCCGCTAGCGATTTTCTTTACACCTATGCTGTCCGCGAGTGTGTTAAGAGCAAAGGCTGAAACCTCCGGAAACCGTTCAAGAAATTGATGCCCCCCCAAAATCGGCTGATCTTTCCCATTGCATTCGGCTACAAGCTTGTCTCTCGTTTGTTTGGATAGAGCCCCCTCGCCTTTCCGAGAAACGCGGTTGATGACACCATAGTGGCCCTGCATAATTCGATAGTGGGCCAAATACGGGCCATTCAAAACGCGAACCGCCCCGATTTCGACGGCGTGCGTTCGCAAGGTATCCGCAACGAGCTGAAGAATGCTGTCGACCCGCACTCCCGCGTTGATAGCGAGCGCTTCGGGTTTCAAAAACAATACAGCATGGTTTTGCGCACGGAGGCTCTCTCGTTCAATCGGACGAATCCAGCTGTCTCTCGGTTTCAAAGTCGCGGCGAGCTCAGAAACAACACCTGGAATCTGGGCAAACACGTCCATCAGATTCCCTCCTTCTTGGTCTCCGCGACAGTGGACTTAAAAATCGCTCGCGCATGCGTCTTGTTCACAGGATCACTCTTCCCTCTGTTCTTGTTCAGCCATCCAATGGCCTCTCTGAGTAAACGGTTATCGTGCTTCTTCGCGACCGCAGGCGGCCCAAGGTCCTCGCCAAAATCCACCGCGAAAACATCCTCTCCGTCGGTGCGAAGGTCACCAAACGCAGAGATGGGCCGAAATCCGTTATTTTCCAGAACGGCCGCTAGCTGAATGACTTGCGCACTCAGGTGATCCCTTTGCTTTGAGGTCGTCCCAAGGAAACCAGAAAGCTTGTAGGGAATAAATTCCTCTATGAGCATAGCGTTACCAGCAAAGTACAATTTCGGTGTCCGTATACCATCATATTCCAATAGTCTTCTCCGGCGAACCCATTCACTACCAAGCTCACTCAGAGACTTCGCCATAGAGAATGCAACGACCGCTTTTGCAATTACATCCGTGCATTGGTCTCGTGATAGCACCCGAAACCGATAGATGTATGTCTCGGCTCCTCCTGGCATCCAGCCCTGGACTTCCTCAAGCACGACGTCCGACGACGGTTTGCCAATGAGCCCCATTCGCGACAAGGCATCACCGACGGACGCGACCCTGGCGAGTTCACATAAGTTCTTCTCAAAGCTCTGCGGAACTAGGTTGAGCATCGATCACACGGTTGGAATGAGTTAGCGTTTTTGTTTGTTACGCGCTTAGGCTGTGCACGTTTCCCCTATGTCAGATACCCCATCTTATACTTGTCCCTACAGACCACAATCTCGTGTGGTTGAAGCATGCCCCCTGATCACACTTTCCCGGCTGGCGGGCGGCTATGATGGTTCCGCAACCGACGAAAGACGTGCCAAATGATTATCTTCCGGCAAAGCCCATGAAGGCTTGAAGGAGGCTTTCGTTGATGGCCATCAAGACGATAAGCCATGCCAATGAAGCGCATGTTGCTCCTACGAGGAACCACGTTAGCCGTTGGCCCATCATTCTCGGTCCTTAAAGTCGTGCCCAGTACCCGACGTGGAGTTCCGGCCGATTTTCTGATCAGGCATGCAACCTCATTCTTCAAATCCTGGCGGCGTGCTCCGCCACGGATACCCAGCTAGACCCAACCCATATCCGTAGTCAAAGAGTGCTCTCATGTATTTCTTGTCAAAGGGGCCCTTGTAGGGAAGCGTAAAATCGTCATCGATGTAAGCGAGATTGAACGCGACGCCATCCCGTTTTGTCGTGAGATAGATTCGATAGGTATCGTTGACGCCGCTTGCCGCCGTCATGGTCGTCGTAGTTTGGGTGAGAATATCCAAGGTGCTGCGCTTAACATCGGCTTCGGGCCTGTGAAGCCGTCCATTGCGTATGATGTAGGCGGCACGCTTATGCTTGTTGAGCTTGCGCCCCTCTGCCTTCAGAATCCTTTGGACGTGTTTCAACGACAAGGAGGGAGGATATAGAAAGGCCTGAGCAATCGCACCGCCGTCAACATGCATCTCCTGGTAGCGCTTACCATCGACCGTGATATCAATCATCACTGGAGGGAACACGCCCGGCAGTGACGCGGAGGCAAGCAGGATATCGATGATGAGTTCGCGCTTGCGTGGATCAGCGCTTTCTGCGATGGCGCCAATATTCCAGATGACGGACCGGGCCTGGTCGAGGTTAGTCGACATGATGAGGAGAAGCCGTCCTTTTTGATACTCCTCGGCGATCTTCTGGATCATATCGTTATCAACGAAACGGCCAATCATGGCACGCAAGGGCGCCGTATCAGCCAACGCGTCGTTCGCGACAACTGCAAGTAGATTTCGCTTCTCGAAAATGTCATCTGCATCAGAGTCTGTATAAACTTCCTTCAACGCTGCGTCGTAGCCGGAGCCGAGGAACGCAAATGGTGCTGAAAGCGCTCCCGTACTGATCCCGGTCACGGTCGCAAATTCTGGGCGGTCACCGCGCTCGCTCCAACCGAGAAGAAGACCGGCGCCGAAAGCTCCGTCATCTCCACCACCCGAAATCGCGAGGATGTTGACCGGTTTCTGCGAGAGCCCTGACCGTGCGCGCCGCTCGAAAACTGTCTCCGCAAACGCTATCAGCTTGTCTTTGTCCCCCTCGGCATAAAATCGTGCATTGGGAATATCCAGGAGCTGTGTCTTAGACGCGAGTGCCAGTGGAACGGCAGGCAGGCGATCCTGGCTTGCGCAACTTGTCAGGCTGAGGACGATGGCGCAGCCCACCAAGGCCATCAGCCCCACGTGCCACGCACGGCTCACAGGAACTGCAAACGTTTGGGAAGGCTCGCCGACATTCTGCGGAACTCGGCCGGTTCTCTTTGTCATTCTATGCCGGGTCTTGGTGACCAACCGTTTTGGAAGGGCTTGGCGAGGCGCCCTACAAAGTACCCCAAGCGCTGCCAACCAAGTAAATCGTAACCGTCAATGGCGCAGTCGCAACTTGTCTAAGAGCTATGTTGGCAATTTCCAGCTTCTCAAGGAAACAGTCTCGTGTCTACAGAGCGGGAAGGTCGTTCATCAGCAAGGGGCCCATACTTTCTCCTACTGCTTCACGCTGAAGGGTCAAGGACTTCAAGCGCATAAAGGCACTTAATCTGTCTCAGTTAGGGCGGCCTTTTCCGCCACAGCACCAGCGTCTGGTGCTGTGGCTTAGACAGATGTCCGCTAAGGG
>CAZUKP010000106.1:0-9098 GCA_964620915.1 uncultured Hyphomicrobium sp. | reverse complement strand
CCATCCTGGCCGTCACCCTGTGGGATCAAGCGAGAGGGCCGTCCCGGCTGGCACATCGAGTGCTCAGCGATGGCCGGCAAGCACCTCGGCGAGGTGTTCGATATTCATGGTGGCGGTATCGATCTGGTTTTTCCGCATCATGAGAATGAAGTCGCACAGTCGCGCTGCGCGCACGGCACGGACATGATGGCACGCTATTGGATGCACAACGGCTTTTTGCAGGTCGAAGGCGAGAAGATGTCGAAGTCGCTGGGCAACTTCATCACCATTCACGAGCTGCTTGCCACGAAGAAATTCGGCGGACGCAAGTGGCCGGGCGAGGTGCTGCGGCTTGCGATGCTGATGACGCACTATCGCCAGCCGTTGGATTTTACCGTTCGGGGCCTTGAGGTCGCAGAAAAGGTGCTTGCGGATTGGTACCGCCTGATCGGGGATGTTGAGGCCGCGGAGACAAGTGATTGGGCGGACGAGGTCCAGGACGCACTCGTCGATGACCTCAACACGCCCGCCGCGATCACCAAGTTGCACGCCGCCTCAAATGCCGCGAGCGGGGATAGCAAGGCCGCGGCCCGCTTTAAGGGGGCAGCAAACGTTTTGGGCCTACTTGAGAGGACGGAGTCGAACTGGCGCGCCGAAGCCGAAGCGCGCGTAGGAGTCGACAAGGCGAAAGTTGAAGCACTGGTGGGTTCTCGTATAGCCGCGCGCAAAGCCAAGGACTTCGCAGAGAGCGACCGCATTCGCGATGAGCTTGTTGCGATGGGCATCGTGCTGAAGGACTCAAAGGATCCCAAGACCGGTGAGATCAAGACAGAGTGGGAGGTCGCGCGATGAAGGATTGGCGAAGAGATCTCCCGTTTCCGCGCCACTGGCTGTTCTATTTGGCGGTCAAGCTCGGCATCGTGTTGCTTGCGTTTTGGCTGGCCGCGCTCAGCCTAGGGTACGTATGAGTACGAAATGACCAAGGAGCGTCTCTATCTGTTCGATACGACCCTGCGGGATGGCGCGCAGACGACGGGCGTTGACTTTTCCGTGGAGGAGAAGCGGCGCATCGCGGCTGTGCTCGATGATCTCGGTATCGACTATGTGGAGGGCGGATACCCGGGCGCGAACGCCACCGACACCGAGTTCTTGTCCGGAGCGCGTGAACTCAAGACCGCGAAGCTGACCGCGTTTGGCATGACCAAACGTTCGGGGCGCTCGGTTTCGAACGACCCGGGCCTTCAGGCGGTGTTGCAATCGAATGCTCAAGCCATCTGCCTCGTCACCAAGGCCTGGGACTATCACGTGCGCGTTGCGCTGGGCGTTACCAACGAGGAATGCCTGGACGCGCTGGCGCAGTCGGTGAAGGCGATCACGGACAGCGGCCGCGAGGCGCTGATTGACTGTGAGCACTTCTTCGACGGATACAAGGGCAACCGCGAGTTTGCGTTGGCTGCCGCGCGCACCGCGCTCGATGCGGGCGCGCGCTGGGTGGTGCTGTGCGATACGAACGGCGGGACGATGCCGCACGAGGTGGCCGAAATCGTGTTGGATGTTGCCAAGGTCGTGCCTGGCGCGAACCTCGGTATTCACACCCACAACGACACTGACAATGCCGTTGCCAATTCGTTGATGGCGGTGCGGGCGGGCTGCCGGCAGATCCAGGGCACGCTCAATGGGCTGGGGGAGCGGTGTGGAAATGCAAATCTCACCTCGATCATCCCGACGCTTCTGTTGAAGAATGAGTTCGCGAGCCGTTTCGAGACCGGCATCACGCCGGAAAGGTTACGCACGCTGACGCACGCGAGCCGCGTTCTCGATGAAGTGCTGAATATCGCTCCGAACCGGCATGCGCCTTATGTGGGCGAAAGCGCGTTCGCGACCAAAGCGGGCATCCATGCCTCAGCGATCGCCAAGAATCCCGATACCTACGAGCATGTGCCGCCTGAAAGCATCGGCAACGACCGCCATGTGCTTGTCTCTAAACAGGCGGGAAAATCGAGCATCTTGTCGGCAATCGAGCGCCTGGGCATCCCTGTGGAGAGGGATGATCCGCGCGTCATGACGTTGCTGGATGAGGTCAAGCGGCGCGAATCCATAGGTTACTCGTACGAGGCGGCCGAAGCATCGTTCGAGCTATTGGCGCGCCGCACGCTTGGTACGGTGCCGCGCTATTTCTCCGTTGATAGCTTCCGCGTCATGGTCGAGCGGCGTCACAACGCGGTTGGCAAGCTCGTCACGATCTCGGAAGCGACCGTTAAGGTATTCGTCAACGGTGACAACGAGCCACTTTGGTCCGTCGGCGAAGGCAACGGTCCGGTGAACGCGCTCGATACAGCGCTGCGCAAGGATCTCGGCCGCTATCAGAAGAACATCGAAGGTGTTGAACTCATCGACTATAAGGTGCGTATCCTGACTGGGGGTACGCAAGCGGTGACACGCGTGCTGGTCGAAAGCCACGACACGATCACGGGCAATCGCTGGTTCACGGTCGGCGTGTCGCCCAACATCATCGATGCGAGCTTTGAAGCGTTGTTGGATTCCATCAACTACAAGCTGATGAAAGACGACGCTCAGGTCCATTGAACGGCGGGAGATGTTAGCGCACCCCGCCCATCAGCCCCTTGACCCACGGAACGAGCGCTAGCAGAAGCAGCGTTGCCACGCCGACGAGCGCGGCCTGCTGCAGGAAGAACGTTGCAAGATCCGTGGCGTTGCTCGCGGTGAAGGCGCTGCCGAGGACACCGGCCAGTTTGTTGCCCCAGGCTGCGGCAAGAAACCAGACGCCCAGCATAAGCCCGACGTAGCGCATGGGGGCGAGCTTCGTCATGGTGCTCAGGCCCACGGGGCTTAGGAAAAGCTCGCCGACAGTCTGAAGGAAAAACAGGCCCACGATCCACAGCGGACTGACGCGGCCTTCGGCGGTGAGCAGCGCGGCTGGAACCATCAAAAGAAACGATAGCCCGAGACAGGTGAGGCCGAGGACAAACTTGACCGGGCTAGAAGGCTGGCGGGAACCAAGTCGTATCCACGCGAAGGCAAAAATCGGTGCAAGCAAGATCACGAACATCGGATTGAGTGACTGGAACCACGCGGAGGGAATGGTGATGCCGGCAAGCTCGCGGTGGGTCAGTTGATCGGCAAAGAAAGCAATCGTCAGTCCGGCTTGCTCGAAGATCGCCCAGAAAATCATTGCTGCGATAAAGAACACCAAGACGGCAGCAAAGCGCTTGGCGTCGAGATCGCCGCGCGTGGCGAACCAGGCGATCGCCGCCAGTGGCACCAGTATGAAGAGAGCACGGAGCCCTTGGAAGGCTTCATCGTCGGAGAGGACGGTGAGACCCATGACGGCGAGGGTGCCAAGGACGACGAGAAGGGCCATCCCCCAGCCTGCTGCCGCGATGGAAGGCGCACGACCGACCTGGGCGAGGGATTTGCTAGAGAGGAGATAGACGATAAGCCCAAACGTCATACCGACACCGGCCGCGCCAAATCCCCAGTGCCAGCTCAGCGCGGGATCAAAGCCCCAGGCCGAAAGCCAACTCTTGAAGAGCGCACTTTGGGCGAGGAAACCGGTGATCAGAGGTGCGATCAGTCCTCCGATGTTGATGCCCATGTAGAAGATCGAAAACCCGGCGTCGCGGCGGTCGTCACCTTCCCGGTAAAGCCCACCCACCATGGCGCTGATGTTGGGTTTGAAAAGCCCTGTGCCGAGTGCGACGAGGCCGAGGCCTACGTAAAAGGCGGTGAGTGAATTGATCGCCAGTGTGAAATGACCGCCGGCAATGAACGCGCCACCGATCAGAACGGAGCGGTGCGCCCCGAGATAGCGGTCGGCAATGAACCCGCCAGGGATCGAGAGCATATAGACCGCCATCGTGTAGTTACCGTAGACGCGTGCGGCATCTGCGGTGCTGAGACCCAGGCCACCCGCTGCGGCGGGCGCCACGATGAACAGCGCCAGAAGTGCGCGCATGCCGTAGTATGAGAACCGCTCCCACAGTTCGGTGAAGAAGAGAGGCGCCAGCCCGGGCGGATGACCAGCAAAGCCGTGCCCGCTTGGGCCCGAGGGTGAGGGCTCGGACGTGCGGCCCGCGTTGCTTGGCATAGGGTCTTGCAGGGCGTGTCTCTTTCGGCGTTGAGAGTAGGACGCAAGGCCGGCGCGGGCTCGATGCCGTTCACATCATCATAGCCCGCTTGCAACCATCGCCAAGCATTGTGGAACGGCGAGAACGAATGCCGCTCAGTGGGCTAGCGTTCCAAGAGTTGTCTGGCCGCCGCCTCGGGGGCGAGATCGCCCGAAAGCACCTGGTCGGCAAGTCGATCCAAATGGCCTCCGTGTCCGGCCCGAACGCGCTCAGCAACAATATCGGCTGCCGCCCGCGCAATCAGGTAGCGCGCACGTTGACGCCGACGCTCCGCTGAACCTTTTGCTTCGACGGCGCGGCCGACCTCGTCGATCGCCTCGACGAGCTGAACCACGCCCTCTCCGGTTGTTGCCGTTGTTTTGAGGACCGGAACGCGCGCGTGCATGTGAGCACGAATAGCGAGCGCGCCGATGAGCTGCTGTAGTGTCAGCTCGGCACCGGGGCGGTCGCCCTTGTTGACGACGAGGATGTCAGCGATTTCCAATAGTCCCGACTTCATCGCCTGAATGTCGTCGCCCAGCCCAGGGGCAGCAACGACGACGCGCACGTCGGCAACCTCGGCGACGTCGATTTCGCTTTGGCCGGTGCCGACCGTCTCCAAGAGAATGAGATCGCGACCCGCGGCGTCGAAGGCGTCAATGATGCGCACGGCTGCCGGCGACAGACCACCGAGATATCCGCGACTAGCGAGGGAGCGGACGAATACGCCTTCATCGTCGTGCGCCGCCGACATGCGGATGCGGTCTCCGAGGATGGCGCCGCCCGAGACCGGGCTCGATGGGTCCACAGCGATGACGCCGACGGTGCGGCCCGCCGAGCGCACGTGCGCAATAACTGAATTGACGAGTGTAGATTTGCCCGCACCGGGCGGACCCGTGAATCCCACAACGAGGGCATGACCCAGATAAGGCTGCATCGCCCTGAGTAGCGCAGGGGCTAAAGGCGAAAGCCGCTCAAGCTCGGTGATGGCGTTTGCAACAGCCCGCCGTTCGCCGCCGCGCATTCTCTCGACGAGGTCTTTGGCCGCGGCGCCGTCAGGGTCAGCGCCGGGCGCTGCGGTGGGTCCGGTCTTGGTCATTTGCGGGGGATACGCGCAAGCGCAGGCCAACGCAAGGCGAGGGGGAAGCGTTGTCCCCGAACGTGGTGAGCAAAGGCCTTAACGAAAGCGCAACGGTCAGTCGTTTTCGCGTTTCTTGTCCCAGTTGCCATCACGATTCTTGGCTTGCCGTCTGTCGCCGCCGTTCCCGCCATTCGAACCGTAGTTGCGGTTGCCGTTTTCGTTTCCTGGCTTGGCGGTGCGCCGACGTTCGGAACCTTGCGTGTTGGGGCCACGGTTGCGCTCAAAATTCTTCGCGTTGGGGGAGCGTTGGCGATCCGATTTCATGCGATAGGGGTCCGGGCCACCTCTCGTGTTGTCCGCGTTAGGACGCCCGTTCCGGTTGTTCGACTTGTATGCGTTCCCTGAATTACTCTTACTCGCGCCATCGTAGCGCCGACCATTGTCCACGTCCTGGAATTGCTGACCTTGGTTGCGTTGCCAATCTCGCGTGCCGGAGTTCGGCGGAGCATTATTGTATTTCGTGTTCCGGCCCGTCGTTCCGCTGCCGGGACCCTTGGATGGATTGGCGTAGGGCGAAGATCGCTGACCCGGTTTGTAACCCCCCGGTGCCGCAGAACGGTTGGGCGGTCCACCAAACCCCCATTTGCCCGTGCTCACCTTGCGCGGTGCTTTGCGCTGGTGATAGCCGGCATTGCGTTTGCCCGGCCGATACAGCTCGACTTGATTGCGCTGGTGAGGGTTGCCGTAGCCTTTGGGATAACGGTTTGTGTGCACGACGAGCTCTCGCCTCGGCGGGCTTCGGTGCGTCAACCGGCGATAGGTGTGAGGGTCGATGCCGCGATTGACGACTCTATGCTGGTGATAGCCGTAACGCGTTGAACGCCGCGTTTGCCGGATAATGCTCCGATTGTAGCGGTGTGGGCGGGCGTAGCGATAGACGCGGTCATAGGCGAAGTAGCGCGGTGCCACGAACACCCAATAGGGGTCGTAGACCGCGGCACCAAAGAAATCGACATTGAAGACAATGCCAACGCTCGGACGCCAGACGGACTGAGGTGGGAGCGGCGCCCAACCGATGTTGTCGTCGCCATAGCGCCATGCGACCCAGGCCGGTCCCCAGTGCCGTCCGGGGATCCAAATCCAGCCCGCGTAGTCGTCATAGGCCCAACGGCCGTAATGATAAACGGCCCAGGCCCACGGCTCCTGCGAATCCCAGAACCAGCCGTAGTCGTCCGTGTAGATCCACCGGCCGCGCGTATAAGGACGCCAATCGGCTCGAACAGGTGGGCGCCAGACGTAGCCCCATTCGGGATGCTCGAACCAATCGCCGCCTTCATCGAGCTCATCATAAAAGACGGAGACGTCGACTTCAGCGTCGTACTGGGCGGCGGCCGGTGGTGGCGCAAATGCAAGCGCGCCGAAGGCGGCCATCGCTGCGATGACAAATTTGAGGTGCGGCAGGCGCATCGTTCTCGTCCCCTCTTGGCGTAGTTGCACGCCTATCGTCCGGAATAGCGGCGATTCTTTGGGATACAGTGTGGCGCTTCGTGCCTGAACCGTGAGTGAACGCGCAGGCCCAGCATTCGGGGCGTGGATGTGCTCGCTGCGATCAGAACCACACGCCGGGCCAACGATAGCGTGGGCGCATTTCGATTGGCCCTACGCCGATGAGCGAAATGCGTGGTCCTTCGGAAATATCGAGGGTGGGCTGTGGTGGTACGTCGAGTTTGCGCAGGCGGGCCAAGCGTTGCTCGGTTGGCGGATGACAGCGCAGCAGAGATGGTTGCGAAACATGCCTGGCCGGTACGGGGGAAAAGAGGTCCTGGTAGAATTGACCGGTTGAAGACTCGAGCCGCGACACGGCCGAAGCGAGCCCCATGGGGTCGCCGGTCAAGATGGCAGCGTTTCGATCTGTATCGAACTCCCGGTTATGCGAAAGGATGAGCTGAAAGAGATTGAAGAGGGCTGGGGCAAGTACGAGAATTGCGACAGCCCACCACGAGACGCGCAACTCGCCCGTAATCAGGTGATGTAAATTGTACACCAACAGCGCGAGCCCGAGATAAAAGAGCACTTGAGTGAGACGCGTTAGCAGGTCTGCCATGCTGAAGACGGTTAAGTCACCGTTGCGGATGTGGCTGACTTCGTGAGCCAGTACGCCGGCAATTTCCCGCATCGTCAGATTGCGCAGCACACCTTCGGTGAGCACGATCGCTGACCGGTTTGTGCTTCCCAATGAGAAGGCGCTGAGCGCACCGCTCACAATAACGAAAAGGTGCGGGGTCCGATGAAGTTGCGCGCGCTGTGACAGCTCCGTGACGAGCCCCAAGATTTGGGCATGACTTCCCATGTCGATGGGGTGCGCCCCGTAGAAACGCATGAGGCTGTCTGGGGGCAGCCACGTTGCCAGAATAGCGAGGCCGGCAACAACCGCGAGAGCGCAAACGAAACCGAGCGTCCCAAACAGCAGACCGGCTGGCAACGCCGTCAGGGTACTGCCGCCAGCCAACAACAACGTTAACTGAAGAACTGCCTTGCCGGCGAACGACTGCCGAAGAGTTGTGAATATGCGATGCGCGTTGTGGTCTGGTCTGGAAACCATGATAATTGTTAGGCTGCAGCAGAGGCGAGCCTTCCTATGAACTTTACCGGTCTCTTTTTGCTTTTTGGCGGTGCAGTGGTCTTCGCGTGGCAGGGTAACAGGCGATGGGCCTTGATTCTGTTCGCAATCGGGCTGGTGCTCACCTTTCCCCTGTATCTTCATCATGCAACGACTTTGCTGCCGTTGTCATTCTAGCTCATTCCGGTGCACGACATGACCCCGCGCATTGCTGTTCGCCTGAACGCTATTGGGATTTATGCGATCTGCGTCGTCTTGCTTTCGGCGTTCTATTATCAATTTGACCTAGGCGATCTGCCCTGTCCCTTGTGTCTGTTGCAGCGCGTTGCGTTCACGGCCTTGGCCTTGGGCCCGGTCCTGACGATACGATTTGGACCGCGGCCGTTTCACTATGGCGTCACGATCATCGCTGCACTGGCCGGCGCCGGAATCGCCATGCGGCAGATTCTTCTGCATATCATGCCTGGAAATCCAGGATTTGGACCTCCCTTCATGGGGCTCCACTTTTATACTTGGTCATTTCTCTGTTTTGTCGCCGCAATCGCCGCGTGCGCCGTGGTTTTGTTGTTTGAAGAACAGTTTGCAGACGACTCCACTCCCCCGGAAATTGGTCTATTTGAAAAGGGCGCCGTCTGGTTGATCCTCGCCATAACGCTTGTCAACGCGGTGTCAGCGTTGTTGGAGTGCGGATTTGCGTTCTGCCCGGGTGGTCCGGAAGGTTACGAGCTGCTGCAGAAGATCTAATTCGACATCGCGTTGCCGGGCTCGACTTAGAATTTCCCAACGATCGCAGCATCCGGCGGGGCTTTTCGTTTCGAGATCGCAGCAGCGGCGGCAGGGACGATCTCGCTCGCGTCTGTGACGACCGAAAACGTCACATCGAGCCCAGGTCGCAAGAACGAGTCCGCCTTCATGTGGTTCAAGAGATTGAGAAACGGATCCCAAAAACCTTCGATGTTGGCAACGACGATCGGCTTGGTGTGACGGCCAAGTTGAAGCCACGTAAGCTGCTCCACCAACTCTTCGAGTGTGCCGATGCCACCCGGTAGTGCGGCGAAGGCGTCTGAACGCTCAAACATCAACATTTTGCGCTCGTGCATGTCCTCGGTGATGATGAGCTCCTGCACATCGCGCAGCATTTGTTCCTTGGTCAGCAAGAAATTTGGAATAATTCCGGTGACGTGGCCGCCGTGACGCAGCGTTTCGCGCGCGACCTCTCCCATGAGGCCGAGATTGCCGCCCCCATAGACGAGACCAATGCCGTTTTCAGCGAGTGCTTGTCCAAGCGTGC
>CAZUKP010000105.1:0-9106 GCA_964620915.1 uncultured Hyphomicrobium sp. | reverse complement strand
GCGGCATGATCCTGACCAACGACCCCGACATCGCCAAGAAGGTCAACTCGGCGATTTTCCCGGGCCTTCAGGGCGGCCCGCTGATGCACATTATCGCCGCCAAGGCCGTGGCGTTCGGGGAAGCGCTTCGTCCGGATTTCAAGATCTATGCAAAGAACGTGATCGCGAATGCCAAAGCGATGGGCGAAGTGCTCGTCAACGACGGCTTTGCGCTGGTCTCCGGAGGCACTGACACGCACTTGATCCTTGTCGACTTGCGACCGAAAAAGCTTACCGGCAACGTTTCGGAAAAGGCTCTGGAGCGTGCGCACATCACTTGCAACAAGAACGGCGTGCCCTTCGATCCCGAAAAGCCGATGGTCACGTCAGGTATCCGCCTCGGCGCTCCCGCCGGCACGACGCGCGGTTTCGGCGTTGCCGAGTTCCAGCAGGTTGGCCGCATGATCGCCGAGGTGCTCGACGGTCTCGCCAAGAACGGCCCGGAAGGCAATGGCGAGGTCGAGGAGAAGGTTAAGGCGCAGGCCATCGACCTTTGCAAGCGCTTCCCGATCTACAGCTAGGCGCCTCAGGGCGCGGCACTTGTCCGTTGCCCACCCATTGTTCTTGCTCAATGGTGCCAAACGCTCAAGGCGGTTGCCGGGCGTGTGTAACGCCGCTGCTTCGTGCTTTTTTCGTGGGCAAGGGCGAGGGCCACCCTTTGAGGGGTTGCGCCCATCGCCGGCTTCCGCGATGACGGATCAGGATTAACCGTGAGAGGCGGGTCATGCGCTGCCCTTATTGCGCGGGCGAAAACACTCAAGTGAAGGACAGCCGTCCCACCGAGGAGAACGCCGCCATCCGCCGCCGCCGCATTTGTCCCGACTGCGGCGGTCGCTTCACGACATTTGAGCGCGTCCAGTTGCGTGAATTGACCGTCGTGAAGCGGTCAGGACGCAAGGTTCCCTTCGATCGCGACAAGCTCATGCGCTCGGTTGACGTAGCGTTACGAAAGCGGCCCGTCGAGCACGAGCGCGTCGATCGCATGGTCTCGGGCCTTGTTCGCCAGCTCGAAAGCTCCGGTGAGAGCGAGGTCGAATCCTCCACAATCGGTGGACTTGTCATGGAGGCGTTGCGTGGTCTTGATCCCGTCGCCTATGTACGCTTTGCCTCCGTTTATCGCGATTTCCGAGAGGTGGCCGATTTCCAAGAGGTGCTGAGTGAGATCGCCGAGCCGGCCGCGGCCAGTGAAGTGGTCCCGATTGCGTTTGAAGGCGCGATTGATCAGACAGCGCCTGTCAAGAAACACTGACACTGATGGCTGACAGCCCGCGCGCTGCTTTTGATGCCCACATGATGGCGATTGCGCTCAAACTTGCCGAACGCGGGTTAGGGCAGACGGCGCCCAACCCCTCTGTCGGAACGGTGATTGCAGACGAGGCGACCGGAGAGGTGATTGCGCGCGGTTGGACAGCTCCCGGCGGGCGCCCCCACGCCGAGGTTGAAGCTCTCAAACGCGCTGGCGCCCGCGCCCGGGGCGCAACCGCCTACGTTACGCTTGAGCCATGTTCTCATCATGGGGCGACGCCACCTTGCGCCGATGCACTCATTGCAGCGGGCGTGAAGCGAGCCGTTTGCGCCATTGAGGATCCCGACCCCAGAGTCGCGGGGCGTGGGCTTGCCCGCCTGCGCGCCGCGGGGATCGTGGTTGAGCGCGGCCTGTTGGCGAGCGAGGCGCACTGGATGGCTTCCGGGCATATCCTGCGCGTGACGGAACGCCGCCCGCTTGTTCAGACAAAATTCGCGCTGGGCCAGAATGGCAGAGTGCCCCGCGGGTCGCGAGGAAAGCCGGTTTGGGCGACCGGTCCGTTGGCGGTCGCACGCGGGCACCTCTTGCGTGCGCGCGCCGATGCAATCCTCGTCGGCCGTCAAACTGTGATGGACGACGACCCCATGCTGACCTGCCGGCTCCCTGGTCTGGAGGAACGCTCGCCGGTCCGCATCGTGCTCGCGCGCGAGGTGACGGGACTGGTCGATAGCAGGCTTGCCTGCACTGCGCATCAGCATCGCGTCTGGTTGTTCTGTCCGCCCGCGACAGCCACGTCGGAACTGGCCAAGCTCGAAGATAAAGGTGTTCGCGTTTTCCGCGTAAGTGAGATCGGTGGTGAGCTTTGGCTGCCCTACATCATGGAAACGCTCGTCGCCGAAGGGATCACCCGCCTTTTGGTTGAAGGCGGCCCCGCGACGTGGAAAGCGTTCGCGCGCGCCGGCCTCATCGATGAGGCCGTTATGTTCCACGCCCGCCCTGATGGTGTGCGCAAACTTGAGGACGCCGCGGCCGTCAGTGCGCTGGGCAACCTCGATGTCGCTGGCGCCTTTGAAATTTGCGAGCATCGAACGCTCGCCAATGACGATATGATCGTATTCCGCCGCCACTGGCGCAGCATAACGCCGGGGCGGCCACGCACATGATGTGTTTGCTCTAGAGGTAGCGAAGAAAGGCCACAGCCATGTTTACGGGCATCGTCTCCGACATTGGAGAGGTCGTTGGACGCGATGACGGCAGCTTCACCATCCGCACACGCTATCCGGCGAAAGGGCTTGAGGTTGGTGCGTCGGTGGCGTGCGACGGCTGCTGCCTGACGTTGACCTCCGTGAAGCCCGAAGGTGAGGGGGCCATCTTTACCGTCGATACGTCAAACGAGACGCGATCGAAGACAACGATAGCTGGGTGGGAGCCCGGACGGCAGATCAACTTGGAGCGATCATTGTGTGCGGGCGGCGAGCTTGGCGGCCATGTGGTGATGGGCCACGTGGACGGTCTTGCACGAATTGTCGACGTTAAGCCTGATGGGGAGTCCTTGCGCTTTGCTTTCGAGGTGCCCGATCACTTGGCCCCTTACATTGCGCCAAAGGGTTCCGTCGCGCTTGATGGCGTCTCATTGACCGTCAATGAGGTTTCCGACAATCGCTTCGGCGTCAACATCATCCCTCACACCTTGACGGTGACCACCTGGGGCGCGAAAACCGCCCGGCAATCGGTCAACCTGGAGGTTGACGTGTTCGCGCGCTATGTCGCGCGGCTCTTGGAGTTCCGCCCGTGACGCAAGACCTTGGCACGATCGCCTTCTCAGAAGGCCGTGGTTGCCTGTCTGCCGTACCTGAGATTTTGGAGGACCTGCGCAACGGTCGCATGGTTGTGCTTGTCGATGCGGAAGAGCGCGAGAACGAGGGTGACCTCGTGATCCCTGCGCAAATGGCAACACCGGATGCCATAAACTTCATGGCCAAGCATGGCCGTGGCCTCATCTGTCTGACGCTAACGCAGGCCCGCGCACATGAACTTCGGCTGGAGGCAATGGTGCGCCGGAACGCATCGCGCAATCGGACGGCCTTTACCCAGTCAATCGAAGCGCGTGAAGGCATTTCGACAGGTATCTCCGCGCACGATCGCGCCCGAACGATTGCAACGGCGATCGATCCAACGAAGAGTGCGGCAGACATCGTGTCGCCGGGCCACGTCTTTCCTCTTGTCGCGCGCGAAGGCGGCGTGCTGATGCGCGCTGGGCATACGGAAGCCTCCGTTGATCTTGCGCGCCTTGCCGGTCTCTACCCCGCTGCGGTCATTTGCGAGATCATGAACGACGATGGAACGATGGCGCGCCTGCCCGATCTTGTTCCTTTCGCTCAACGCCACGGTCTGAAAATCGGTGCCATCGAGGAACTCATTGCCCATCGCCTGCGCCATGAGCAATTGGTACAAGCCGTCGCCAAAACGACGGTCGCAACGCGCGCAGCCGGCAATTTCGATCTTCACGTCTATGAGACGACGGTTGAGCCGGGCGAACACCTGGCGCTCGTAAAGGGCGATCTGTCGGCACCTGGTCCTGTGCTGGTCCGGGTCCATGCGGTCAACGTGCTCGGCGATCTATTGGGCATCGGTGTGGACGGTGAAACGGGCACACAGATCGAGTGCGCCATGGGTGCCATCGAAAAGGAGGGCCGCGGTGTTATTGTTCTTATTCGCGACCTCAGGCCCAAACTTGTCTCAGAGTGGATTGACCGTCAGTCGCAAACCTCTAAGGCGCCCAAAGGTGCCGCAGAACGCCGGCAGGTCGAGGTCGGTGTCGGATCGCAGATCCTGAGGGATCTCGGCGTTGAGGATATGGTGCTGCTGACGAACTCGCCCGCCCACGTTTATGTGGGCCTTGAGGGTTTCGGCCTTCGCATCGTTGGCACGCGCAGGATCGAGTAAAGGTATGGCAGGGCTAAAGGGAGCGCGCGTCCTCATCATCGAGGGACGCTTTTATGATGCAATCTCGGATGAGCTTGCAAAGGGAGCGATAGCGGCGCTCGAAACGGCTGGTGTGGGCTTCGACCGCGTCACCGTTCCCGGCGCTCTTGAGGTTCCGCAGGTTTTGGTGCAGGCGGTTGCGTCCCAGCTCATTCCCGGTGTTGCAGCGCGTGCGCGATGGGACGGAGCGATCGCGCTTGGTTGTGTGATCCGGGGAGAGACGGCCCACTTCGACATCGTCTGCCAAAATGCCAATCATTGGCTGATGGAGGTTGCCATTCGCAACGCTGTGCCGGTGGGCAATGGAATTCTGACGGTCGAGAACCAGGAACAGGCAATGGCACGTGCTCGCGGTGGGAGCGACGGCAAAGGTGGTGCCGCGGCACGCGCCTGCATGAGGCTGATTGAGCTGGCGCGCACCTATGAGGGACCTGGGGCATGACCAATCCCCGGCCGAAGGCGCAAACGAAGGCGCTTGCACCACGCACCGCAGCGCGCGTAGCCGCCGTACAGGCTCTTTACCAGATGGATTTGGCCGGAACCGATCTCAACGCGGTCATCAAAGAGTTTGTCACCATGCGCATTCCGCGTGCGCCAGGTGACGAGGCAGCCGCCGGCGCCGATCCGGCTTTTTTCGCCGAAACGTTGCGTGGCGTCTTGCGGCGCCAGCGCGAGATCGACCCGTTAATCGATCAGCAACTCGCTGAAGGCTGGCGGCTGAAGCGCGTCGACTCCATCGTTCGGGCTATTCTGCGCTCCGGCGTCTATGAGCTGATGGAACGCTCTGATGTTCCCGCTCGCGTCGTGATCAACGAGTATATCAACGTCGCACATGCGTTCTTGTCGGAGGACGAGCCAAGACTCGTCAACGGCGTGCTGGATAAGCTTGCCCGCCGTCTGCGCGCAGCGGAGTTTGACTCCCATGCCAAGCGACAGGATTGAAAGCGAAGACGCGCTCATTCGTGAGTTTTTCGTGCCGTTGACGTCGGGTTTCCCCGGCGCCCTCGGTCTGCAGGATGACTGCGCACTGATCACGCCTCCGCCCGGAGAAGATTTGGTCGTCACCACCGACGCCATTGTTGAAGGCGTGCACTTTCTGCCGGACGAAGACGCGGGCGCAATCGCCTGGAAGGCAATCGCTGTCAACGTGTCGGACCTCATCGCGAAAGGCGCAACGCCGTTGGCCTACGTGATGTCGTTGTCGCTGCCCGGGCGGCCGGAACGCTCCTTTATGTCAACCTTCGCTGCGGGATTGGCGCGCGCGCAAGAGGCTTTCGGCTGCAAGCTAGCCGGCGGTGACACCGATCGCACGCCAGGCCACTTCAGCGTTTCGATCACCGCGTTTGGAACCGTTCCAGCGGGCCGCATGGTGCGCCGCGCGTCGGCGCGTGCCGGCGATCTCATCTACGTCTCCGGGACGATCGGCGATGCGGTCCTCGGACTCAATCTCAGACGTGATCCAAATTGCGCTTCGCGCTGGGGAATCGACACTCCGGTTCGGGAGATTCTCATTACGCGATCTCAACGGCCAACCCCACCCGTCCGCCTTACCGGGGTTTTGCGCACTTACGCCTCTGCGGCGATGGATATTTCGGATGGGCTGGTTAAGGACTTCCAGAGGTTGTGTGGTGCCTCGGGAACGGGAGGGCATATCGAGGCTGAAAAGGTGCCGCTGTCCGCTAATGCAAGAGCCGTCTTAGCAGCCGGGGACGTACAACTTGCCGATCTGCTCACCGGCGGGGAGGACTATGAGGTTCTTGCAACCGTCTCCACCGAAAACGCTTCGCAGTTTGAGCGCTCTGCGGCACAGGAGGACGTGCCCGTCACTTGCATTGGGGAGATCGCGGTTGCGGACGCGGGCATCAGTGTGGCTGACAGGGGTGGCCACCATCTAGACTTGGCGCGAACTGGCTGGGATCATTTTCGCGACACGGCCGAATAACGGCCAGCCTGTTATCCGTCCGAGCAACACCTCGGCACCGCGATGCCACACAAAAACGTGAAACATCCGAAGAGGTTACAATTATTTGCAGGTGCGCGGTTGTCTTCGTTTGGCCATAACCTAAGTGCTAGCTGACGACACGAGCGCAAACGAATCTTAGACGGCACTGCGGCAGGCCCGTATGCTGTTGCGGGCAGAAATCGAGAACAGCAATCGGGACGGATTGATGGTGTTACATCGCGCATCCACGCGGCCACGCGAAACTCATCGCGCTGCGGCGACCTTCTTGAGAGGCGCAATACGCGCGGGAGGCTGCGTTGGCCTAGCGCTCTGTCTGCTCCTGACGGGCGTCACTGTCCCGACTCAAGCGCAGGAATGGTGGGAGGGCATCACCAGCTTCGGCACGCCTGACTACACCGGTCGGAGGGCCAAGCAGCGCGAACGCACGGCGCGTGCCAAAGAGCCCCTCAACGATTTGCGCGATGGTCCTATTCCCTGGCGCAGCGATGAGATGATTGCTGCCATGGGGACAGCGATCGAACGCTATCAGTTTATCGTCTCCAAGGGGGGCTGGCCGGCCGTACCTCCTGGCCGCATGATGCGCATTGGCGAAGAAGACGACCGCGTGCCCATATTGCGCCAGCGTCTCCGCATCAGCGGCGATCTCTCGCCACGTAACCAAAGTTATAATTCCTATACGTATGATGAGGAACTCGCGGCGGCGGTGCGCCGCTTCCAACGGCGGCACGGTCTGCGGCCGACGGGACGCGTCGAGCGTTCGACCTATCCTACGCTCAATGTGTCGGCCGCTGAACGGCTGGCGCAACTCAGGCTCAATCTGGGGCGCATTCGTAACCTGATGCGCGATGTGAGCGAACCGCGCTACATCCTCGTCAATGTTCCTGCATTTCAGTTGGAGGCCGTTGAGCGGTTTGAAGTTCGGCAGCGACATCGCGTCATTGTGGGAAAGCAGGGGCGCGATACACCAAGTGTGAAGGCCACCATCCGCGCCGTCAATTTTTTCCCCTATTGGAACGTTCCCGAAAGCGTCGCCAACCTCGATTTGATTCCACGCTTGGCAAAAGAGCCCGACTATCTCCAAAAGGAAAAGATCCGCGTGCTCAATGGCTATAATGGCCCAGAACTGGATCCTTTCACCATCAATTGGGGGGCATCCGATACTCAAAAGCTGAAATTCCGGCAGGACCCCGGCCCTCAAAATGCACTGGGCCTCGTGCGCATCGATATGCCCAATGAACATACGGTCTATATGCACGACACGCCGATGAAGACGCTTTTCGACCAACGCTCGCGCGCCTTCAGCGCCGGATGCGTTCGTGTCCAAGACGTCTTTAAGTTGGTGGAGTGGATTGCCCAATACGAGCCGGGTTGGGAGCGCCCAGGGCGCGCTCAAGAAATACTTCAGAACGGTGAGGCCGTCGACATCACGCTCACCCGGCCGCTGCCGGTCTATTTCGCTTACATTACTGCCTGGGCGGAGCGTAACGGTACCGTCGAATTCCGCCCTGACATCTACGGCCGTGACGGCTCTGTCGACACAGTTGCCGCCATGGATCGCGACCCCGCTGATCCGCCGCCGCCGCCCACGCTCGCGCCCTGAGGCGACCGCCGACACTGCTCCAAGTCAGATTTTGTCTGGTGCATTGGGTTGCGCCCATAGCTGCATCGTATTGGCGTCACGGCTTCCTATATGTTGGATAGGAAAATAAACGACCCCAAGGGACATTCGATTCATGGCTTGGTCTATAAAGCTCTTCACGCTGGCCGGCACAGCTGTTCGCATGCACCTGACGTTCCTGCTTCTGCTCGCTTGGATTGGGGGCGTGCTTTGGCTTCGCGGGACGCCACAGGATGCTATAGCGGGGATCGCCTTCATTCTGGTTCTTTTCGCTTGCGTGGTGATGCACGAATTTGGGCACATCTTCGCGGCGCGCCGCTACGGAATCCGCACGCCTGACGTCACGCTGCTGCCGATCGGCGGCGTCGCCTCACTCGAGCGGATGCCGGAAAAGCCGATGCAGGAGATCTTTGTCGCGCTGGCAGGCCCGGCCGTGAATGCAGTGATCGCGATCGTGTTATTCGCGGCATTGGGGCTACGTTTCGACTTCTCGCAAATGACGGTGGTTGAGATCGTTCAATCGAGCTTCTGGGCCCAGGTCGCTTTCGCCAACGTCATACTCTTTGTCTTCAATCTCATACCGGCGTTTCCCATGGACGGCGGCCGAGTTTTGCGCGCTCTACTTGCGATGCGGCTTGGGTATACTCAGGCCACGCGCGTTGCGGCACGCATAGGCCAGGGCCTAGCAGTCGTGTTTGGGTTACTCGGTCTATTCGGTAACCCGATGCTCGTGCTCATTGCCATCTTCATTTTCCTGGCGGCTTCAGGTGAGGCGGGATATGTGCAGATGCGCGAGGTCACGCGCGGCCATCCCGTATCGGACGGCATGATTACGTCGTTTGAATCGCTCGGTGTCATGTCCACGCTGGACGACGCGGCAGCACTTCTGTTGCGCACAGCGCAACAAGAGTTTCCGGTTCTCGACGGCGCCTCTCGACTGCGCGGCATGGTAACGCGCAAGGCCATTGGTTACGCATTGAAGACAAAGGACGGCGGCACGTCAGTTCTGGAAATTATGGACGCTAATGTGCCGACGGTACCGCAGACCGCCGACTTGGAAACTGCGTTTCATCTAATTCGCCGCTCGCCGGCACTTTGTGTGGCCGTGACAGATCCGTCGGGCAAGCTTGTAGGCTATCTGACGCCGGAAAATATTTCGGAGCTTTTGATGATAAGCGCGTCGCGTGAGCAGCACGCTGCAGGCTGGCTCCGCGGGTAGGATTCGAACCTACGACCAACCGGTTAACAGCCGGTT